>CAWVYO010000020.1:0-25787 GCA_963934385.1 uncultured bacterium
GGGGAAGAGATATCAAACAACAAGGACCACTCTCGATATATTGGCGGGTTCGGGATCTCTATGGCCCAGCGTCGAATCGCAATAGGTATGACCGCTATCTGGGACAGTGTAGATGGCGAACTCTCGGGAGAAGACTCTGGGTTTGATTTAGACCTTTCGGCCGCTGGTATGCTAGCAGAAGGACTATCCGTAGCCGTTGCGTCACGAGGTATGCTTTCTGGAGGGTTGATAGACCAAAGTCTTGTGCTTAGCGCATCTTGGAGCGCCGACAATGTGGTTAGAGTAGACCTTGATGGTGTCTGGCAGAACGAGATTATGGAGGGACGCATGGGTCTAGAAGCCGGACTGGGTCAAATGGGAGCACTGCGAGGAGGGTTCTCTACAAGCGAGGTCAGGCAAGTCATAGGAACAGGAATTAGCGTTTATGGTCAAGGCACCAGCATAGACTACGCATACACTTATGAGTTGTCCGGCGATCGGGAGGGGGTGTCGACCCACTGTATAGGAATCCGGGTATCTATGGGTAGCTAGCCAAGGTGACTATCTGTCGCCACCACCGCCACCACGACCACTATTGTTACCGTGCCTTCTACCGCCTCCGGGACCGCGACGAGAACCGCCGCCGCCACCACCGCCGCCGCGACGTTGACCACTCCTAAAGTCCCGTTGACCAGATCTGTTCCGTTGGGTTTTTTGCGGCTTCTGCCTTGGCGCGTTTATAGCGTCTACAAAGTGCCACTGATGATCAGAGTCAACCTCGATACCCTCTCCTATCAACCGTTCAATATCCCTAAGGTACGCTGACTCAGTCTCATCACAGAACGCTATAGCGACACCTTCTTTTCCAGCCCTCGCGGTTCGACCAATACGATGAACGTAACTCTCCGGAATGTTGGGTATATCGTAGTTAATTACGTGACTAACACCATCAACGTCGATTCCCCGAGAGGCAATATCTGTCGCGACCAGAACTCGTACTTCACCCGACTTAAACCCAGCTAGTGCTCGAGTTCTAGCCCCTTGGGACTTGTTTCCATGAATCGCTGCGGCCTCTACACCGCTATTTAGTAAGTCCTTGACTACTTTGTTGGCGCCGTGTTTTGTACGGGTAAACACTATGGCGCTCTCTATGTCTTTTTCTTTTAATAGACTTATCAGGAGTCGTTTTTTGTTGGGTCTCGAGACATACATCACCACCTGTCGGATACGCTCCACGGTGCTTGACTCAGGATCGACCTCTACCATTGTTGGATCGTTTAGAAAGGCACTGGCTAACCTTACAATGGCCTTTGGCATAGTCGCGGAAAACAGCAAGTTCTGACGATCTTCGGGCAGTAGCTTAATAATCTTTTGAATGTCGCGGACAAAGCCCATGTCCAACATCCTATCGGCCTCATCTAAAACAAAAAACTCCACGTCATTAAAGTTAATGTGGCCTTGTCCATGAAGATCCAAGAGACGCCCTGGGGTTGCGATAAGCACATCGACACCACGGCGCAATTGGGAGACCTGCGGTCTCTGGTTTACTCCACCAAAGATGACCATAGCATTTACATCAACGAATTCAGCGTAGTCCGCGAAACTCTCGTTAATCTGTGCGGCTAGTTCTCTGGTGGGCGTAAGCACCAACCCTTTAATTTTTCGCTTACCATTGAGTGACGATGCCGATATTCGTTGAAGAATGGGCAGAAGAAAAGCTGCTGTTTTACCTGTGCCAGTTTGGGCACAACCTAGAACATCCTCACCTCTAAGCAGAGGGGGGATTGCAGACTCTTGAATGGGAGTAGGGTTCTCGTAACCTTGTGCGGACAAGGCTCTTAAAAGTGGCTCTATAAGCTCGAGCGAAGCAAAATCAGTCAACTGTTCTACCTGTTTTGGTAACAAGGAGTAGCTAAAAGGGCCACTCGCTGAAGGCCATTACCGCGAAAAACGCTAAATTACCACTAGGCTGCGTTGGTTTTCACGAGTCATGGAGATGATAACTGGTGAATCAGAGCGTTGGGCCTCTATAAAATCAGCCTTGTCTCTTAAGCCTCGCCAGCCTATTTTGATCATTATAGTGGCCACGGGATTTCCCATCGTGTCACCGGGACCGGGTAAAACGACTGTGTCTGGAGCATAGTCATAGAGAGCTGATTTGATACTCTTGCTAAAATCATAAGGATCTACAACTTGAGATCCCAATGTGTAATCAAGTATTTCATCGGTAGATGCCCAACGACCAAATATCCGCCCGTCTCCAGCGACTAAAGGAATTTTTGGGGCGCGAATTGAGAGGTCTGACAACACGGAATGTGCCCAATCAGAGGTTTCATTCATCAAGGGTGTGTGAAACGCTGAGTGAAGTGGTAGTTGGACTGGATACTCACGAAGACCGTGTATTATCTTGGGCATATCTCTAAGGATCTTACGGACAGCCTCTGTGTCACCACCGATAACAGCGGTACCACCTAATGAGATTGACTCGAAAGTGTTTTCCCACGTAAGAACCTCTTGTACAGTCGATTTCTGAGATGGGCTTTCGACCCAGTCTTCATCAACAATTGGGTAAAGTACCTGCCCACCGATTACATTCTTCCGCTGGCGATCACCCATGGTCTCAACTAGCCTAGCAGCTTCCATCAAATCCAATGCACCGGACGCGTATAGTGCTGTATAGAACCCCATGGAGTTTCCAGCCACAGCTATGACATCTACCTTTTCAGGATCAAGCTGAGAGACGTCATTAGCAGTAGCCGCAAACGTGAGTAAACTGGCGTTCTCACCCGCGACATGCTTCAAACCGCTGTATCGTTCAGCGCTGTCGAGCTCTGTAATTGTAGGACGGTTCAAGGAAGCCCTGAAAGCATCGAGTTTCGAAATAATAGGGCTGCCATTCTTTAAGGAGCCCAATTGAAACTTGCCGTAAGAACCACGCCCAGGACAGACTACGAGTGCTCTAAGTCTAGCGCTGCTCACTTCTCACCCCCAACCATTTCAAGGACAGCCTCTTCAATCTGATCTTCCTGAACGAGAACTAAGTTGGCGGCGTCGCCCAGTGGGATGATCGAGTCCATCGCTGCAACACGTCGAAGATCTCCAGTAAAGCCGCTCTCAATCAGAGCAGTAAATATCCCCTCGGAAACACCACCTGTTGCTCGTGTCTCATCCACAACCAGTACTTTACCAGTCTTATTAGACTCTTCTAGCATCTGCTCTATTGGAAACGGCGCCAACCATCTCAAGTCAAACACACGGACTGAGATCCCGTGTTCGCGCTCTAAACGCTCTGCGACACGCAGGGACATCCAGAGCCCATTAGCCCAGCTTAATATCGTAATATCTGAGCCCTCTCTCCACGTCTTCCCCTCACCTATGGCAATGTGCGAGGACTGTGGCTCGTATGGAACTCGCCATAGCTCATCACCGACTTCATGAAGGTCTTTGGTCATATAGAGCGCAATGGGCTCCAAGAAGACTGAAACAGTGCCGTTTACTCGAGCCGCAGCCATACAGGTACGCAACATAGACACTGCGTCGTCACCCCTGCTGGGAGAGGCGATTATTAGACCGGGGATATCTCTTAAAACAGCAACTGAATTATCGTTATGATAGTGACCGCCAAAGCCCTTTTGATAGGCGTATCCAGCTATTCTAACAACCATAGGGTTCTTAAATTGACCATTAGAAAAGAACTGCATTGTAGCAGCTTCACCGCGCAACTGATCCTCAGCGTTGTGAAGGTAGGCTAGGTACTGAATCTCGGGGATAGGCAGATATCCCAAATGACCAGCACCGATAGCTAGCCCTAAAATTGTCTGTTCATCGAGTAGTGTGTTGAACACACGCCCGACCCCAGCCTTCTTAGAGAGATCCGCTGTCACATGGTAGACCCCTCCTTTCTTAGCCACATCCTCACCAAAGATGACAGACTCTGGATACTTCACAAGTAGATCGCCTAGCGCTCTGTTGAGCTGCATAGCCATATGACGAGGGCGATCTGACTCGGGGAGCCTTGTACCCCAAAATTCTCCGCGCTGATCTGCATCTATACCTCTAAGCACCTCGTTCTCAATAGCATCGGGGTCTATCGGCGCCATTGGAGCGACTACTTCCTCTCTGGTCATTAGCTTAGGGCGGCTAACAGCCTCTTTCCCCAGAGCCTCCGTACGAACCCTGAGATCCTCATAGAGATCCAGAAGTTGTTTTGGAGTAGCCCATCCGCCCTCTACAAGTAACTTCGCCGTCTGAAACAACGGGTCTTTTGCCTCGTCCTCTTGAATTTTTGACAACGGGTGGTAATTTTGCTGAACATCAGAGCCCGCATGCCCCAATAGGCGTATTAATTTTAGATGTAGAAAGCCTGGTTTACGTGTGGTTCTTACATAATTTACAGCGTCTAATGCGGTCTCGTAAGCATCTACTATGTCTAATCCGTCGCCTCTAAAATAGGCCATATCAGGGCGGTGGGCATATGCAGACTCAACCCAGCTACCTGGCGTTCTTACTGAAATCCCTAGGCCATTGTCTTCACACAAGAAGAGAATAGGAACAGGCAAGTTTTGATGAGCAGCCCAGCAAGCGGAGTTAATAGCGCCGGTCGATGTTGAGTGGTTTGATGAGGCGTCACCGAAGTTACAAAAGACAATGGAGTCCTCTGGTAGCTCTGGGGAGAACTGAACTCGCTGGTGGCGATCCATCATAGCTGCTGCACCCACGGCCTTTGGCAGGTGAGAGCCAATTGTAGACGTCTGTGGAGGTATATTTAGTGGCTTAGAGCCAAAAACCTTATGACGACCTCCCGCTATTGGTTCATCGGAAGAGGCCACCATCCCCAATAAAACGTCAAAGAGCGGGCTCTCGCCTGGAACTTGACGTCCTCGTTGAACAAAGAAGCTACCCGATCGATAGTGTAAGAAGGCCATATCAGTTGGCCGCAGCGCCTCTGCCACAGCCGCGCTACCCTCGTGACCCGAAGAAGAGATAGTATAGAAACTGTCCCCCGTAATTTTTAGCCTTCTAGCGGTGAAATCAAGGTGCCTGCTTGACGCCTGAGTCTCAAAAATACCGAGGGCCTGTCGAGCAGTTAGAGACGCTCCCTCACGTACTGGACTAGTTAAATCCGACCTAAGCTCTCTGGGCTCAAGAGCAGAGACCCTATCAACAAACAGTTTGTCAACTATATCCGCTCGACTAAGTGCCATCTTTCGCTCCAAAAATCAGTAGAAAACCACATGGCTGCTCCCATCTACCAAAGCTCGTATCAACTCGCCACAACATCAATTTATCTAAGCCCGTTTTCTACCTAGATCGGGTAAGATACTCCAGAGTCCGTTGGCCATTTGTCTAGCATCAACGGTACGAATAGTGAAGAGCTGTCTAGCGATGACCTTTGGACGCATGTAGAATCTTGTAGTGGCATCTTTTAGGGCATTTAGAAGCTGAGTAGGACTCTGGGTTCTACTGGCTATTACGATCTGTTCGGTGTCTGGATTGAATGTGGTGTAGTTTTCCCAGTCTGTTCGATTTAGCTCACCACTTTTGACCATAGAGTCATACAGCTCGCTCCCCGGAAAAGGGACAGTGATAGCAAATTTGGCAAAATCCAACTCCAACTCACAGGCAAATTCAATCGTAGCCTGTGTTTCAGCTGGTGTCTCACTGGGCATCCCAAGCATAAAGAGACCTACCGTAGTGATCCCAATTTCTCTGCAGGCACTAATAATTTCGCTAGCCTTACCTGCTGTGTTGGCTTTTCCCGAAGACTTCAAGAGAGAGTCAACCCCGCTCTCAATACCAAACACCAAGCGTCTACAGCCAGCTTTTTTCATCCACCGGAGACCCTCTACTGTGACTGAGTCTGTACGGAGTTCCGACAGCCAAACAACCTTCTTATGTAGACCTCTAGCGATCATCTCCTTTGAAAAAGCAATGGCGTATTTGTCACCGAGAGGGAAGATCGGATCCATAAAGCCGACTTGCTTGACGCCAAATTTCTCAACATCGTATTCGATCTCATCAACCACGTTCTTCACTGAGCGTTTTCTATAAATCTTGCCCTGGTTTTCGAGGGCGCAGAAGGTGCAGCGGTAAGGGCAACCTCGTGAAGCTGCAATAGCCACAATGGGTTTAGCGACTGTGCCAAGGGGTAACAAGCTGTAGCGGTGATAGGGCATCAAACCCCAATCCGGAAAAGGAAAGCTATCTAGATCTGTTTCCAGTGCTCGTTCTGGTCCGCGACTAAGTACTTCATCAACAAAAACAGATACACCAGGAACGCCTTCTCCAGTTCGCCCCTGAGACCACTCTTCAAGTAAATCTACAGAAGCCTGCTCTCCCTCTCCATGAACTATAGCGTCAGCTAGTCCTACAAAAGTCTCTGGAAACAGATCGGCGTGGATATTGCCTAACATCACCTTTGTCTCAGGTGAGCGGCGCTTAAGTGTCTTCAACAGGCTCATTATGTCTGTTGCTACAGGAGTCAGGACTGAAACGCCGAGCACATCTGGACTGAACGAATCGATCGCCTCGAGCACTTTTTCACGACCAGCCCCAAGCGCGAAATCGTCAAAAACCCGGACATTATGCCCCGCCTTCGACAGGAAGGTCGCTACATATGCCAGCCCCACACAAGGCATAGCCTCTAACAAAGAGGCGAACCTACCAAACTGCTCTGGTTTAATCGATGGATTTAATAAAAGGACTCTCATTCTAACTACGCCCCAACATCCAGGTTGGCCTCTTTATATCACTCATTTTTAATAGTGACATAGCGGTTTTCCCGTACTGAAATAAGTCATCTGCACTCTTAACCCTGCGAACAGCTTGCGCTACATAGCTAGGTCTAAAGTAAAACTGACGAATAGCGGACTTATGAATAGCTCGCATCTCTTTGGCTGTAATATCACCAGGAGCATACTCTGGATATGTGATCTCTCCTCGCATGAACCGCTCAAACAGATCTGGAGTAGCCTTGCCTTCGGCAACAGCGTCATAAAACAGTTTTGTCTTTGGAATCAAGACCATTACGTGAAACTCGACGTAATCAGGAGAGCTATCAATCACAAAGTCTACGCTCTGCTGCATCTCAGCACGTGTCTCATTAGGATGGCCAAAGATAACTGTGCACCCCGACTCTAATCCCAGCTTGCGAGTTGTATCAAATACCCATGCGGCGTGGTCGTTTGAAAAATCTTTTCTCATGGCCAAACGGTGATCATAAACACCGCTCTCAAGACCAAACCCTATCTTCTGACAACCGGCCTCTTTCATGGCTGACAACACCTCTTCATCGACAAGATCCATGCGAGTTTTAGCGCCCCAATTGAACTTCAACCCCTCCTCTTTTATCGCCTGGCAAAACGCCAGTACAAACTTACGAGACACAGTAAACGTCTCGTCGAGCATCTCTATGTAGTTGGGATTGTACCTTCTCAAAGTATCTTTGATATCACCAACAATTACGTCGACATCGACCCACCGACTAGTAGTAAACATAGAGCCTTTGGGAGCGCTAGAGCAATAACAGAACGTACATGAATATGGACAACCACGAGAAGCCAAAGCCACCTCTAAGCCCCCCGCAAACGGTAGCTTGTAGTTTTCAGAGCGCATAATGTCTCTGTCCGGCAGCCAGTCGTTCAGGCTCTCGAGCAACACAGGCGGTTTTGTAAACAACTCGCCATCTTCATTAATGATAATCCCAGGGATATCCTCTGGTTTGCCCTCACCTCGAATTAAGGCGCGGCACAGCCTCGTAAACGCCACCTCCCCCTCACCGGAAATGCCATACTTAAGCCCTAACTGAGCCACAACTTCTGGGGTAATACTGGGATACGCGCCACCGACAACCACCTCGTACCCACGACCTTTCATATATTTAACGATCTGATAGACAGAGCGGAGGTTGGCTACCAGTAAAGTGATGCCAACAACCTTGGCACCCTCACACTGACGGGCAAGCTCCATCATAGAATCTTTACGAGTGTTTGAATCGATTCCCTCGACTGTGAAACCATCTCTTTTTAGTGCGCCTGCCAGGGATAACAGACCCACCGGAGGATAGAGAAACTCCATGCTGGGAAGGTCCATCACTAGAGCATCCGAATAGATACCATCGTCGGGCTCACCGACCAACTTTCTGTCGGCGGACGGATACATATAACTTGGGTTGATTAAGACTACATCGCGATTCATTGATGGATCCCTTGTCACACTTCCACGAACACGCACAGTATACATTGTTAGGCTCTCTCTGTTCGAGTTGTTTGTTGGAAATCGCCTTCCCAATAGACCCTCGCCAAACCAAATCGACACTTCCTCTGCACCTTTTCGCTACGACGCCACCTATAGTTGAGATAGAATATCACCATGTCTCGTATTCTATTTCTACAAGACAGCGGGCTAAATGAATCGCTCGCTGTCACTGACCTGTCTAGTTGGCTCAAGTCAAACGGCCACGAAACATCGCTGCTCTTGGAGGCCGAAGAGAAAAATCTCACCGGTGAGATAATATCCGCTAATCCGACTCTAGTGGTGATCCCATGTCCTGTTGGTGGGGAGCAGGTGGCGAAGCGGCTGGCCAAAATATCAAAGACGTCCATGCCGAATGTACCAGTGATGATGGGCGGAACAAGCGCAACTTTTGAACCAAGTCTCGCTTTAGACCCAAACATAGATGCCGTCTGTGCGGGAGAGGCAGAAGGGGTGACTCTTGAATTGGTGGAAAGAATCACAGCCAACGAACCGTTCTCGGATCTCGCCAACCTATCTACTCAGACCGATGGCAAACTGATATCCAACCACCCGAGACCGCTCCTGCAAAATCTAGACGACCTCCCAATGCCAGACCGAGATCTCTATTTCAAGCACCCGTTTATTGCTCGCTTTCCTTGGAAGAAGTTCGCGACAGGGCGAGGGTGTGTTCACTCTTGCTCATTTTGCTGGAACCCAAACCTCAAAGAACTCTATGACAATGCAGATCGGGATCTAAATAGAGGTCGATCAAGTTTTGTGCGTAGAAAATCCCCCGAAAGAGCGGTGGAAGAGGTCGCATGGGTAAAGGAGCGCTACCCTCTTAGCGCAGTTCATTTTTCAGATGACCTTTTCACTATTGGGACCCGATGGCTGGAAGACTTTGCAGAACTGTATTCATCTCGGGTTGGGGTCCCTTTCACCTGCAACAGCTCGGTTGAGCTAGTCACAAAAAATACCGTTGAAGCCCTAGCCGCGGCGGGCTGTCGCGGTCTAGCAATAGGAATAGAGACTGGTAACGAAGATCTGAGGAGCCAAATCCTAAACAAGAGAGTCTCAAACGATCAGGTAAGAGAGGCTGCTCGACTAATAAAGAGCGCAGGGCTTGAGCTAACCACATTCAACATGCTTGGTAGTCCAGGTGAGAGCATTAGTGATGTATTTGAGACCGTGCGGCTAAACCGTGAGATTGGAGCAGATCACATGCGAGTTGCACTAGCTGTGCCAATGCCACACAGCGAATGGGAGCAACAGGCGTGGGATTCAGGTCATCTAACTGAGGACTATTCGAGCGGGCTAGAGGGAGGGTTATCCAAACCAAAAACAACATTTCAAGGAAGTGAGACTAAGGCTTTTGAGAATTTCTACTATATTTTTCGCCTAATGGTCCGCTATCCAAAGTTTGAGCCTGGGTTGCGGGCCATGCTCAAACTCAAATCATCAAAACCACTGCACCCTTTCAGGCTTCTCAATGCCCTGGAAGAGAAGCGTATTTTCAATCTCGCATGGGGTGAAGGGCTTCGGTTTTTCTCCCATGTTGGAGATCCTAAGAGCCGAACCGCTAACTATGTGACGTTAATTTGAGCGATCCAAAAAGCACCCCTAGACCTTTAGTACGACTCCGAGAGAGACTAGATGGTAAAGGGGCAATTGTACTTCTCGTGGTCGCAGTAGTTCTAGGCATTGTCGGGCTAGTACCGAAAGCCGACAATGTGACACATCGAGTATTAGACCTAGTTTCTACTGTGCCATGGTCCGACTTTTACAAGCCATTCTTGATGCCTTTCCCTATTGATGCCATGGCATTTCGACCAATCTCGATTTTTATTTTCAAAAGTCATGTTGAGCTGTTTGGCGTAGGACCTCCACCGATTTGGGTGGCATTTCTAAAGTCATTTTTATCTGTTGGGCTCTTTGGAATAGCAGCTCGTAGCTGGTTGAGATCAGCTGGATTCCGCAAACACGCCACACTCGCTGCTGGGCTATCCATGGTCTGTGGACCTGCTCTTTTTCAGGTCTGGTATTACCCCGAACTAGATCTATTGGGAGCCGCGGCTACCTTATGGATTGGCTCCAGCCTACTCAATGAAACAAAACTGTCGGTCTGGCGATGGACGGGTGTGATCTTAGCCTTGATCTTCTCGATGCTGCTAAAAGAGGCGACAGCTCTAATACAGCTAGCATTTCTAGGTGGCGCAGCGGTCGCCTTATGGGAGACAAACCCTAGGCTTCGCAACCGTCATATTCTCACTGCCAGTGTCTCGGCAGTGGCTTGGGGCGTCCTGGTATTACCTTTGTTATCGGGTCCAGAAACCACAGTAGGGTCACTACCTATTTTGGAGAGGCTATCAGTCGTGGAGCATAATTTTGCTCAGGCTGTATATCTACTATCCCCTGCTGGTATAGTCCTAGTTCTGTTGGGTGCACTCGCACGAGCCCCCATAAATAGACGCTTAATGCGCACTGTCGCCAACCTGCCAGCTATCGCAGTAGCAGCCCTTTGCGCTGTGCCTCTTGTCTCATTCTACAGTCACTATGAAGCAATTTATTATACGCCACGATGGTTTGGTCTGGTCTTTGGGGGGATGTTTGCCCTAGGATTAGCCGCAGCAGCTATCACCCTACGAAGAGATCAGAGGGCGAGAATAGCTATCTATACAGTCGGTGCGACCTTTATTGGCATGTCGCTTGTTGGGTTGGTGGCGCCAACAGCCAGAGAAGATTTGGCAGCTAGGATATTCATAGGACTGGCACCTCTGATGTTCGCATTAGCCCTCTCTGGGCTTGATTCTACAACTGCAGTTGTAAAGCTTCGAGACAACAAGTCGTCTCGATTGAATAGATACTCCTGCCTGATCTTAGCCGTTACAATGATCTGGCACCCATTAGCCTCTGGCATAAACTACACCACCGACTACCGAGCTCGTCACAGTGTAGACCTCCAAGGCAAACAACACATTAGCCGCCTAAACGTGGCCGACGGGTTGGTTATGTTCAACCACTACGTGGAGTGGCTAGAACCTCTCGGGTTGATCGCGACAGGAGCAGATGAATCGGTGCGCGATTGGGAATTCTTACAAGTACCGGCTTGGCTTGAGTTGGAGCAATACCCTGAGGCGAGCTGGATTGATCCTGATGGCTTTGACATCGATAACAGCATTGCAGGAAGAAATGTGTGGCTGTATTGGCTTTCAGCCAAATCTCTAATGTCAGAAGGCGCAAACGAGGCGCTGCTTGGAGAGCTTTCTTGGACTCGTAAAAACTTTGGTCTGTTCACTCCTGTTGTTCAAGACGGTCACAACAGACCAGAGGATCACAGGTTCTCTATTTACAGGTACGAAGACTCACCATTAGAGGAAAGCTTTTCCAATGGCGAAACGGTGTGGGCGAGCTCGCACGGGTTCATTGCAGTGCCTCTAAACGCGATCGATATTTTTAGGCGAGTCATATCTAGAGTCCCAATAATAGAGCAGTATGAATACAGAGGGGCACTCTACAGCCGATAAAACATCTCAAAAATATCTTACGGTCTGATACTAATGCTCGCAGTCCGCTCCAGCACCAACGCCCAGCCGTCGTCATCTGAGAAAATAGCTCGTGGCTCTATGTTCATCTCGCGCCTAAACATTGGTGAATTGATAGGCCAAGTACCATCTACGGCGCTCACGACAAACCACGAGGGTGCCTCTTCACTACTCCATGAGCCCCCGTCCCATCGGGATGGGAGTGCACGCCAAGGCCTCTGGGACAAGTGGGCTATAGGGCTCGTAGCGAATGTAGAGGCTACAGTCTCTGATTGGTCAGTGTTTTCATTAATCCAAGATGCCGCCATTAGACCTGATTCACTGGATTGAGGCCAGTATAATTGGCTGTTTGGATACGGGGTAAACAGCCCGCCGACGATGATAGAAGAGAGCAGAGTTAACTGCGCAGCTCTATTGCTAACCTGCATCCTCCTCCTAATAACTGTGGAGAGCCAATACATACCAACGACCCCATAGACAACCAGGACAAAGACCACTGGTAATAGGTTGTTTAGTGGCATGGCGACATCACGCCCCACAGGGGTCATGGACAGAGCAAACGACGGTATTACGACCAGCCCCATAGCTACAGAAATATGGCGATGATCTGAACTTCTAAGTGAGAGGTATATTCCTATGATGGCCAACACTAATAGCGGTGCAGGTAGGTTTCCAGCCAGACTTGAGAATACCGACAATAAAGAATCAAACAGACCACTCTCACCACTAAATTGGCTCGGTCCCAGACCACTTAAAGCCTCTCGCATTGGTCTCTCAGAGGCACCCACTCCCCATAGTTGAACTAATGGTCGCACGGGGAGGTATGAGAGCATTGATACCCCTGCTAGCTCCCAACTTCGCGACGATACGGTAAGTCGACCTGAGTTGGCTGAAAGAAGCCCCCACCAAGGCAGCGCTACCACCAATAAACCCGCGGCAACCCGCCACCCTCGACGACCCAGGCGCCAAAAGGCATAGCAAACCAACAATGGTCCAACCAATATCCCCTCTGGTCGTATAAGCATCAACGATGCGGAGAGAACTCCTATTGCGAACAAGGGCTGACGAGATGGTCTCTGTCCCTCTGATTTCAACATCATCGACCAGACGGAAAACAGCGCAAAGACAAACAACATTCTAGGTTCGGCCAGCATCCCATAGAAAGAATAACTAGAGATTGAAAGTAACGTTACCGCCAACACCGCCGTAACGTTTTTGTGCCCTGACAACCCCTCTACTAAACGACTCAAAGGTCTTACCAACATTCCAGCGGCCATAAGGCTCAGAATAAAGAGACCACCAACGCCAAACACCCAACTCAGTAAACCAGACAACAATGGAAATGCTGGGGGGTAATAGAGGGGTTGCCAAGCATCACAGCCACCAAGTTCTATTGGCAACAGCCCTAAAATACACTGACCCACCTGTGCCATTTCTAAACCATCTGGGTTGAGCAATGGTGCGGACATAATAGAAATAGCGGCCACTAAAAAGGCCACAATGTAGATCTCTCTCTTGTGAATGGATGCCCATAACTTTCGATAAAAACTGGAAGAACTCACGGGACCTCCAAAATCTGTGCAGCTACAGACAAGGCCGCCGCCTGTTGTGGTGTTGCCCACTCTATGGCTGAATTAATATGAGTACCTAAACCTAGGTTATCCCCGCCATAGTGAGAATAAACACGAGCCAATTCCAACGCTGCGATCACCATAGCATCGCCACTTATTCGTGAGCCCACCAAATCCAACAGATATGACCTTGAGCGTTCAGGGTAGGCACATGAAAGAGCCATTACCCCTAAGGAGTGCTGGCGAGTACCAAGATCAGAAGCCGTTACTCTTTCGTAAGCCTCTTCATAGAAAGCAACGTCTCCTGACATTAATCCACAGAGAGCGTTTGCGGCCTCTAACCCTAAATCACTATCGCCCAGCCTAACCTCTGCGGCGAACTCTACAGCAGTCTCGGTCAAATCAAACAGATGTGTCCTGAGCGCCTGCTTAGATGCTCTCAACCATTCATCGTCACAAATACGAGTAAGCGATACTGGAGATTCTGGGCATAACTGACGAACTCTACCCAAAACTGCTGGTGAAATCAACACACCTAGTTCAACCCTAGAATACAGCTGAGAAACCTGCAATTCGCTTATCAACAATTGAGAGTTCGAAGAGGCTGAGACCTCTGCTAATGCCTCTGAATTGGTCTTTGAAAGGTCCACACCTCTGAGCCAGGCTGCTGCCAACCCTGTCATGGTGTGAATACGAGATCGGGACAGAGAGTCTGCGTCTCCGTTTCTTAACCAACCCTCAGTAGCATCTTGAATATTGGCGGGGAGATCCGTTCCCAAGGAGGAAGGAACATTTGTGTTCAAAGCTAAGGCACCAGACGCCTTGGAAACTCCAAAAACCAACGCCAACAGCAGAGATAGCCACGAAAAGAATACCTGAGACCTAGCTTTTACTATCAAAGTTCAGCCTCGATGATCACTGCTGCAATCTCTTGGGCTGCCAACTCGGAGCCTTTAGGAGTAAAGTGAGTGTGATCTCCAAAATACTCTCCATCAGCAGGTACAGCAGATCTGACATCTGCTAGGTGGGTGCCTTGTTCTTCGGCTATTTCTACTACCATCTCATTGTATCTACTAAAGCTACGAATGACCCCCTCTGGGCTCATTTTCAAGAGCGTAGTACTCTCGCCAACCTCTACTCTTGCTGTAAATCCTACAGCATCATCTGAGGCCCTGTGCGCATGAGTGGCCATTACGACTTCTACACCCTTTCTTTTAGTACTGTCGATAAACCCCAGAATGTCGCGCTCAATTCGATCCCAATGAGGAGAATCAATTGTGTGGTTCAGCCACTCAGTGCGAACTGTCTGAATTGGTACCCAGCGGGACAACAATCGAAAAGACGCAAACATGAGCAGCGAAGAGGGTTCGTAGATCGGCATCTCCTGTGCGGCTGCGGCGAACCTGAGATCGTTCGGTCCATGATACACCACTAAATATTCTGGCTTTATTGAGGAGTAAAACCGTTCGAAGTCCTCTCGACTTCCACTCAACACCTCACCTGGAATACCTGCGTTTATCACCTCGACCTGACGATCTGGTAGCGCCTCCTGTAAAGCCACCTGCAACCTATATGGCCAAGTATCTTCATTCGTGGGAGCATAGATATCAAACGTCGTTGAACCTCCGACACACCACACCCTTAGAGTATTGGCTGACCTTTCACTAGACAACTCAGGCCCCCTGAAGCCAATAGAGTTGATAGAGATGTCAAACTTAGATCCGTCAAGGCTAGCGCCAGGTCTGAGCTGAGGACGCTCACCACTGTTCTCTATGTACAATGAAGTGTCGTTGACTGTCTGGTTACCAAGCCAAGTATAGCGCTCCCAACACCAAGCAACCGACTCAACCACGACCATAAACAGCGCTGTGACAGTCGCTCCAAACAGTATCCTTCGAAGTATCACCTAAAAGACCCCGAAGGTCATTCCAAGTTCTCCGTACGGACCAGACATAGCCTCATTACCAACACCATCAAGTTCGGCACCTAGAATCTGGCGATACCCTGGCCCAAACCGTAGCTGAACCAATCTATGTATCTGCATAACAAATGAAACCTGAGCTTCTATCACAAAGATACCAGACGCCGCTGATATATCCATGCGGTCTTCAGACTTCCTATAATGCGCCTCTCCAAACCCCCAAGAGATACCATAAGCAGCAGAGGCTCGGTTTCCAGCACCCAGAATACCCTCTAAAAACAGGGAGCCATAATTCATGGCCATCACCTGTTCAGAATCTTTATGCAATATGGTCGGAGAGACCAAAGACATTCCCTGAGCGCCCACAACCAGTGAGTGGTGGATAACCCAACCAGCTCGTCCACCAGCCATAATTGCAATTTGGTCATCAGCACCAGTTAATCTAGTAACTGGTGCCACATAAAACCCTGCACCGGACTCACCGCCCAAAAGGGCGGGAGCAGAAGTCGGTACAGCTTGTGCCGTTGTTACGGCTATAAATAATGCCGCAACAAACATGAACTACATTCCTGTGTCGTTAGCACAGCAGCTTGAGCCATAAACACTGTCCGGACCACCAAATGCGGTGCCACCAGTCATTGTTCCCGGGCTAAAATCACCAACTGAATCAGTTACATAACGGTGATTAGTGTAGCTAGTTCCATACACTTCATCCGCAAGAACTGCTGATGCGTCTTCCATTGCCTCATTTGAACCGTCTTCGCCATAGGCGTATGTGGCTGCGAGAGCTGCACCATCAACACCCATAATATCTATGACATCACCGGAGTTGTTGAAAGATAGGTAATGTGGAAGATCAGGATCATCAGCATTGCTGACTGTGTATGTGACGTTTTCAGATGGGAAAGCGCTAAAATCTGTACCGTCGGGGATTCCACCGAATACGACTATAGCTTGACCAGCCTGTAGAACTGTACCTTCAACAAATATGTGTCGAGGTGACTCAGTTCCCTGTCCAGAGTCAGCAATAAAAGCTCCGGAAATATCAACAGTGACATCTGAAGCATTAGTTATTTCAATAAACTCGTCGTAGCTAGCGTCCATGTTGGAGCCTGTGCTACCGTCCATGTTTGCATCGCCAGCTCCACCGTCTACGAGTATCTCGTTGATAGACAGATCCCCTTCAGCGACTTGTGCCATTGAAATCTCAACGGTGACAACCTCTGAAGCCCAATCTCCACTTGTTGCGGTTACATCAACTGTACCACTCCAAAGAGGTTGACCTACACCAGCGCTATAGAAGTTCAGGATAGCCATGTCCGATGAAGCAAAATCAGATGTATCTGTTACGTCAGCTGTGGTGCCATCAGTGTAGGTGGCCTCAACTGAAAAAGTTACGACGTCACGTGTAGAAATAGTTTCCGCAGAAGCAGTAAGCATGTAGCTCTCTACCTCCATATCTACGCCTGTATCAGAAGTATCGGTAGTATCAGATGTATCGGTTATGCTTGTGTCGTCTGAACTCTTGCCGCAGCCAAACAAGGCCATAGCTGATATCGACGATAAAAGAATGATGTTTTTCATGGTATTCCTCAGTGTTGTTTTGTATTCGCCAAGCCATTTACCTAGAAATTACTTAAAAAGCTACCACAATCGCTAATATATGAGGATCTAATGACTGATAACAGTGACGCATCAAGACAAAACAAGCTGTTAATCGCAGTTGGTTTTGTTGCTGCATTTTCACTATTACTAGATGTAAAACACGGGGTCCGAAGGGACGGTTATCTTGAGCCAGGGTGGACTACTGCTATCTATTTTGTGCTCCCAGTGGTGGCCGCAGTTATGCTCGACGCGAAGACACGACTTCGCACAACTCTACTCTCCATGCTTGCAGCTACTGTAGTCCTTATTCCAATTATTCACAGGGCTTGGCTAGATGGGGGGAAAAGATATTATTATCACAACCCAGAACACATGATCTATCCAGCTATCGCTGGTACTTTGATCATTCTTGCAACAGCTAGGGGGGCGAAGGTAAGTTTAGCGCCCTGGGGAGTAACCTCCGGAGACTGGCGATGGTGGACACCGAAGGTAGCGCTGTTGTTGCTAGCGATGATCCCCTTCATAGGGGTTGTGGCCTACGTTTCACCTGAACTGAGAGAATTTTATCCGGAATTTAGACCCGCACGAGAGAGTGTTGCAGCCCTCTTTAAATACCAACTGGGTAACGGCGTCTATATGTTTGGGTGGGAATTCTTCTTTAGAGGCTTCCTGCTATTTGGAGTGGCCAAATTCGCTGGGATAAGAGGAGCATTACTCCTTCAGGCGATACCATTCATGCTGTTACACAAAGGAAAACCAGAGATCGAGATGATGTCCTCGTTCTTCGGCGCCTTGGGATTGGGTTGGTTCTGTTGGCGGGCAAAGAGCTTTTGGCCGGCGTTTATTCTGCACTGGGCGATAAACATCTACATGGAAATCGTTGGATTTATCTGGTGATGTCCTATTCAGATATCTGAATAATCGTCATCCCAGTCTGGACATACCTCGTACACGGTCACCGTATCGCCACCCGCACAGCCATACTGCTGAGGCCACGATTCCATAACATCACAAGGCTCTTCACAGGAGTCGTTGCACTGCTGACAGGCCTGCTCATGACAGTCATCAGGTTCACTAGAGCAAACATCCTCAAAAGGGGTGTCGGAAGAGGTGTCTACCGGACCAGTATGGGTTGGTATTTCCTCTGAGCAACCAATCAATAAGAATGAACTCGCAAATAACAGTGTTGATATCTTCATCACTTAACCTCAGTAACCCTAACTGGAGATACAATACGCGATCCCGTCGGGGCCTGTCAATAAAACTACTGAGCCAATAGGGGCCTTAATTGGTTTTAGCCGTTTTACAGGCAGCACTCCACCGTTCGGAAGCTCAACACTGCCTGAAAATTTGGGACCTGGCTCAACCAGCAGCGACCCTTCTCGCTTGTACCTCACACACCCTTCGGAAAAACGAACCTTCTGACCTGGTCTAATAGCTCCCTTCTTACTCCAATTGCCACCCTGTCTGCTCCATACATCAACACACCCGCGGTGGACTTTGGATTCGTGAAGAGGTGGACGCTCATGGTCAAAAAGGTGCCCTTCTGGGAGCGGCATGGTGAAGTCATCACCGGGGTGACGGTCAGCATCAAAAGCGCCCTGAAGGTCTATTGGTTGAATGACTGCAATGGGATCTACCTCTGTCTTCTCACCTATGGAAGCCGATGCCGTGAATGTAGCGACATTCTCACCAGTCTTTACATCCGCAATCGACATAGCTAACTCGCCGTCAGCTAGGTCCCAGGATCCAAGAACCTCTCCGTCTCGGCTCAACACCAATTTTAGATCTATCATAGCCAAAACACCATATTACAAGACAGGCGTAATGTAGATCATAATTCCTTAGCTGTCAGCCAGCACCGAGACACTTTCCAATTCTCTGACCCATACACACCACTTGATCAAGCTCCATCTCAAACTCAACACAGCCAGGCTCAAAAAGCATAATCACGGTAGACCCCATATTAAAGCGTCCGATTTCAGATCCTTTCTCAACATTCGCGGCTTTATCGAGCTCTCGAGCCTCTGCCTTACCCCCAGAGTTGGTAACTACATCGCAAAAAGTAGTCTCCATACGACCCACTCCATACGCCCCAACCATTATGAGACCTATTGAACCTGCCTTCTCACTTTGGAAGTGAATTAGTAGGCGCTCATTTCTACCAAACAGATCACGAACGTCACGCACAGCCACCGGAAATACTGGCCAGAGGTGACCTGGAAGATAGTTGTAGCCAGTTATGGTACCTTTCACAGGAGAGTGGACTCGGTGATAATCAGGTGGGGCTAGGTAGATAATAAGATAGCTACCTCCACTAAACTTGTCTGCATGCTTCGAGAGCATCTCAACTGAAAGCTCCTGTCCGTCTGGCAGGCTTATGGTGTTATTTAACACCTGCCCAAAGGCTACTGCTCTACCATCTGATGGGGAGACCAAGGCATCAAGATCAGCACACACTGGACGTGCACCCTCAATAAGAGGACGAACAAAAAACTGTGAGAGAGACGAGTAGTCTTCTTTGGTTCCAACCATCTCCGCTGTGTTCACCCCGTAATGTTTGATGTACCAATTCATTAGAATTCGGCTTACACCAGTACGAGTAAACGCGCCCTGAGTCCAAGACAAGCACTTTCTAGGGACAATCGACAGCATCTTAATTATTAGAGCATCATTCATAACTCGCACCTAATAACCCAAAAACGGCGGACTAATGAGCAGTAACACTGGAGTACTTTTTAGAGTCACAACTTGGGGCGAATCTCACGGTGGCGCCCTAGGCGCTGTTATCGACGGTTGCCCCCCCGGAATTACCTTGGATATACCTGCCATTCAATCGGATCTAGATCGGAGACGACCAGGGCAATCAGATATCACAACTCCTCGAAAAGAGGCTGATGAAGTTGAAGTTTTATCTGGACTATTTGAAGGTAAAACACTGGGTAGCAGCATTAGTTTAGTGATTTACAACAAGGATGCTAACCCCGAATCATACAGACCATTCAAAAACCTTTACAGACCCAGTCACGCTGATTTCACCACCGAAGCAAAATACGGAATTAGAAATTGGCAAGGTGGGGGAAGGGCTTCAGCTAGAGAGACTGCCGCTAGAGTTGCGGCTGGAGCTGTAGCAAAACAGGTGTTGAGAAAATTGGCTGGAATAGAGATTGTGGGTTGGGTCGATCAAGTTGGTACAATCACGGCATCTGTGGACTCCGGCTCTGTGACAAAAACCGATGTTGAGGTAAACTCAGTTCGCTGTCCTGACACATCGACCGCAGACTCTATGCTAACACTAATCAAAGAAGTCCAGCGCAGTGGTGACACGATTGGTGGAGTGGTTCGCTGTGTGGCTAGAGGTGTGCCCGCGGGGCTAGGTGAACCTGTATTCGACAAACTTGAGGCTGATCTAGCCAAAGCAATGCTCTCTTTGCCAGCTGCCAAAGGTTTTGAATCAGGGCTTGGTTATGGCTCAGTCGGAATGAGGGGATCAGAACACAACGACCTCTTCACACAAGATGGCGAGGGAAAAGTACAGACAGTCACCAACAACTCAGGGGGTATACAGGGGGGAATATCAAACGGAATGCCCATAACAATATCGGTTGCATTCAAGCCAGTAGCCACAATATTTCACGCCCAAGAAACAGTGAACACCAAAGGTGAATCAGCAACTATAAAGGCTAAAGGACGACACGATCCATGTGTTCTACCGAGAGCTGTGCCTCTCGTCGAGGCAGGAGTAGCATTAGTATTGGTAGACCACCTACTTAGGCAGCGTGGAATAGTCGGTACTCTATAGCTGAAACGGGTAGTTATAGGTCGTAGTCTCACCCTCAAACGGCGGGAACTGAATCTCTTGAATCTCAAGCCCTAAGCATTCGTCTAGAGATGTTCCTGCGTACTCTCCCGAGTTAATCGATGCACTAGCTGGACGACCAGAAGGCGAGATCCTTATTCGCACGTAGATCCGACCCGATGGCATGACTCCTGTTTCGTTCCTGTAGTCGATAAAGCACTGTTTTACGTTTCGGTTAGTACGGAGCATAGTATCCAGCACGGGAAGGGATACCCCTGTTGCCGCCGGTGGTCCGCTAGAGGAACTGCCGCTAGAGGAACTGCCGCTAGAGGATGAGCGACCAGTCGATGAGCTCGACGAGCCACTAGAGTTACTACTACTTGACGTTGATGGAGACGACGAGGCTCTGCTAGAGCCGCTGTTACTGGAGCTACTATCTGAACCATAGCGACCAGAGCCAGAAGTAGTAGTCGAGCTAGACGATGGAGTTGTGGCTTGTACTTGAGCCGTAGAGTTTGTGCTCTCGGGTTCCTCTTCAACATTTTCCGCTAAAGTGGGATCTTCACCTTCAACAGCTTCTTCACCTTCTAGAGGCTCTTCGCCTTCGACAGCCTCAACCAAATCGTTTCCTAAAACCTCTTCCTCAGATTCTACTAACAGTGCTACCTCTGTAAGCTCTTCTGTTGCCGTAGAGACCTGACCTTGAGGCATTGAGTAGAAGGCATAACTGGCGCCACCCGCCAGAACTAAACCTATCATTGTGGAGAGTATTAAAGCTCCAGCCCTTCGACCGCGATCAGAACTGACCACAACGGAGAGTGATGTTACCGCTCCCCATAGAATTATGAACAGGCCAAAAACACTGTGCAATTCTTGGGTAGACCAAGCCATAATCACTGCTCCAGCGATTACGGTAAAGTTTGCCATCATTACAACACTTAGCTCAGCCAAGGTGTCTGATGGGTCTCTCACTTTGGGTGTTTTGGGAGTCTTCTTCTTTACAACCGGCTTAGCTTTTTCAACTGGCTCAGTAGCCATTGTTGGTGGACCTAGGTCGGGACGCGGAATTGTATGTTCACTGGAATCCGACTGGGCTACTGTTGGTGGTCCCAGATCTTCTAAAAATTCAGATGTCGGACCGAAACCATGCCCAATGTTTGGACCAACCGGTATCGATGCTCCATGACTCTCCATTACATGAGCTAAGTCAGTTACCTGGGTCTCAGCGTCTTGGTCTACGCTCTTTCCATCAGCTATGCTTACAGATCCTCGCTTGTGAATGATCATCGGATCACCACACTTACGACAGGTTGCCTTATTCACATCCCGAACCAGCTTGTGTTCTGGGATACGATAGCTCGCTCCACAATTGTCACATACTACTCGCATCAGACCTCCAGGAGCCAACCGAACAGGTGACGCCATCAAGAATACTTCTATAGTGAAAACCCAAACAGCACCAACTCAGTCCGACAATAGAACTAAACCTTTTACGGAATGTCTACTTTGAGAGTGTAAGAATTACCATCAACAATGACATCTTCTGGGTCTTCTGATTCGGGAGCCCAACGGTTCCAGGCGTATGCACCGCCACCTACAACAGCCACCCCTGTAGCAGTCCAAAACCACCACTGTTCGGTTACAGGCTTGGACGCATAAGATAGTGGCCCTGTAGCTTCACAGGTCTTCCATACTTGCCACCAGACATCAACGCACCGCTCTGGTGGTCTTTGACTTGTACTCTGCTCTAAAAAGGACGGTACCGGTGCCGAGGTAGCACCTGATGTTCCAAAAGGGTTGGCTGCAAATTGTTGTGTGGAGCTCTCAACAGGGGTCGGCTCCTGAACACCTCCAACGCCTCCGAGTAGCGACTCAACCATAGTTATAAATATTGGATCACCTGGGAATGGTGGGACATCTTGAGACACTTCATTTACGTCCCCGACTATCCTGCCATTGGAAACCATCTGAGCAAAGATCTGCCCATCGGCTGAAATGTAGCCAGCTACAATCGCGTCGACATTTATACTCAATGCTATTTCTTGGAGCTCAACTTCTGACGGGAGAGATCTCGGTGCCGCATCTAATTCACTTGAAGCTCTACTAATCATGGTCCTAACAGAGCCCGCCAGGCTGTCATTCGCACCTCTGTGCCTAGTCTCTAGGTACTGTGGATATAGACTAGCCACCTGCTCAAAGGACTGCATCGCTCCTGTGCTGGACCCTACCTGAAATTGAGCGCGACCAATATGGAAATATACATCTGCCAACTGCTCTCGGCGGGCATAATGTGATCCAACCCTCATGTGGGCATCTATAGAAGCTTCAAAACTTGTAATTGATGACCTATATCTACCCGCGCGAAACTCAACGACTCCTTCGGCATACTTTGCACGAGCTTCTCTTAGTGTTGGGTCTGTCGAGTCTGCCATTCGCTCAGAAAAATCCCAAGCTTCGACTGGAAAGTAATCTCCAACCTCCAAGAACGCCGACCGAACCCCCTCACTTACGAGAGATGCGTCGTCGAAAGATACACCGTAACCGTCAAACTGAAGCACTGCGACTTCACCAGCCACAGCGATCTTTGGCGAAAATATAGACGAAATCAACGCCAAACCAAATATGAAAATTCTCATAGGGAACACTCTACAACATTTGAAGATAGGCCACAAGTGACGTCTATTCTGTTCAATGTGTGCTCCACTATAGTACCTTGTCCAGCGCTCGCTCAAATTCAATGCGATCCACCAAGTCAGTTAGGTAGTCGAGTTTTCCCGAATCCCATACGAGTATTGGGGACTGATCGTATCGCTCAACCCACGAATCATATAGACCGTTCAGCCTCCGAATATAAGAGACTGGTATCGACTGCTCAGACTTCCTTCCACGACTCTTAATTCTTTTTCTAATCGATCTTACGTCGCACTTCAGGTAAATCAGAAGATCTGGTGGCTGCAACGCCGTCTTCATAGTGTTGTACAGCTCCATGTATGTCTCGAAATCACGCTTATTGATAAAGCGACCCTTCGCTAAATTGGTAGCAAATATCTCGGCGTCTTCGTATATGGTTCGATCTTGCACCACAATACCTGGTGAATTTGACAGCCCAAGGTGAAGCCTGAATTTATGGGTCAAAAAATAGATCTGAGAATGAAACGCCCACTGATTCATGTCTCCATAAAAATCATCTAAATAAGGGTTGTCGTTAAATGGCTCGTAGATCGGTTCAAACCCATAACGGTCGTTCAGATACTGCACGAGTGAGGTCTTACCAGCACCCATATTCCCCGCGATTGCGACAAATTTTTTCACAAGGACAACTCCCCTCTGTTTCCGTATTGATCTACCACAACTAACGAGGTTGCAGAGTCGGGAAACTCAACTAAAGCAAAGCTCTTGTTGCCCGACACAGTTGGCTCGATAACTTCAACTACTGGACCGAAATCTGTCTCAAACTCAAAAGAGACGCTCCCAAAAATACCATTATCACCCCTGTGTTCACCGTTTTCATCAATAAGGCGCCAGCCATTAGAGGGTGCCTCCATCCACAAATCAACCCCTCCTGAGGTCTGGGCTATTGAAATAGTCGCTGGCTCAAGGTCGAACCCATCTCCAATGAGGCTGTATGGAGCGATCTCCCACGGCCACCCAGAATCTCCACTCTGGTAATATTGCCCACTGACCGCCAGTCTATAGTGACCGACCGGGAGCCCCAAGCGGTCTAGTGAGCTGCCGACCGCCTGCCAAGAAGCCCACCATACATGCTCGCGGTCAGGGCTGCCCTTCTCAAGAGGGTAAGGTGTGTGGCTCACCAAAATTGCTGGGGTTGTGTCTGTTATAAGCCTCCCTGATGGGCCTGTTGCCTCTACCCATTCGTCGTCCACTAAACGCTCAAGTACTACCCTTGGTGAGTCTACCGACGGATCCCCACCCTGCCAAACAAGCTGCACCATTCCGGTCCCCCGCTCCAATGTCTCAGGAGTCACAAGGTCAACCGTAAGGTCTAATGGTAGCCACAAATACTCTGGAGCCTCTGAAAGAACCGTTCCCGCCATTGTGGTCGCATCGGGAAAGTGAATATCTAATTCCACTTCTGGGTAGAAAGTGGGTGACCAGCGACCGTCAGGATCTGCTGGCTCGAGAAGATCGTTACCTAACACTGAGTCGATCATCTCAACCGTCTCCTCCATGAGGTACTCCGCCTGCAGTGGTCCCCAGACATTGATGTTTGGTTCGTATCCCCCCAACAGCCAATCCTCGGGTAATAAAAGATAGCCCTCGTGATCCTGTGAGTAGCCAACCATCATGGCTTGCTCCCACCCCAATTCTGAATAGACACTCCTACGCCACTGCTCAACAAACATGCCTGTGGGCTCTCCGGGGAAAAAGCCAGCTATAAGCTCGCGCTGTACGATATCTCCCGAACCTGTTGACGTTATTAGTGGTCCTATCCTAGTCGCCAAGACCCCTGCACCCTTAGTTGATGGCATAGGAAGTGGTATTGACCCAGGCTCAAGGTCAAAAAAGCCCTCGACGACCGTAGCCACAATAGCCACATCTGTACATGCGCTGTACGGATAGACCTCAACTCCGATGGTTACACTTGGAATAAGAGGTATCTCAGCGCCGCAAAAAGCAGCTCCATACTGAGTGTTGAACTCATCTATTGGCGATAGGATTTTGCCCTCGTCATCGTAGATCAGCTCATCGGCCACATAGTACTGTTCGTACGACTTGTAATATAGGTCTACCTGTCCCCCTCTAGTCACAGTGATATCCTCTAAACTCTGAGGAAAATGACGTGATGCTGATTCGAGCCTTATCGGGTCCGATGAGGTTGGTGTAGCCTCCCATGCATCCATTAGCAGACCAGAAGCACGCTCCCCAAGCCCCTCTAGTTTGGCGTAGTCACTGTGACCTCCAGCGGGAGCCGCATCTCCACCAGCCCCTTGGACGTGCATGACTACAACATCGCTGTCAAAGTGATCTTCTAGCGCTAATTCAACGTGACCAGGAGCATCCGTTGACACCATGCTGGAGTCTATACCAAGCGAAGTACCGTGTATTCCAAAGTTAAATATGGCTGCTAATGGCTGACCAAGCGTGTCGTCGATTCTTACGACTCCTAACCAAGG
>CAWVYO010000021.1:0-25054 GCA_963934385.1 uncultured bacterium
GTATTGGTTGGATCACCGTAGGTGTCGCCATCGACATCAGCGTACCAGGTCACGGTATCCACAGATTCATCTTCATCAACATCTGTGTCACAGTCGTTGTCTATGCCGTCGCAGTATTCGTCGGCACCAGGGTTTATGTTTACATTCCCGTCGTCGCAGTCTGTGTCACTTGCCACCCAGCCTGAGCTGATGGAACAAGACTCATATGTATTGGTTGGATCACCGTAGGTGTCGCCATCGACATCAGCGTACCAGGTCACGGCGTCCACAGCTCCGTCTTCATCTATATCTGTGTCGCAGTCATTGTCTATACCGTCGCAGTATTCGTCGGCACCAGGGTTGACGTTAACATTCCCGTCGTCGCAGTCTGTGTCATCTGCAACCCACCCTAAGCTGATGTAACAAGATTCATATGTACTACTTGAGTCACCGTAGCTGTCGCCATCCACATCAGAATACCAAGTCCTGGCATCCACCGAATCATCTTCATCTACTTCAGTGTCGCAGTCGTTGTCTAATCTGTCGCAGTATTCGTCAGCACCTGGATGTATGTTAAGATCTGAATCATCGCAGTCTGTGTTGTCTTCAACCCAACCAGCGATGATGTAACAAGATTCATATGTGTTGTTTGGGTCACCGTAGGTGTCACCATCGTCATCAAAGTACCAAGTGCTGGCGTCCACCGAATCATCTTCATCTACTTCAGTGTCGCAGTCGTTATCTATACCGTCACAGTATTCATCTGCACCAGGGTTGACATTAACATCTGAATCATCGCATTCCTCGCAAGCCGCAAACCCGTCACCATCATCATCAGCATACCCTACGCTTCCGTCGCAATTGTAGTCTAATGGGTCGGTGCAGTCATCCTCTACAGCATCTGGATTAAAATCGATATCTGAGTCATCACAGTCCCCCGCCACATCAACCATTCCCTCTGGCGCTTCACAAGCGTCTATTGTCAATGCTTCATCATCGCCGTACCCGTCTGAATCAGCATCAGTATAAAACGTTGTCTGGACGCCCTCGTCGATCTGATCATCACAGTTGTTGTCAACCTCATCGCAAACTTCCTCTGCGTCTGGATTAATCGTCGCGTCGTTATCGTCGCAGTCCTCAAAATCAGCAAAACCATCCATATCTGCGTCTGTCGATACAAGCCCAGTGTCTACTGAGTCCTTCGGAGTTCTACAACCAACCGTAGCACTCAAAAACAACGCGATATAGGCCAACTTAAACATAAAAACCTCGAAGAAAGAATGGTGCCGATAACTACTGCTCACCAGTCTACTACACACTTACTTATAAACATAGTTTTCGTGATATTTGAGGGCTGGTTTTTTGATCTATCCCAGCTGTTCAGGTAGCTCTAATCCCTCTCTCAAGTCGATAAGTTCTTCATAAATCGCCCTGCGCTCAGCCAAAAGACGGTACACTGATTCCGACGCCATTCTCCGAGTAAAGCCAACGCGAATCTGGCGTAACAACCGCCTTGACAGCCTCAAATACCGAACAGCCACCGCTCCACCAAGAGCCGACAAAATAGCAACGCACACACCTGCAACTAACGGTGATGTAGGAATGTTCGGGAAATATTCCGCAACCAAAGAGTAGGACGACACCGTAACAACACCAGCCAAGATCCAGAACATTGGAAAGAGAACCATGCCACCCAGAAGCTTGATGCTTGCTTCGTCCTTTTTATCCTTAGCCCCAAAGAGGCACCATGCCCGCAACAACAGCGCTGGAAGACTGTTTACCGTGTATCCAATTAGCAATATTGGAGGCAAAAGAAGGTAGATCATCGCACCCTGAAGGACCAGGATCAATGGAATCCAAGGTGATACTTTTATCGCCCCCGCCCCAAGCTCACGCTCATGAAAGCCAAGCGCCCGTATGTCCTCATTGTAGAGCCGAAGTCTATTGTATAAAAGACCTATGCGTTTGGGATCAGAGCGTAATCGCTCCGTATAACCCTTATGAATCCTAGCGAACCCCACAGCCCGCTCGTGAAGTGGAGATAGAACTCTTAATTGTTCATTGTCCAATTCGGACTCTACGCGCACTATTCTACGTGCCTGATGCATCAAATGATGAGTTTCCCAGTCCTCAGTAGCGCCGATCACATCGTGAATGGTGGACTCTATAAGGTCAGTCAATTGCTGTGTCCCTAAGTCCCTTTCGTCAGGTGCGTGATGAATACCGTCAACAGGCAACGGCGGGTAAAAGACAACAAGTACCTTTGAGCGAAAACCGCGCTTTTGGTTGTAGTGTAGGCCAACTGGAACAATAACGGGTGGGGCGGTATCTACACTTCTGTCAACGGCTGCAAAATAGAGCCTAGCCGCTCCTCGGCGGATCGGTTGTACGAAAGAGCGATCATGGCTGACGCCCTCTGGAAACAACACCGCAAATTTTCCATTTACGACCGCGTTGGCGAGTTCATTTAAACTCTCGGTATTTGCTTTCTTTCGTAGGTCTTCGTCTCCGCCGTCCTCTGCTCTGTAGATAGGCACGGTCTCTATTGCCCGCATAAGCCTACCCAGTAAAGGCCAGAGAAACAGCCCGTGTCTGGCACCAAAAACAACCTCTCTTGGGAGCTTTGATAAAATCAAAGCAGGATCTATTATCCCGTTTGGGTGCCACGCAACGATCAGCCCTCCACCTACGCTAGGCACGTTCTCAACGCCCACAACCTCCACATGATTAAAAAATAACCCTAAGAGATTAGTAGCAAACCACCTTACCTTTTTATAGGTCAAATTATCCAAATAGCTGAGCCCTTACCTTTCGCTTTTTAACCCTCCCATTTTGGAGGTGACTTAGCGCCACCTCTGCATAATCCCTGGTTACAGCAACCGCACAGGAAGTAGCATTTAGGTCTATACGACCGATTTCACCCGCAGGAATCTGTCCATCCTTGACCAAACTACCCAAGATATCCCCTTTGCTAATCTTGTCCTTTCGTCCCGACAACACCAATAAAGTGCGATATTTAGGTGTCATAAAGTCTAAGCCACCGCCAATGGTTGGAGACTCAGCCAGCTCAATTTCCTGCCCCATAAACTCTTCAATACGACGTAGGCGAGCCATCTCGCCTCTAGACCCTACGAGAGTGACAGCCAAACCAGCCTCCCCCGCTCGCCCTGTTCGCCCAATCCTGTGTAGATGGCTCTCTGGCTCGCCGCCAACCTCGCTAATAATGACAAGGGGCAGAGACGGGATGTCCAACCCGCGGGCCGCAACATTCGTCGCCACCAAAATAGTCGCGCTTCCATTTGTAAACTGCACTAGTGCGTCGTCTCGATCTCGTTGCTCCATTAGCCCATGAAGCGCGAGAGCCCTAGCACCTCGCCGGGTTAGGAATCCAGCCAGTTTATCGCAAGCCCCTCGGGTCTCACAGAATATCAATACCGTAGAGGGTTTGTGAGCGACAAGTGTGTTGATGATCAGCTGGTTTACATCACCACCAATACAATCATATCGCAGCTGACGCAGAAGCTCTGGTTCAACCTGAGCATCACCTTGACACAACTCCGCTTTATCTTGTACCTCGTTGGAGAGGCGCTCTATCCCTTCGGGAAATGTCGCCGAGAAGAGAAGCGTCTGACGTTTGGCAGGTGTCTGATCCACTATGTCGAACACCTGCTCCTCGAACCCCATGTCCAACATCCTATCGGCTTCGTCTAACACCAACACCTTGAGGTGCGTGAAAACCAACGACTCCTTTCGCAGGTGTTTACCAATTCTACCGGGGGTACCAACCAGCACCTGAGCACCCCGCGCCAGCCCCTTGGTCTGCTCTCGATATGGTCGCCCACCACATAGAGTTATTACCCTTGTATTATCCATGAAGGCAGACAGCTTCCGAAGCTCTTCCGCCACTTGATCTGCTAATTCTCTTGTTGGGCAGAGCACCAAAACTTGGGGTTCATTTATCGAATTATCGACTTGGCTCAGAGCAGCCAAGCCAAAGGCGGCAGTCTTACCACTACCTGTTTTTGCTTGACCTGCTAGGTCTCGACCGGTCAACATAATAGGCAACGATTTATGCTGTATAGGGGTCATTTTTTCATAACCGACAGATTCAACAGCCCTCAATAGTTCCTTAGTAAGACCCAGACTAGAAAATCCAGTTACGCTTTGCTCAGTATCAGAAATGCTCATAATTAATTCTTCCAGCCCATTAGGGAGGCGACCCCACATTCATCAACATCATTGCGAAGTACAGAGAACAGATCGTTCTGGGCGACATAGATCATCTCAACACGCCCAAGTCTCACTAAATCACCCGTGGATATGGGGACAAACACACCGGTATCAATTCTAGTGTCATTTACGAATGTCCCGTTTCTACCGCCATTACAGCAAAGGTGCGGACCTAGACCATTAAACGAACGATCAAAGACTGCGTGCACAGCAGAGACCGTGTAGTCATTAATTACTACATCAGATCCGCCCGTTCTTCCGATTGAGATTGTGCGGCTCCTCTTTGGACCAACATTATCTAGCAAAACAAATGCCTCTTTGCGAAAACGTCGATCCTCAAACATCTCAGGTTCGTACATACCCTCTGCTACCTTTGGTGATGTCTCGTGAAACAAAGTCGCACCACTAACCGCCTGCGAGACCGGCTTAACCCTCAAAGGGCGCTTTAGGTCTCCCCCCTTTATCTCATAGAGGATCAACGCAGCACCAGTGTATAAATTGCCAAATTGCTGTGGCGTACACTCAATAGCCTCAACACGAGCGCTGTTTATTCGTCTCATTTAAGACTCACTCCTTCACCTTTTTTTCTTTTCAAACCCTAGAATACTAACTCGTCGCAATATTCATAGACAAACGAATACCATATCGCCGTACCATTCAGTATCTTTTCGGGATATATGATCACAATGGACAGAGTATGGAAATTTCCAAAAAACAATTTGAATGAGCAACAGATACGGTTGGCAGCGGCTGATGTTGCTGCAAATTACGCTGGGATTAATCTAGCGTGTGAACGCGAAACCCCTGACTGTATGAGCCTGTATTTTACCGTCTCCACAACAACTGATGCAGATGGACCGAGCGAAACAGTGGAATTGGAGATCTCAATATATGACCTGGGTAGAGACGGCGTTGTTATTAGTCTAGAGCCTGACTCCTCGGACAACAACCACAACTGGGATGATGCAAGCCAACTAGCCGAGGATCTCGCCGACAATCTGCATGCCGAACCGATTGATGTATAGAGACCAGCAAGCTCTCATCACAGGCGGTGCCGGTTTTATTGGTTCTCAACTGGCTCGAGAGCTGGACAACCGTGGTGTGACTGTACGTATTCTCGATGACTTGAGTAGTGGGAGAAAGGAAAATTTACGAGGGGTTAAACACGATTTCATTCTGGGCTCAGTACTGGACACCGGCTGCCTGTATGATGCTATGAAAGGCATCGATGTCGTTTTTCATATGGCTGGCTTTGTTAGTGTCCCGGATAGTTTCGCCCAAGAATCCAAATGCATGGCTATAAACCACCTGGGTACCCTCAACACACTTCGTGCTGCAGGGGCATCGAGCGTTAGGCGAGTATTGTTTTCAGGAACAGCCGCCGTGTATGGCGACAGTCCTCTAATTCCATCCTCCGAGAAAGACCGGACGGCCCCCTCTTCTCCTTACGCACTAAGTAAGCTAGCTGCGGAGCAATTGGTTGTTGAGTGGGGTCAAAACACTGAACTAGACACTGTGTCTCTTAGGTTGTTTAACGTCTATGGTCGCAGAGTCGAAACTCCACCCGTGGGTGTGGTCAATACTTTTACCTCAAGTATAAAAACCAAGGGTTACGGCACAATACTAGGAGACGGTCTCAACACTAGAGACTTCGTATTTATTGATGACGTAGTCCAGGCGATGATTCAGGCTGGATACAGAAAGGAGCGCCTTAGAGGAGAGATCCTCAACATCGGCAGCGGCATTTCTACCTCGGTATTAAATCTTCACAACATAATAGCGTCCAAAGTAATGCCTAAGTCAATCAATACTCCCAGACCGATGTTAGCGGCTAAAAGGCAAGGCGACGTAGCAAAATCGTTAGCTAGTATTGAAAAGGCCAAGAGTGAGTTACGTTGGAATCCTAGGTTTTCACTCGAAAGAGGAATCTCCAAAATGCTGGATGAGCGACAGTGATCGATATAGCTTACAATTGACGCGAAAACAGTGGGGGCAAGTATATTTCAGATACTTCCCTAAACACAGCCAATTAAAGGGCTACAAGTCTGGGACTTTTATGCAAAGACACATCTCTATTCTCTTCGCAACCTCAATAGTTATCGGGTGTTCCGACTACAATATCAATCCTAAATCGGAACCTATTCGAGGCGATACTGGGCTTGGACCCGGACCGCACATTCAGGTCACGCCATCACCAATAGAGTTTGAGCCACTGGCAGTGGGAAATCAATCAGTAAATGTCGTAGAGATAGCCAATATTGGTGACGAAACACTCGAATTAAGCGGTCTTTATCTTCACGATCAATCCGGGATATTCACTACAACAAATATCGGCGACTCATCACTAGACTCAGGGGAATTCACCAATATTATTGTCACGTATTCACCTGTGGATTTGAGTGCTCAGGAGTCAATAATTGAGTTCTACAGCAACGATATCGACCTACCAACGTTAGAGGTACCAATCTTTGCCGCAGTACTCGAGCCAGAGATTGTGGTGACACCACTGTTTCACGACTTCGGGGTTATTGGCGGTACTAATGATCTGACCGTGACAGTTGAAAATGTGGGACTAGCCTCTTTAGAGATAAGCGCTATTTCATACTACTCAACATCTGCATCAGAACTGTATTTGTATGACGAGGGCACCTTGCAAGGTGGTTCTGGGTCGCTCTCCCCCGGGGAGTGGACAGATCTGACAGTGCGGTTCAAGCCCAATGACTCATCTCTTGAGGAGGGTTCTATTCACATCTTCTCAAATGACCCAAACAGTCAAGAGGCCACTGCAAACCAGCAGGGTTCAGGGTTACCATGCGAAGACCAAGGTTTTTACGACGACTTCTTTGTTAATGTTTATGACGCACTAGAGATTCGTCTCTATACTTCGAACGGGGACGGTACATTCAACCCCTCCACTTCGGTAAGTGGCTCTATTTCAGAGACCATCTCTTCAGCCGTAGTAGTTGGTGATTTCAACGGCGACGGTCAAAATGAGATAATGGCCAAAGTCAGACCGGATTCATCAAGTGACTACAGGCTCGTTAGCTTTTATTATGACTCATGTGACGGAGGCTGGACTAATGTTGATGTACTCAGCAGTATTGATTTCGGACTCTCCGGAGCTGGTGACTTTGACCAAGACGGAGACCTCGACATTTACGGATATTCTGCTGCTAACAACAGCGGTAATGTTCTTATAAACGACGGATCTGGTGGTTTCACTCACGACGGAAACGCGTTTGACATCACTGCCCTAAACACGGGGTACAAGATGGCTGGTGTCTACCACAGTGAGGACTTTAATGGCGACAGTTTCCCTGATATTGCAATGGCAGAATACACTGGTGGAGGCACAAGTACTGTATCTATTTACACATTTCTTGGGGACGGTCTAGGACGATTTTCGTCTCCTCAATTAGCTGGGCAAATTAGTGCACCTGCCAACACGCTCGACTTCACGGACTACAATATGGATGGCTGGCAAGACCTGATTGTCGGCTTAGATGACGACGGCGATCCTGGTCAAGTGTGGATAATGAACGGCAATGGTAGCTCCTTTTCAGCAGCAACAGAACTCTTGGATGTGGCACCGCACATAGAATCTGGCTCTGACGATTGTTGCTCTGGAAGCCTAATTGCCCACGACTGGACTAGCGATGGAGCCCCAGACATTCTCGCTGGGTTTTTTACGGGTAATTGGCAGATACCGGCGATGGATTTATTCGAAAACACAGGCGCAAACACCGCGGCAAGTGGAGTTAACATACTACCACCTGGCGAGGGAACGACTACTCGCATTGCCTCGCCAATAGCCCATTAGCCGATCGCTAATGCGGCCTCGGTACCTTCAGCTATTGCTCTCTTAGCATCAACCCCACTAGCATCTTTTGCTCCGCCTATGACAACGTAAGGTAGGTCGTGGTCCTCAAGAGCTTTGGATAGCGATGTATCTGGCACTTGCCCAGCACAAATCACGACGTGGTCAACATTTAGCGTACGCTCCTCATCACCAACAGTGATGTGAAGACCGTCGTCGTCGATCATACGATATTTAACGCCACCTATCATTTTGACCCCCGCCTTCTTCAGCGAAGCCCTGTGAATCCAACCAGTAGTCTTACCTAAATCAGCTCCGAACTTAGCTTGGGATCTCTGTAATAAATAGATCTCTCTTGGCGACTCTTCGTTTACCACCTCAGTCAGCCCGCCCCCCGCTTTAAATTCCTTGTCGACCCCCCAATTCTCTAAATACTGGTCAACAGTTTGGCTCTGTATAGGCTCGGGCTTAGATAGATATTCCGCCATATCAAACCCAATTCCACCAGCCCCAATAATAGCGACTCTTTTACCCACTGGTGCTTTGGCTCTCAATACATCCAAATAACTCAATACCATCGATGAGTTTTTCACCCCATCGATATCAACCCGTCGAGGCAACACACCACAAGCTACAATTATGTGTTCAAATTTTTCCTTAGAAAGATCTGACGCCTCAACCTTGTGATTGACAATTACCTTGACTCCTTCAGCTTCTAGCTCATTACTAAAATAGCGCAGTGTCTCTGAAAACTCTTCCTTACCAGGTATTTCCTGAGCTATTCTAAACTGCCCGCCTATCTGATAACTAGACTCATAAAGGGTCACATTGTGCCCACATTTAGCTGCAGTGACAGCTGCCGCCAACCCGCCTGGACCTGCACCAACCACAGCTACACGTTTAGGACTAGACGTCTCTTTAATAGTAATTTCACTCTCCAAACAAGCTAGTGGGTTCACAAGACAACTAGTGCTCTTGCCCTCAAACACATGGTCTAAACACGCCTGGTTACAGGCAATACATGTGTTTATTCGCTGAGCCTTGCCATCAAAGCTCTTTTGTACCCAGTCTGGATCAGCTAAAAATGGTCTGGCCATAGATACCATATCGGCGTCTCCACGGGCCAGTGCTGCCTCCGCTACATCAGGCATATTTATGCGATTAGTGGTGACAATTGGGATGCTAACCTCTTGCCGAACTATTTTGGAAATCCATGTATAGGCAGCCCGCGGTACCATTGTAGCTATCGTAGGTACACGGGCCTCATGCCACCCAATACCAGTGTTAATTATGCTGGCACCAGCATCCTGAATCAGCTTAGCCAAGGCTACAACCTCCTCGAAGGTACTGCCACCCTCTACAAGATCCAACATGGAGAGCCTGAATATAATAATAAACTTGTCCCCTACTGCCTCTCTAATGCCCTTCACTATCTCCACTGGAAGCCTGGCCCTATTTTCGAAAGATCCGCCCCAAGAATCCAGTCTTTTGTTAGTCTTAGACGCTAAAAATGTATTGATCAGGTAGCCCTCTGAACCCATCACTTCGACACCATCATAGCCGGCACTCTTAGCCAATTTAGCACATCGAATATAGTCTTTTATTGTTCTCGAGACGCCACGAGAAGACAATGCTCTTGGTTTAAATGGACTTATAGGCGATTTTATTCCTGATGGTGCCACAGCCAATGGCGAGTACGCGTAACGACCAGCATGAAGAATCTGCATGGCAATGACACCACCATGCCTGTGTACAGCATCTGTGACAACTTCGTGCTTGCGAGCATGCCTTCTATTACTCATTGTCGCCGCGAACGGTTTGATCTGACCTGAAATGTTTGGGGATATCCCACCCGTCACAATCAGCCCGACGCCACCCTTTGCTCTAGCCTCGTAAAATGCCGCTAATTTTGTGAGCGATCCGCGTTGCTCCTCTAAACCAAGGTGCATACTGCCCATTAGCACTCTGTTTTTCAGTACGACATGACCAAGATCCAAAGGTTCGAATAGCAGTGGATAATTGTTCATTAATTTTGTACCTCTATTGGCTCTTCACCTTCTACTACCATGTAGCGAGTACCGCCCCTAATAGTAAAATCCTGAGTCGTAAGGTTTTCATTAGGCCACCTCACCGATACTTCAGTCTCACAAGCATCCCCCAATCCAAAATGAAGGGTTAAATCATCTTGATTCCCCCACTGTCCATGTCCGCCATCGACCTCTTGTAGTTGCGTAACCCCGTCGCTCTCGACGGAAACCTGAGCACCTACACCTGATGAGTTAGCATCGACACCGCTGAGGCTGATTTGAACCCAGTTAGTGACGTCAGCAACTTGATTCTCAAACAGTCTAATATTAAAAGTATCATAGCATTCCCCGCTGCAGCGACCAGGCGAGTGTCCTACTACTAAGTCCAAGTCACCGTCTCTATCAAAATCAGCCACGGCACTACCATGACTTCTTCTGTGGTCTATGCCGAGCTCTTGGGCTACCAGCTCAAACTGCTCAGGGCCGACTTGTTGATACAACAACCCTCGTGTCCCAGTATAATCGGTACTACCAAGGTAGATGTCCGGCCAACCATCGTTATCGAAATCAAACACCGAGGCCGTGATATCACCATCGTTCCAGTCAGCTATTTCGTGCTCCCTCACAAGACCCGTCTGTTCGCCTCCAGGGCGAAAGAACAATGGGGTATCTCCGTGTTCATTCCATAAAATCTCACTTGGATCAGATGACTGCCCTACGTCCCAATGAACTATCTCAGTTGTAAACAGATCTAATCTGCCGTCATTGTTAATATCGGCGCAGACCGTCTCACCGCTGTTACCCCCAAGTCTAAAAGGCTCCCTGTCATATGAGTGGTCCCACCTGAAAGCATCGGAGTCAGAGTTACATGCTATTGCAGAAGGTTCAGGAACCCCCTCACAGTCCGTGTCCGTGGGATGCAGCTTGCACCAACAACGGGCCGATTCGTTATCACTCCAATCGCTTCTGGCGTCATACGCGTACCCAGACAACACGCTTACATTTTCAAATTCGAGACCACCCATGTTTTGCCACAGGTGGTTTGGTGCCCGACCATAAGATGCAGCCAATAACTCTGGGTAACCGTCGCCGTTCAGGTCGCAGGCATTGGCACTCCAGGCATTTGAGTGCGACAAAGCGTTATTTAGATCGTCTACACTAGACCAGGCAGTAGTCTTTAATCCTAAGTCTTTTGTCTCGTTCGAGAATGACCCGTCACCGTTCCCCAAATATAGTTTGTCTTGACGAGGTCCAGATGAGTCGCTGTATTGTGCGACCCACAGATCGAGGTAGCCGTCAAGATCTACATCGGTAAACACTGCCCCATAAGGCATATCGTTACTGACAACCCGAAGATCACTAACCTCAGGACCCAGTTCGAAGGTGCCATCTCCAATGTTCAGCAGGATTTCAGAGGTTTCACTATACTGATTACCAGAATCCGGGAGACCAACATAAATATCTAGATCTCCATCGTTATCGACATCTCCAAAAGTCCAGACACTTCCAGGTCTGGCTTCACTTGACGATCTAGCCGCTAACACTCCAGATTCATATGTTACATCCTCAAACCCACCTGCTTGGTCGTTTTTCAATAGCCAGACCTGCCTCCCGTTCTCCGTCTGCTCGTCGGGAACATTGTCCCGCCTAACCGCGAGATCCGTCCAACCATCACCATCGAAGTCCACCGCACTGAGCCTAGTACCAGTTGCAGCGATCTCAGTCAGCCCCCATGCAGCACTAGCATCGATAAAGGCTGGTGAGTCCTCACTCCACCCTTCATTGACAATACAATCGCCTACGCCTGAGTCATCGCTCCCACCACCACAGGCAACCGCCGTTATTCCTAATAAAACCACAGTTACGATACCAATTTCTCTCAAAATACTCTCCTACGCCGTGCCAATCAATAACGGCATTTTGCTGACCAAATTATTTCTGTAATATAAGTGCTCTAATAGTATGTTAGCATACTTGTGGTAGTGGGATTTACAGGAGGTCTTCATGAAAAAGTTTGTACCTAAGATTAAGATATTTAGCTTAATATCTATTACAGTTTTTGTTGGTTGTTCCGAGTACGGCATGAATGAGAAGCCGGATGATCCACCTGGAGAAACAGGTGGAGACACCTTTATTGTAGATACAGGTCCAATCGATACTGGTACGCCACCAAACGAAGAGTGCCCCAGCGATGACCCTTTAGGGTTCGGAGCCTCCGTCAATGAGGAGTGCGTCCATGAGGCACAATTCGGTACATTCAACCCGATAGTCGAGTGGTACAAACCAACCTTCGCAAATGACGGGGATAATAACCGCGTCATGAGTACTCCAATTGTATCGAACGTCAGCGACGACAACGGTGATGGTTTTATCGATGAGAACGACACCCCTGACGTGGTATTTGTGACATACGGCGAAAGTGGCTACAACACAAACGGCGTACTTCGAGCGATTTCTGGAGCTGATGGAGCTGAGATTTGGAGTACCCCTGGACAAGGGCTTCAGGGCACGGGGGGAGTGGCCGCTGGCGATATAGATGGTGACGGCTTCGTCGAATTTGTGTCACTGACACCAGACCGTGCAGTCGCCTTTGAACACGACGGCACCCCAAAGTGGACTTCAGATTCGCTATCGGGAGCAATCTACGGAATATCGGATGTATGCTCGATCTCTGATATGAACGGCGACGGTGATCCCGAGATTATCTGTGGTAACGGCATCTTGAACAGCGCTGGTCGACTTATCGGAAAAGGTACGTGTGGACGTGGTGGTAGCGACGGCAACGTTGGGACAGCAGCCTATGCTGCGGACATTGACGGAGATGGTATTTTAGAGGTAGTGGCGGGTAATGCCCTTTACGAGATGGATGGCACAACCATCTGGTGCAATGGACAACCAGATGGCTACACTGCCGTCGCGGATTTCGACGGTGACGGAAAGGGCGATATTGTTGTCTCCGCCGGAGGAAGCGTACGACTCCAAGACCACGACGGAAACGTAACGTGGCAAGTTACTATACCGAACGGCAATGGCGGCGGATATGGTGGTCCCCCGACCGTAGCTGACTTCGACGGTGACGGCGAACCTGAGGTAGGGGTAGCTTCTGGTTCAAGATACAGCGTTATCGAGACTGATGGTTCCATTAAGTGGCAGGCTGTCACCGATGATTCATCTTCCGGAAATACTGGATCAGCTGTCTTTGACTTTGAGGGTGATGGTATTGCAGAGGTTGTATATGCTGACCAATCTACGCTCTGGGTCTTCAATGGACTAGATGGGACTGTAAAGCTGGCCTCATCTGAGCACAGTAACGGCACATGGCTAGAGTACCCGGTGGTAGCAGACGTGGACGGGGATGGACACGCTGAGATTGTCGTTGCCAACACGGCCCACTACCAAAATTACACTGGTATTCGCGTCTTTGGAGATGCTGACAACAGCTGGATGCCTGGTCGGAGAACTTGGAACCAACACGCTTACAGCATCACCCATGTAAATGATGACGGCACTATCCCAGCTCCGGTCCCATCGAATTGGCCAAACCACAATAACTTTAGATCGGGTGATATGACCATAGCCCAGGGGGCAGATGCTCCAGATCTGAGGGTTGGAACTGGTGGGTACTGTGAGATCGATTGCGAAGATGACAAGGTTATATTCTGGGTCCATATAGGAAATGATGGACTTGCTGACATAGAAGTCGAAGCGACAATAACAGTGGAATTAGAGGCGGCGGATGGTGGTCTTATCACATATGATACTATTACCGTACAACCATCGCTTCTCTCTGGTCTATACCAAGATTCAATTCGCATAGTCGTACCGGCAAGCCAACTCCTAGGGAAGGTTGCCATCAACTTCACCGCAGCAACCGACGCACTAGAATGCGACGAGACAAACAACGGGCTCAGAATAGAGGGACCGTTCTGCCAGGGGCCCTAGGAGAATACCCGACCGTATCCGGCTTCGTGGTAACCAACAATGAAGGTGTCACCGGCTCGGATTGCTGGGGCTCGTAAGGTTCCGCTACGCCCAAGTATTACGTTGGCGAGATCATCGTCACTAGCGGTGGAATCAAATTCCAGCAACTTCTTACCACGAGAAACCAACACAACTTTGGCTTCTCGTGCGATAGCTAGCGCCTCTTCACGCTCGATTTTCACCTTTCTAGCTAAGATGAATTTATCTTTTTCAAACTCTTTGGGACCGGAGAACTCTCTGGCTCGCTTACAAGATGTTCAACCGTTTCGGTGGTAGTACCAGCTGATTTTATTAGACATGAAGTCTCCTTTTTCCTTATCTCTCTATTACGATAATTTGAACAGGACAAGCTGCCGCTGCCTCATCAAGCCCTTCTATATCTGAGACGAACCCCTCTCCTTCTACCCATGGGCCATTTTTACCAATTTTATGAAGTAGCGTTGCCTCTCCGTCTTGGTTCATCTCGAAGTAGTCTGGTGCCAACTCAATACAACTATCGCAGCCAATACATTCCTTTTGGCGATGCTTTATCTTAAGCATTGGCGACAGGGACCATTATAAACATTCTATCTGAAAGCCTTATGCGCTCAGGCACTTGAAAAGATACCAGAGCCCCTTGAAGGGCTGTGTCTGTAGGCTCTCCTTCAATACGAAGGCTTTCAAGGGTACCCTTTACAACTCCTGTTGTAGGACCAACTAAGAGATAATCATCGCCTTCTGATACTTTGCTGTCGGTGATCTTTACTACAACAACTCCGGCTTTCGCGAAGTAGTTCTTAACTGGACCAACTAAAACCTTTCTATGGGTCGCCTTGGAGCCTGGAGCACCTGACCACCCGCCCTCTCTTCCAAAGTAAAAACCGGAGCTAAAACCTCGATTATAGACCTTGTGAAGACTAGGCATTAATGATTCAACTAGCTCAGGGGTATAAGTACCCTCATCTACAGCGTTGATAGCCTCACGATATGCTCCAACAACTGCGTCTACATATTCCGGAGCCCGTGCTCTACCCTCAAGTTTGAAAGTGGTAATACCAGCATCTACCATTCTGTCTATGAATTCGATAGTGCAAAGGTCATTGGGCGACATAATGTAGTTGTTGTCTACGACTAATTGTTTCCCCGTCTGAGTATCGGTCACCGTGTATTCACGACGGCAGTTCTGCTCACAAGCGCCGCGATTGGCGCTCGCGTTCGAGGTGTACAGAGACATGTCACAGCGTCCAGAGACCGCCACACAGAGTGCTCCATGTGCAAAGGCTTCGATTTCCATTGGACGACCAGATGGACCCCTTAGGTCGTTTGCCACAATCTGTTCGTGAATACGCTTTATGGCGCCTAGGGTTAGCTCTCTTGCGAGCACCACACGGTCTGCCCAACGAGCAAAGAACTTGAGACTCGGATAGTTGGAAATTGATAACTGAGTACTGATATGAATCTCTAAACCAAGCTCTGCCGAAGCCTCCATGCCAGCAATATCCGACACAATCACACCGTCAACCTCACATCTTTTAGCCTCTTCAAGAAGCGAATTAGCCAGCGGAAGGTCATGGTCGTAAAGGATTGTATTAATCGTTAGGTAGCCTTTCTTTCCCGCTTTGTGGATCCGCTCCATTATCTCTGGAAGATCTCCTCCCTCAAAACTACGACGCGCACGAGCCCTCATATTCAACTGTGCTAGCCCAAAGTATATTGAGTCGGCACCGTTGTTAAGTGCAGCTTGAAGCGAAGGATAGCAGCCAGCTGGTGCCAATAACTCTAGTTTTGTGGTCTCAGACATGGGATTCTCCTGAAAAAAGGCGGGCTCACCTGTGAATGGCGCTCCTAACCCAATATTGACCTATAGCGCCATCTATTGTTTTTGTACAATGAGAGCGAAACTATACGGTTACAATTCACACCAGGTCTAACAAATGAAAAGAGGCACACTTACTTTATTAACTTCCTTATGTACATTAACCGTTTCCTGCTCCGCTCCAGAGACACCACAAAGTCCCCCTGAACAGGCATCGGAACAGGCACCGGAACCGGCATCGGAACAGGCATCGGAACAGGCAATCCAACCTCAAAACGTTATTGAAGTGCAGCCTATTGTTGAGGTAAAACCAGACGCGGTTATTGCATTTAGCGACGCTCGAATACCAACAATAAACACTATAAATATGAGTGAAGATGGCGAATTCAGTCTAATCATGGGGGCTACCGTGGGTACTGTTGAACCTGGTACTTTGGTTTCGTTAACAGAAGTTAAGCTTGGCGGGTTTCACAACGATCCAATCGCCTACAAAGTTTCTACGTCAGACGGCTTACACGGGTTTGTAATCCCTGAACATACGGGATTGCTTCTGACCAATTTAGACGAAAGCGCAGATAGATACGTTCAAGCGAAGGATCTCATAAGAATTGGTCATCAGGGTTGCCCCGTGGAGGGACCATTCTCGACAGTGACCATCTGGTCAGATGGTCAGACCGTAGAGACCGCTTGTTCAGAGGTATCTTCGCTATTTCCGGCGACGACGCAAGACGTCGCACATTGACATTACGAATTTCATAGTACCCTCTGTTTGGTTTCTCATAGTCTTACGGTTCGACCATGCGTCCTCTTTGAATCGTGCAAAGTCCCCTGACTCAATCATTGTATCGAGCTCGTCGAGACTGTCATTTTTGACCGTCAGGTCGCCTTTTTGTGCAGGATTATATCGGTGAAAAAACCAGTTCGATCATCGAAAACGCCATGGACTTTTCGTTATCACGTCTAATATGAGGACTTAGCAATACTCTTAGCAATGATAGACAAGTAGACCTGTGAAGCCTTATCGTCAGGATCAACCGAGAGGGCTCGACTAAAACAAGACATAGCTAGATACATGTCATCATCCTTAAAGGCGGCAACACCATAATTAAAGTCTGAAAGCGTCGCTTTTCTCGCAAGGATGAGTTCGTCGTCCAGAGAATCCAAGACCTCTATGAGTTCTATCTTTTTTGTACGTCCTCTAATCTCATGAACTCCGAGCCCGCGGAGCATAAAATCACTAGGCTTTTTTACGGTATTAAGGAAGGCACGGCTAACAATTATTTCGCCACCCAACACTCTGGTTTTAGCTTCAATCCGAGAACTGGTATTTACTGCATCAGAAATGATTGAAGCATCCCATCGCATCTTGTCTCCTACAATCCCAAGAGCAACAGGCCCCTCATGGAGTCCAATACTCATCTTGAGTTCAAAGTCGTGGTGGTTGTGCTCTCCTCGGCACAACTTGAGTGCCTTTTGCATATCAATAGCGGCCTGAAGCGCTCCTGCGTTTCCAGATGGAAAAAGAGCCATAATACCGTCACCTAAATAATGGATTACGAACCCACCATTTGCCTCTATGCAAGGAACCGTACAGGACAGGTACTGGTTAATAACCTCGAAAATCTCCCCCGCTGATAGCCCTTCGCTTATAGAGGTAAAACCAAGTAGATCGGCGAACATGATGGCTTTCCGGCTCTCTACGTGACTACCTAGCCGGGCCTCCAGCGGGCTTGTTATTCCAACCTCAGTGAGGAACTTATTAGGTACAAACCTTGCGAACGTTTCAAGAGTCTGCTCCAGGATGTCGTTAGCTATAAATAATTTGGCCGATTGATCACTGGCGTCCTTTGCTGATGCAATGGTGGTCTCATTGGCGATCAGGCGCTCACCCAGCCCAGCACTCAAAGGAAGGTCACTCAGCATGACTCCCATAGCTTCTAATTCAATGATAGTGGACACCATAGGGAACCCACTAAACAACCACTCATCTCCATGTGGGTATAGCTGTCCTCTCATGATGCGCCCTCGGCACGAGGACAACTCCAGATGGACGGTCAGTTCCGTTAGGTTTGGCAACAACTCAGGCAAAAGTGGGCTATCAAACGGACGACTCAGAAGTATCTCGTCGTTGACCTGTTTAATTGACTGCTCATCATCGCCTAAACACCAAACATCTAATAATCGATGAGACAATTCCTTAACCGTCCCATCTTTACCGAAGATAATCGAGAACGGTGCTAACTCCTCCCACAAGCCTCTATTGATTAAAATTTCTTTTTTCACAGGTAACGCCTATCCGATAGTAACAATCATTCGTTTGCATGGCATTGGGTGAGAATCGTCGTCTAAATGGCTTATAGAGATCTGCTCGTTGAAGTGAATTGCCAACCCTTCAAACAGACCCACTACAAATGGTAATAGCCCCTCTCTATGAGAGTAGTAATCAACCTGAACCTCATCGGGTGACAACCTGATCACCCTGAATGATGGCGGTCTATAGTTGGGAAAAGAGGTCTTAATTCGCTCATGCAAGTGGTCTAAGTTTTTTACAAAATCGACGAAGGTAACGCCCGATTTACTCATCAAGTCTGAATAAGACGCAACAGCTATGTCGCTCACCCAAAACCTACCAAAACCGTTTAGAATATCCGGCACCTCGATCCCCAACAATTTATTGGTCGATCCTACTAGATTATAAGTGACGTCATCATCGTAAGATTTCATAGATACAAAATCTGAATCAACACCCGCATCAGTGTGTATTCTGGTCCAAGTCTCTTCATCGAAGTTCTTTAGGACAAAACCCCTCACAGCTTTATTCACCATTCCATACATGTGTTTACTCCAACTCAGAAAGTACTAATTGTACACGTGCAACACCTGCCGTGATTATATGTTGTATTAACATCTCTTTGTGGTTTGAAAACTCTGTTTACTATCAATCACAAGCGGGATTCGCCCCCCTGAAGACAAGCAATACAGAATGGAGCTGATGGCCTAGCGTTTAATCTTCCAAATCCTATGGGCTCTTCGCACATTTTACAGTAACCGTAGGTTCCATCTTCCATAAATTCTAGGGCTGCTTCTATCTGCTGTAGCGACATCTCGGCTCTCCGGATCTCTGCCTTAGCCATACTCTGCTGCTGCAGTGCATCGACTCGAGATAATCTCCCAATAGGGAGATCGAGGTCTACAGTCTCAGTACGTCCTTTATCCGCTACTTTTAGCACGAGTTCTTGTTGTTCCAAAAGCAAGCGCTCTCGAAACTGTTCCAACTGAGACACTGTTATCTCTTCGGTCATGCTCTAAACGTTACCATAAAGTTAGTACCTTCAATATTTGAATCCTGTATGTTAGCACCTATGAGACACTCCATATCATTAAACCGAATAGTCTTTCTCAATCTTTGGTTCCTAACTGTCTCGTGTGGCATTACAGATGAACAACTTCAACCGACACCGCCCACTAACGTAATTATCATTACTTGGGACACGGTTGGTAAAGACATGGTTACGGCTGAGACAGCCCCTTTTTTCACTGAACTCGGAGGGAACGGTCTTGTTTTTTCCAACAACAGAACTACTGCGCCAGTGACCCTACCCGCCCACGCCAGTCTAATGTCGGGACTGTACCCACACCATCACGGCGCTCGATACAATGGCTCAAGGGATCTAAATGAAAACGTCGAGACCATCGCATCCATACTGCAATCTCAAGGTTGGATTACTGGTGCCTTTGTCTCAGCTAGTGTTCTGAACCAGGATTTCAAACTTGATCGTGGGTTTGAGATCTACTCAAATGTTGGTTCCAATGGCTATAACGAAGAGAGTGTAGCCACAAGATCGGGTAACGAAACGGTATCTGAGGCCTTGGGGTGGGTGGCAGGACAAGACATAAACCAGCCTATGTTCTTGTGGGTGCACATGTTTGAAGCCCACAGACCCTGGACGCCGTCCGCCTCAAGCAGCGAAATATTTGAGAGCCCCTACCTCGCCTCGGTACGAGATCTAGATACGCTGACTAACCAATTGTTAACTTCACTGTCCACCCAGGGAAGACTTGAAAATGCCGTTGTTGTCATCACCTCTGACCATGGTGAAGGACTGGGAAGAGGCGGCGAGTGGACCCACGGTTACTACACTAACAACGCTACAATGATGACACCCTTGTTATTCGCTGGATACGGCGAATCAGGTCTCCCCAGCGACATCGGACCAGCAACAAATCAAAACAGCTCTATCGTTGATATAGCACCCACTTTGTTTGAGATCCTACAGATTGAAAGCGACACTCAATTTGACGGTGTCGACCTCTTAGGAGACAGAGTGGAGGATCGAATTGTTCTAATGGAGAGCCTTAGTCCTGCACTATCGTACGGGGCGACGCCTATCTTTTCAATCACGGATGGGGAAAGGGTGTGGAATGATGAGCAGCCTGATCTACGGCTGTGGCCGATTCAAACAGCGGAGATAAGTCTGCAGGAGCGGCAACAGTTGGAGGGCTTGGGATACCTCGGTGCCAGTACCAATGGGAGTGAGCCAGAGGTGGACCCACTCCCCCAAGACAGAGCAGAGCTTATGACGCTGTATCAATCTGAGGCTGCTGGGGTTATTCCAATTGACGCGGTATCTACATTGCGGTCAATGGAGAATAGGTGGGGTAATCTGCCCCCTATCTCCAGTCTAATGGTGCGACTTTTGGATATACAGGGTCTCAGAGAAGAGGCTGACGCTCACACGATAAGTCTACCGGGAAATGAGCTGCTAATATCAGAACGGAACGCGGAGTTCGAGAGGTTATCGCGGATTAAGGAGCATATAGAGGCGGCTCTTTCCTACAATCCAGAGCATGAGAGCGCACACTACGACCTTGGCGTCGTTCTTTGGCAACTAGGAGAGATAGAGCAAGCGGAAGCTAACCTTAGAGAGAGTGTTGAGAAAGAGCTGCGTAGAACCACGCCAACACGATCATCCTCAATCCCAACTTTTTCTAACTTCTACTTGGCAACAAACAGACCACGACTAGCATTAGAGACACTGGAGCTACTTCCTCCAGAGTTACGCGACGACTGCGACTATGGGCGCCTATTGCTTATCGAAGATCGTAAAGTAGAGGCGCTTAATCTGTTAATTAGGTGTGCTTCGACCAACGGTGTTCTGAGCAATCGAGAGGTAGAGTTTCTTAGAGGCAGCGGTGATATTGGCTTGTAAGTACTACTTGTTTCCCCTTAGAATGTGGAAGGGAACAGTACAGAACAGGTATGGGTTGTAATTTTAGCCATAAGCTAACGACTGCACACAATTAATTCAGGAGTGTTACGCTTTGGCAGACAAGGTGAAAATTCTAATGAAAATTACAAAGACTGGGACTATTGTGGCGATAGGGGCATTGCTGTTCTATAGCCACCCACCAGCCACGGAGGCTGGTCCCGCCAACACAGCTTCGTCAACAATATCAACCTCACCAGAGGTAATGGAGTCAATCACTCCCGAGGCTTCTGACTCTGCACCAGCTGAACCTCTAACATACAACCCACAGATATCCTTGGCGCCTTTAGTCGAGTTACTCGGACCGGCGGTTGTCAACATTAACATAGAACAACAAGTGTCCAGTAATCGATGGTCACCTTATGGAGCCGGTAGAAACGGCCGTATCGAGACTGGACTAGGTAGCGGTTTCATCATTTCAAACAATGGGTTGATTCTTACAAACCATCATGTAGTAGATGGAGCCGATTACGTAATGGTCACCCTAGCTGACGAGAGGACATTTCAAGCCGAGGTGATTGGGTCGGACTATCGCACTGATGTCGCGCTAGTGAAAATAGAAGACGACACGGACTTTCCTTTTGTTGAGCTTGGCGACAGTGATGCCCTAAACGTGGGGGATTGGGTAATTGCCATCGGCAACCCTTTTGGACTATCTCAAACAGTCACAGCTGGTATCGTATCTGCCCTTGGCAGGGAGATCGGCTCAGGCCCATACGACGATTTTATACAGACCGATGCCAGTATCAATCCAGGTAATTCTGGCGGCCCCCTCTTCAATCTACAAGGGGAAGTGGTCGGTATGAATACCGCTATTTCTTCTCAAGGTCATGGTATCGGTTTTGCGGTACCGATCGACATGGTACGCGATGTCATGACCCAATTGGAGGAGCATGGGCAGGTTCAACGCGGATGGATAGGAGTCTCGCTATCTGAAGGAGGCGCACTACTAAAAGGAAAGGGGGAAGCGGGACCCGAAGGCGTATTTGTCGCCGAGGTATTCAATAACACTCCAGGTGACGTAGCTGGTCTCCAGGTTGGCGATGTAATAGCCTCCATTGACGGCGAAACTGTCACCTCTTCCAACGAAGTAATTAGAACCGTTGGGTTAACACCGCCCGGACAGACTCTTACATTTGGCATAGTACGCAGTGAAGTGGCCCTGGATATGCCAGTGACTCTTCAGATACGCCCTGGTGACGAGACCCTTTCAAGAGGTCAAACAAATGGGGGGCAAGGCAGCCAAAAATAAAGCCAGCCAAGCCCACTACATTAAGAAACCTACGACAACACTGAGCCCAAGGTTGGTACCCCAAATTATCACGGCGCCCCACAATGCGGCCTTTGGCTTGACTGAAAAATCAGGCACAACAAAGCCTGTACCCCACAACAAAATCGCGCTGACTACAAACCCGACTGCTATAAGTGCAAAGGGGAACAGTAATATCTCAAGCACCCAACCATATAAAAAGTTCAAAACCGCATAGGTAACACTGCCTCTAATGGCGGCGGTTTTGTCCTTAGCCTCGATGCCATCGACCAACTGGGTCGTAGCGAACACCGCAGCAGTCAATATCGCGAACGAAATAATCTTTGCAAAAATAAAGCCTAGCAATGCCTACCCCCACCCCTCAAGGGCATCCTTTATTAACAAAACAAGATTCGCAGGGTCTGTTGTATCGCACTCTATGACCTTGTGTGTATTGGCATTAAACAATGCCTTCAATGTACCTAGTCCTATGCCAACGCAGATCGCAGGTAGCTCATGAAATTCCTGATACACCTCCACCTCTTTGGAGTTGGAGAATAAAGCCAGATCGTAATCCAAGGCTAGGGCTCCCTCTAGACTCTCTTTTGAAGCGGCTATTTGCCGATAAATTGGAAGTGACGATACAGCGTGACCCATCCCTTTCAAAATATCGCTAACTACCCTCTCACCCTGTAGTGCTAATGGTACTAAAATCCGAAGATTTTTACTACCTCCCAAAAGCGATGAAAACCTATTCGTTAGAACACTAATATCGGTTGACTCCTCAATGTATTCAACCGATAGCCCATAACTAATGGCGACACTTTGGGCGATTAGTCCAACCGCTGTCACACGTACACCCTTGGGTAAAGTGTGCACTGTCAACTTATTCATCAGGTGACGAACACTAGACCCAGACGTAAAGACAATCCAATCTCCAGGGCGAAGAGCACCGGTTACCCGCTGAATCGACGTCAGCTTAGTCGTGTCATTAGTGACAACCATGGGTGCAAACACTACGCCGTACCCTGCCTCCTTAAGTGCCTCTGCCTGCCTCCGTCCGACCCCCTCTGAACCAGTCAATAGGATCCTAGCCATAGATTCTTTCGACCTGTGAAACACAATGTCACCATACTTCCGTTCCTTATGAGCCTCAAAGACCTCCCACGCTAGCTCTTCTGGATCATTATAGGTGAGAACGACACGCTCCAAGGTGGTGGGCTGTTGAACAGTCCAAGAGTCCGATCCCAAGACAGTGTTGAGCCGAAGCCCATTGTCTGTCCACTCCGCCAAAGCGCCCATCGGGCGAGTCCTTTTCACCCCCGACATGGATACAAAGCCTCGTTCGGCAGCTATTGCATATGCTCCCATAGAGTCATGTATTAGACCCAAGACCCTTAGCGAGTCCTTATCACCGGACCGTGTCTGAAGTGCCAAAGCGCCCTGCCCTGCCACAGGCACAAACAAATTTGGATCCATTCTGTATATTACGAATTCACTTAGGTTTGGTTTCAATCTGGATATACCGGACGCCGTCACAACTACTGCGCCATATTTTCCGTCTCTAAGCGACTCTATCCTAGAGTGTAGAGTGCCCTGCATTAGAGGCACAGATAAGTCACCGTGACACTCGAGAAGTTGTGCCTGAACAGACGGACCGCTACATCCAACAACCGCTCCTTTAGTCAAAGGGGGCGAGCGAGACTGCTCCCAGGCTTCCATACTTATTATCAATACATCAGCTGGATCATCACGAGTTGGAGTGGCAGCCAACTGCAGCCCCTCTCCTTCAACCAACATAGGATCGCTGTAGTTATGAACCAAAACGTCAACGAGACTACCTCTTAGAGCAGACTCGGTTTCGCCGTCTTCTAACAGAACGTAATCAACTAAAACTTGTGACTCCCCAGCAGCTTCAATCTGATTACCTATCCAACGACTCTGAGCCATCGCAAGTCTACTTTTCAGGGTGCCTATTCTAATTTTAGGGATCTTAGATTTACGCATACTCAAATAGTAACAAACACATGGTAAACACGCCCGCAACTGTGGGTTGTATTAGCTAACACCATCTATTGTCTGAGATTTGGAACCCCCATCTCATCTCTCATCTTGTGGTAGTCATCTGTCCACTCTCCATTTATGTCTCGCACTACCAAGTTTGGCGGATCCTCTCTTTCACCATTCCAGCCACATACAAACAGAGCAATCGTGGGCTCGAGCCCTTCTCGAAAGATTACGTCTTGTCTGTGAAGTAGGGTCAGTCCCGAATCACTTATTGCTAATTCAGGGCGTAGATCACGGGCTGAATGTACAAAGCAAAATATGCCGTCCGTAGCTAGCCTAGCTGACGCCGTTTCGCAGTAGTCATACACACTACCCTTTAGCTCCATTCTAGCCCCAGCTCTCTGAGGGTGTGGAGAGCAGACACCTTTACCCAACGGTATGTAGGGTGGAGAGCCAGTAATTAACAGCCACTTTTTACCGTTGTCCAACAGTACCTCATGGTCCCGCAGATCTCCGTGATTCAGGTCAACTCGATCACTGAGTCCGTTATAATCAACAGTCTTGCAGGCCAGCTTATAAGAGACTTCCTGAACTTCAATAGAGGTCATTTTGGCGTTGGGATGGATACCAGACAAAGTGAGCAACCCAACAGAGCCAATTCCGCTACCAATATCAAGCACCTCTTCTGCCTCTGGATAAGCC
>CAWVYO010000022.1:0-25018 GCA_963934385.1 uncultured bacterium
GAAAGAGAGCAGTCCACATCCAGCCCGTTTGACCCAAACTATTAGCTCGTCGGGGAGAGTGTTGGCCTTTTCGTTGAACCAGGCAGCCCAGCGAATGTTCAAGTTGCGCCGCACGATCTCCTTGCAGATGTTGATCGCGTGGCTAACAGGTATATTGAAGATCTGATCGCAAAAGAAGATCTGGTTCACACCTAGGTTCTTCCACTCCTCCATCTCGTCCACAACATCTTCAGGGGAGCGCATGCGTAGCTTGTGTCCAAGTAGATAGGTGTCGCTGCAGTGGATACAGTGCAGGGCACAGCCGCGTTTGGCTTGCAAGCCAATTGATGCATAAGAAGATTCAGCATAACGAAGTACAGGGACCATGTCTTTTCGAGGGTTCTTGAGGGTCCTGAAATTCAATGGTGGAGGGTCGCCGGTGTATTGGGCCTTGCCCTCGTTTTTTCGGTGCCAGATGCCCGATATTTTTTCTGGATGCTTGATATCCTTTAGTAGAGCCGGAAACCGCTCCTCACCTTCTCCCCAGAATCCAATGTCTACCTCGGGAAGCTTTCTCATGAAAGCCTCTGAGTACAGTGAGAAAGCCGTGCCGCCAGCGATTATAGTCGCGTCTGGTGCGGTCTTTCGGATCATAGCGACGGTCTTTTGTTGAGGCTCAAAGTCGTCGGAGTGAATCCCAGGGCTCGCTACTTTGATGTTTCGAAGAGAAATACCTACAACATCAGGTTTAAAGTCGATAACTTTTTCGCCTAATATTTTATAGGGGTCAGATTCTTCACGTATGAGGTTGTTGTCGAATATCTCGACGTGGTGTTCCCCAGGAATGTGGGCTGCCAAGTAGGACAGCCCAATGGGAAAGACGAGCTCTAAATCTAGAGCAGTGAAAGCTTGTACTAGTAGAATGCGCATAGTGGCTATGTTAACCTATATTTGCTGGGTTTGTATTAGACATTTGTTTTTGGACCAGAAGGATGTGCTCATCGGTTAGGTATTTTTATTGGTATGCCCTGAGGGAATTCCAGCATTTCCCACACCACGAATATTCGTGCTGACTGTACCTCGACAGGCTCAATTGCGACTCCCACAGATAGGTGAGTACACGCCTGGCAGAGCAAATTGTCTAGGTGACCTGGGGAGAGTGTTGTGATGTTTAGCGCCTCTTGCCAACTACTCGCGGCTGCTAAATTTTCCCTGTGTTTAGCCCCAGGGTGGAATTGAGATCTCGCACGAGTGGATATTCCGGTAGTGACATTTGCTATAGTATGGTCAACCACGCCTGTGTGCGCCATGAAGGCCGCGTGCTCTCTTGCTAGTGGCTCGAATGACCGGAATCGTTCAAGCTCGTGGAGCCCGCGTGCAACTCTAAGTTCGTTCACTGCGCGATATATGGCGCTAGTAGCTTCAATTGGGTCAACACCTTCTGTCTGAACAGGGGCTGTTGATCGAATGTTAGGTGGCTCAGACTCTACAAAGTGTTGCCACTGTAGTAGAACTTGAGTTGTACCTCCAGTTTGAGCTACTACTTCCATCCCGTATTGCCCTGGTTCAGAGAATCCGTCCACCCAGCGGGCGTGATCGAGGCTCAACCGCAACCTCCTGACGGGACCTGATGGGGGGGAAACAAACAGTACTGGGTCAGGTATTGATAAAAATGGGTCCGCGTTGGATTCGGGGTTAACCGCCTCAATGCTGACAGGAACCATTGTGTCTAGCTCTATGTCCCGCTCAATGGGATCGAGAAGTAGAGGCCTGTGGGCTATCCCTGCGATCCAGAGGGTAACGCCGTCACCGTAGCTTCTGCTTGAAATGCCCACATCAACAGGCTGGGCGCGCCGTAGGGCAGAAACAGCTAACGCCTCAGCCAGGTCATCTGGAAATTCTCCTGCGTTGAGTGTGCGAATAAACCTTGCGTGTCCTGGGTAGCCGGCGATTCCCTGGCTAGCGTGTGTGGCGGTGGGTGTGATTAGTGCCAGACGATCCGTTGTGGCTGCGGCTAACAATGATGTCGACCTTGCCAGTCCAGCGTCCCACGTGGAGTCGGGTACTCGTCGCAAGAGAGTCGCTGCTGCTGCATGCGGCGGAGTATTTATAGGTCTGAGCCTCACCATCTCGACCTCCTGAGGTCGCGGTAATTCTTGTTTTGCGCAACCCGTTGAATAGAGTGCGAAAAAGGTCGCTAGATAGATCCTAAACGAAAAGACCATCTAATTTCCAGCGAGGTGTATTACGGCGTGAATTACCCCATCAACAACTTCTGAGGCGATCCCGGCTCCTGCTTGACTATCTTTGAGTAGAGCCCCTCTGTGTTGAGCGCTCCAATATATTTGATCGACACAGGCCCTTGGTGTTTCTCCCATACAAAGGAGAGCAACGGTAGGGCTTCCTGTTAGAGTAATAGCCCCTAAGTCTTCATGGGAGGGCGACGGTGCCCCGTTATCTATCCACTCTTGGAGAGAGCGTCGTGCCGTCGAGGTGAGCAGTGGTTCGGAGACCAAGTTTCCGTTTACAAAGTGTCCTCTTGCCTCGTTTATCATTAATAAAATTTGGGCTTCGGTGTTGTCCATTTCAGCGGCAATAGGCTCTATTGGGGCATAGTCAGGGCTTTCACCAGCTACGTAGATCGCAGCTCTGAGTATAAGTGTCTGCTGAGTTTCGTCGATGACCTCAACTACCCACTCTCCCTCGTGATCAAATGTTACTGAAGAGCCGGTCTGGAGCTCACCGGTTGACCCGTATGCGCTAAGACTCAAACCTTCTGGATTTTCGTAAGGCAGGCTAAATTCAGTATTAAGAGCCTGTGCGTTCGAGAAGGGTGAGGCCACTCTCTGTACATTTGTTGATAGTACAACCCAGGCATCCGACGAGGCTCCTCTAGCCCTGGCGATTCCTACGTGGGTGTGCGCCGGTATACTTTCGAGAAGAGATGTGGGGCAATCCGATTGGTGGGACACCAGTTCCATTGCGGCATGTGTTATCGGGTAAGGCCATCCAGCCTTTAGTCCAGCCCATCTCACGGAAGCGGCATCTATTGGCATATTGCTGGACAGATCTATTGCTAGATTTGCCGCTGCGCCGGACAGAGATTCGTCCCACTCAAGACCAGCCGCCGCAGTCGCGACCTTGGGGTCTCGCGGTGTGGTGGGGGCTGTGGAGTAAACGTCGGCATCTATCGCTGGTAATATAGGTGCTTGTTCAGTCTCAGTGAGCGCTATTTGCTCTGTTTGCTCCCCTGGTTGTAGGCGCGCGGAGCATCCCTGAGTGAGTAAAAGTAGTATGGCTGCGAAATAGGCGTTTGTGTTCAAGGAGAGCCTCAAAATTATGAGTATTCACTATGTTGTATACGTTGGGTTGACAAGGGGCCCTGATCGTGAGCATAACAACAACCATAAGAGTACGACATATAAAGAGAGCAGACTATGACCGACGAAGCCTTTGAAATTCTATCTTTAGTAGGGCAAGCGGCTGATAAGGCGGCGCCAAGTGGATCGAGTTGGAGTTGGGAAGACAGGTTTCAGGCAGCTTTGCTAGTGCTTGAGTCTCCAGAGGTCGCTCCTTTTTTCGCCCTTGTGGGATCTGTGTGTGAAGAGGAGTGGAGTAGTTCAGATGTTGCTGTTTGCAGTGTTGAAGTGGGAGCCCTGGTTACTGAAATGGCGGGGCTTCGTGCTGGGCAGCAGTTGTTGGTGCGTAAGCTAGACGACAAATCCTTCGCTTACTTCACTTCTTGGCCTTGGGATGACAATGCACACGTCAGCATTAGATTCGGTGTTTTTTATCCGGCTGGTGAGCTAACAGATTACGCCATAAGCAATATCGCAATACGAAGAGGGCTCGGGGTCGAAGGTTGAGACTAGTCCTCGTTCAGCCATAGTGCCAGCGCCTCAGTCGTTGGCGCCCCGCCTGCTAACTCATCTAAGCGAGCCTCAAAAGAGGTACCAAGGCTGACAGGGGTAATTAACTCTCGAACAAACCAAGGTCCTACCTCAGGGTTGCCCATAGGCTCACCGATTGCATCTGATACTAGCTTCCACAGTGTCGCCTCAGTTGTGGTCGCAAAGAGGTAGTTTTGTACGTATGCGGGATAGTGGAGCATAAGGCTGGATTGAAGGTATTTGGGGTATACGTTGCCATCTGAACCGACAGGCGGTCCCCAAGAGAGACCTAAAAGGTCTGCTTCAAGGGTAGCAGATGCTCTGGAGAGCTCACGCCACTGTCCAGGGCTTTCGTAGAGTCGCCGCTCCATTTGGGTCGACCCTAAGTACCAGTTTATTGAGTCAATAGTGCCTACCTTGTGCCAAACATCAAGCCGGTTCGCAAGCTCTGCTGGGAAGCCTTCAATGGTTGATGTGGCGAATGCACTGCTTGTCGCTATGCGCTCAAAAAATTGACCTACACCCTCTAGCCATGGGCTAGCTGGCTCCCACATTACAGGTGATGCCGCGGCAGCTTCGGGAAGGTTACTCCACCAAAAAGCCAGCCCCATTTCGTGAGAGAGGGCTTGATAGCTCCACGATGACCAGCGGCTATCTTGGCTCATAACTACGGCTATAGTATTGGGTGGATTGATAGGATACGCGTAAGCACCTGGGCGGGTATACCTACTTGGTCCTGTATATAAACTCACTCCATCTAGTTGTGCCCCCATGGCGGTCATGCTCTCGTTGATGCGCGACTCAACTAGGTCTGCGTCGTACTCTGCATTAAGTGCCACGGAATCGGGAGATACCCCCAATGCTTTGCGAATTGCAGGCTGATTCGAGAAGCTGTTCTCGACCCCTAGTTCGATAGCCTTTAGTGCAATGGAATTTTGCAATTCTTGATTGATGGGCTCTATTATCTCGGTGAGTTGCGCCGTGATTTCGTCTACGGCTTCAACCGAGAGGCCTCTGTGGGCAAGGGCTAACTCCCAGTATGTATCGAAGCCTTCGCGTCTTGCTATTTCGTTTCTGAGCCTGACTATCTCTTCTAATTCGTCACCCATCCATTCAGTCCGTGTGTCAACCCATGCTGTTGTCAGGGACTCCATCTGTTCGGTGGATAGTCCGTCAGCCTCGCGGACAACTCTTCCCCATCCTCTGTTTACCTGGATCTCCGTTTCTCCGTCCTCCGAAAGCCAGGAAACCTCTCGTTGTCGTATGTGTTGGACAGTGGCTAGAAGCTCTTGTTCGCGAGCTTTTTCCGCGTTTGTCCAAGAGCGGTACATTAGGGCATCGAGCCCATATGCTACTCCTCGGGCAGCTGTAAAGGGGTCATCTGAATTTACCGCCGATTCTATCAGTGCCGTGTTTGATGGATCTTGGAAGAAGGCAATTCGCCCCTGTTCGCTTTCAGTCATCCTCAACTGAGCGCTGCGATCCTTTATGTTTTTTGTGTTGTCCCGCTCCGCTGCGCCTAGCGACCTCATAATAACGCTGTATTCGGAATCCATTTGATTCATATAGGATGGATTGTTGCAGGCCGTTAGGGCTGTGAAAATTAGTATTGAGATGTTCATCGTTTTCTCCACCCATACACTATCAGTAAAGGTCGATAAAAGTCACAATGTAATTTGCAGAGTCCGTTTGGTTTATAGGGAACTTGAAGTAAATGGGCCACGCGACAGTGGTAATGGTGATAGGGTATTTGAGAATTTAGAAATTTAGTCGCAAGTTTAGCTGGAGATGACCATGGCAGGTGATGCAGGAGGAGGATCAAACGCGAGGTTAGGCGAACTCTTAGTTCGTGAAAAGCTGATTACTCCGCTACAACTTCAGAAGGCAATAGATCAGCAGCGCAAGGGTGGTGGTCGCCTTGGGCACCAGCTTACAAAGCTTGGCTATGTCGAGGAGAATGAACTCACCTCTTTTCTATCGCAGCAGTACGGTGTTCCGAGCATTAACCTCACCGACTTTGATATCGAACAAGAGGTTTTAAAGCTGATACCAAAAGAGGTGGTAGTGCGCCACCAGGTGATCCCAGTGAACCGGGCTGGACAGAATCTCATCGTCGCGATGGCCGATCCTTCCAATATTTACGCCATTGACGATATTAAATTCGTTACGAACCTTCACATTGATGTGGTTGTTGCCTCAGAGCCAGCCATAGCCGAGGCCATAGAGAAGTACTACACTTCAAATGTGTCGTTTGAAGATGTGATGCTCGACTTTAGCGACGAAGAAGACGAAGAATTTGAGTTGGATGATGTCGAAGAGGACATGAATGTCCTCGACCTCGAGAAGTCCGCTGGTGATGCTCCTGTAGTAAAGCTTGTGAACCTCATTCTTTTGGACGCTATTCGCAAGAACGCATCAGATATTCACGTTGAGCCCTATGAAAAACAGCTTCGAATAAGATATCGTATCGATGGTGTCTTGTATGAAGTAATGAAGCCACCTATCAAGCTTAAGCACGCGATAACTTCTCGCCTCAAGATCATGTCTCGACTAGACATTGCGGAGCGTCGACTTCCGCAGGATGGTCGTATTAAGATGAAGCTAGGGCGCGGAAAAGAGATGGATTTCCGTGTCTCTATTCTGCCTACTATGTGGGGTGAAAAAGTAGTTGCTCGACTTCTCGACAAGTCTAACCTGCAGCTAGATATGACCAGGTTAGGGTTCGAAGAAAAGGTACTCGAGGACTTCAAGAACGAACTCGAAAAGCCTTTCGGAATGATCTTGATTACGGGACCTACGGGGTCGGGAAAGACTACTACTCTGTACTCCGCCCTGTCTGAGTTGAACAAATCAACCACCAACATATGTACCGCCGAGGATCCGGTGGAGTTCAACTTGTTTGGTATTAATCAAGTGCAGATGCACGAGTCTATTGGGCTTAACTTCTCCGCTTCTTTGCGCTCATTCTTGCGTCAGGATCCCGACGTTATCATGGTTGGTGAGATTCGAGATTTTGAGACCGCCGAGATCGCTATTAAAGCCGCGCTTACTGGACACATGGTTCTATCGACGCTCCACACTAACGACGCTCCTAGTTCGGTCTCTCGTATGCTCAATATGGGTATTGAGCCGTTTCTTGTAGCGTCCGCGGTAAATCTAATCGGTGCGCAACGTCTTGTTAGAAAGCTGTGTCAGGACTGCGCTGCTCCCGTAGAGATACCTACTGAGACACTTATTGACATTGGGGTTCCACCCGAGCAGGTCGATGAATTTGTTGTGAAGCGTGGTACTGGTTGCAGGAATTGTAACCAAACAGGGTACAAGGGTCGCTTGGCTGTGTATGAGATTATGGTTTTCACAGATGAGATACGAGAGTTTGTATTGAACGGCGCCTCCACTATGGAGCTAAAACGCGAGGCGATTAGGCAAGGTATGAAGACGTTGCGCATGTCTGCACTCAGTAAGCTCGGAGAGGGTGTTACTTCAATAGATGAAGTTGTGAGGGCCACGGCCCCAGACTGATAAATTGAGATCAACTTACTGGGTAACTGTGGTATCCTGTGGTTTCGATGCTGTTTAAGATTCGATTTGTGAAGTGTTTCTTTTAGGTTTTTTATTGGAGTTTCATAGTGGCGCTGTTTGCTTATCAGGCAAAAACATCTAACGGTGATATGCGGAAGGGGGAGTTGGATGCCGCTAATGTAGACGCTGCGAAGAAGCGCCTGCGCCAGATGCAACTGAGCCCCGTATCGGTGAAGAAAAAAGGCGGGTCGTTAGATATAAATATCCCAACCCCCGAATGGATGAAGCCAAAGATCTTGACCAAAGATCTCGTGATCTTCACCCGTCAGTTCGCAACGATGATCGATTCAGGTCTTCCGCTTGTTCAGTGCCTTGAGATTCAGTCTCAGCAGGCAAGTAATATTACGCTACGTGAACAGCTGGTGGTGGTGAAGGATTCTGTTGAGTCAGGTGTGACCTTTGCCGATGCCTTGAAGAAGTTTCCAGAGACCTTTGACTCTCTGTTTTGTAACCTTGTAGCTGCTGGAGAAATCGGCGGTATCTTAGACACGATCCTAAACAGACTTGCGCTGTTCTTGGAAAAGAACGACAAATTGAAGCGTCAGATTAAGGGTGCGATGAGCTATCCGATCGTCGTATTCTGTATAGCAGGTGTCGTAACAGGACTGTTGTTGGTCAAGGTTGTACCGACATTTGAGACGATGTTTAGTGACTTTGGTGGTACTCTCCCAGCTCCAACACAGATTGTAATCGACCTCTCCCACTGGGTGCAGGCGAACGGTCTCTTCATGATCGTTGGGTTGGTGGCACTTCGGTTTACAATGAAGGCAATCTCAAAAACAACTCGTGGTAGGTATGTGTTGGATGCCTTTTACCTCAAGATCCCTCATGTTGGTGACCTGGTTCAAAAGATCGCTGTGGCTCGGTTCTGTAGAACCCTTGGTACTATGGTCTCGTCAGGTGTTCCCATTTTGGATGGTCTAGATATCTGCTCTAGAACAGCGGGTAATATGGTGATCGAGAACGCCGTTCTTCAGGCAAAAGATTCAATATCAGAGGGTCGTAATATCTCCGATCCGCTTCAGGAATCAGGTGTTTTTCCCGACATGGTTTGCCAGATGATCTCTGTAGGGGAGAATACGGGAGCTCTTGACATCATGCTCAACAAAATCGCTGATTTCTACGAGGACGAGGTAGATCAATCTGTAGACAACCTTACCGCTATGCTTGAGCCTTTAATTATGTCGTTCTTGGGTGTCTTCGTAGGTGGTTTCGTTATCGCTATGTACCTTCCGATATTCTCAATGGCGTCCAATATCCATTAGTGCTGTGGGGGGGTCGTGTTTCTCGAAAACGAGATGAACCCACTTAAGAGGAGAATAGTCCTCTACATCCTTATTCGGTTGATTCTAGCAACAATAGTGCTGGTGTCGGCTACTGTGTTTGTCTTTTTTAGGCAGTGGGAGACTTTTCGCGGGGATGAGTATTTAGACCTCGTCGCATTGACATATCTTTTAATGGGGCTTTCAGCAGCAGGTTTGGCTGGTGTGAAAAGCTTCCGAAGGTTCGCATACCTTCAGCTGTTAGTTGACACGGCTATCGTAACCGCTCTCGTCTCTCGTACAGGGGGTGTTAGCTCCGTTTTTAGTGTTCTCTATTTTATGACCATTGTGGCATCGGCCTACTTGGTTTATCGAAAGGGCGCCCTTTTAATCGCGGGAATCAACGCGCTTGCGTTTGTAGCAATTGGTGTATTCCAAGTCCTGAAGCTATCGAGTAGTTTTGTTGACCATGCACTTGTGACACCGCTTTACGCTGAGTTATTGATAAAGGTGTTTGGCTTTTTCTTGGTGGCTGTATTGGCTGGAGAGCTGTCCGAGCAGCTTAGGAAAACAGGTGTTCAATTGCTTGAAGCCGATGCTCATACGAGGGCGTTAGAGCAAGAACTTTCGGTTATTATTCAGTCGATTAGATCTGGGCTAGCAGTAATAGGCCAGGATGAAATGTTGCGTTCCTCCAACGCTCCAGCTCTTGTACTTTTTCCTAAGCTGGCAAAATTGAAAGTGGGAGAGGTGATCCCTAAATGGTCTGATGAGGTGCCCGTTTGGGAAATTGATGTCCATCGTGCTGATGCTGTTGTCTCTAGGGTTCGTATTACTCGTACACCAATGGATGATGGCGCTGTTCTCCTTACAATGGAGGACGTATCCGATTTGCGAAAGGTAGAAGAGTTGGCGAGAAAAGAGGAGCGTTTTACGGCGGTTGGTCACCTCGCTGCGGCGATTGCTCATGAGGTTAGGAATCCATTGGCCTCACTGTCTGGTGCTGTGCAGATGATGAAGCCTAGAAAGGATGACGAACAACTACTAAATATAATCACGCGGGAAATTAATCGTCTCAGTGAATTGGTCACAAGGTTCCTTCAGTCAACTAGGTCTACTGAGTACCTGCCTGTTCCAACGGACCTAGAAGAACTAGTCAAGCAGGTCGTGGAGACGTTCTCGCAGGACCCTCAGTACGCAGATGAAATAAACGTAGTGTTGGAGTTTCAGGTGATGGACCCCATCGAACTGGATCGTGAGCGGATTCGGCAGATTCTTTGGAACCTATTGTTAAATGCAGCTCAGGCTATGCCCGATGGTGGGCGAATTCTAGTTGGAGGGGTGCGTATTGGAGAGCGTGTTCGGTTGGTGGTCACCGATGAAGGGGTGGGCATTGATAATGATAACGTGAATAAGCTCTTTGATCCGTTCTACACTACTCGCGTTGGCGGTACGGGGTTGGGCTTGGCTACAGTTGAAAGGTGTACCCGAGAACACGGGGGTGAGGTGTGGGTACAGTCTGAACCAGGTGTGGGTACCACGTTTGCGGTCTGGTTGCCGATGGTGGGCAACCAAAGCCATTCCGTGGTACAGAAGCCATCGAGGGTTGAGTCTTGAACAAGAAAGCACGCATTTTGGTTGTAGACGACGAATTGTCCATGCGACAGATTCTTAATCTTCTATTGACCAGAAATGGCTATGAGGTCGAGATAGCTGTGAGTGCCGAGGCTGCCTTGGTAAAGATCACGCTCAACGAGTATGACTTGATCTTGTCAGATCTAAACCTACCAAGCTTAGATGGTCTAGCTTTAATGCGCTCTTTGCGTGCCAGCGGCTCCACTTGGGCTGTTCACGTTCCAGTGATATTAATTACCGGTTATGGTACTACGGCCTCGGCGGTAGAGGCGATGAAAGAGGGTGCTTCGGACTATATCCTAAAGCCATTCGACAACGAAGAATTACTAATTACTCTCGAGCGAACACTGAGAAGTTCCATGCTTAGCAAAGAGAACTTAGAGCTTAGGCGTGAGCTAAACCAAAAATATTGGTTTGAAAATCTTATAGGTTCGTCCACTGCGATGACGGAGGTTTACAGCCTGATTAGTCGAGTCAAGGACACTAGGATTAACTGTCTGATTTACGGAGAGAGCGGCACTGGAAAAGAGCTAGTAGCCCAATCAATCCACTATTCAGGCATGCGTAGAAAGGGGCCCTTTGTCGCAGTCAATTGCGGGGCTATTCCGGAGAATCTGATTGAATCGGAATTGTTTGGTTATCGCAAAGGAGCCTTCACAGGTGCCGATCGAAATAAGACCGGCTATTTTCAGGCTGCATCGGGTGGGACGCTGTTCTTGGATGAAATTGGGGATATGCCCCCGCAAACTCAAGTAAAGGTTCTTCGAGCTTTGGCGGAGCACAAAGTAAGCCCGCTGGGCGGTGATGGTGAGGTAGAGGTAGATATTAGAGTAGTCGCTGCCTCAAATAAGGCCCTTGACATCGAGGTCGCTGCGGGAAGGTTTAGAGAGGATCTCTACTATCGCTTGAATGTAATTAAGATAGATCTTCCACCGCTTAGAGATAGAAAAGGAGACGTACCTCTGCTAGCTGCTCACTTTGTAAGAGAGTTCAGCGAGGAACATAGAAAGCGTATCTCTAGTATATCGCCAGATGTTTTTCAGACCTTGAGTAGCTATAGTTGGCCTGGAAATGTGCGTGAGCTTAGGAACGTGATTGAGGGAGCTGTTGCCTTGTCTGATGGTGAACAGATCACTATGGATAGCCTGCCACGCCATCTTAGGCCTGAAGAGATAGTTTTTGAAGTGGGGCAGGGAGCCAGTACTTTAGGTCTTCTGCCGGATAACGGAGTTCGCCTAGACACAATGTTGTTGGATATGGAGCGAACCTACCTACAGCAAGCTCTTGATCGTACTGGTGGGCGAAAGACTGAAGCCGCCCGCCTATTGGGCATGAGTTTTAGGTCGTTTAGATATCGTCTCGCAAAGTATGGAATGGACGACGCCGATCCAAATCCTTAGTTGAAACAGCTAAATCGCTCGGTGTTAGTCATGGGTTGTTTGCTTTTTTTATGACTTGTTGCGCAAGAACCGCACAGGTTAGGCAGAGGTTTTTTCATAACAAAGCCGTTTTTTTTAAATATCTTACACTTTGTGGCCGATTGTTAATTGTTACTCAACTACAGATTAGACGGCGACAGTTTATTTTATCAAATTTAATAAAATCCCTTAGTTTAGGGTGTTTACGAGCATCACGGTGTCGATTGATTGGGTGTGGCGACAAATAATGTCATAGGTGACAATAATTGTCAGCCGGATCGTGCCAATAATTGTCAGTAGTTTTTTAATAAAACCCAACTACAGGGGTTTACATTCGGCACGGAATTTGCGAGATCTCCAAGTGTTCTCTTGCCGTTTCCGGTGGGGATCGATGAAATGTTTCATTACACTAAAGCCTCGGAGGCTTCCATGCTGAATAAACTTAAAAGGGGATTCACCCTAGTAGAGTTGATGATTGTAGTTGCGATTATCGGTATTCTTGCCGCAATCGCTATCCCTAACTTTGTTGAGATGCAGTATCGTGCTAAACGTGCTGAGCTCCCAAGTAACGTAAAAGCAATTAAAGACGTAGAAATGGCTTACGACGCGGAGTACAACGAATTCGTTCCAGCTACTTCTCATCCTACAGCTTCCCCTGATAAGGTTCCACACGATTGGGCCGGTGGAAACACTGAGTTTCAAACTCTCGGCTGGCAGCCAGATGGTGAAGTTCGTGGTCGTTACGCTGTATCAACTGTAATACCCTCACAGGGAACACCAGGTGGTGACTTTGTAGTTACTGGACTTTGTGATGTTGATGCTGACACTGATATCGCGACATACACTGCGACTAAGTCAATCAACTCTACGTTCCACAATGCGAACGATACCTACTAAGGTAAAATTTCTAAGATACCATTGGTAACGGTGGCATCATGGATAGAGCGGGTGGCTATATATTTAGCCACCCGCTTTTTTATTTTTGGAAAAGTGACCAAATATGAGCGTTAACCATGGATAGTAAGCATCTGTCTGTTCGCCTGTTACTGGTTGTTGTTGCTGCTACTCTAGCGACATACTCTGGCGCTCTAGTGGCTGGTTTTGTTTGGGATGACGTTCCTCTGGTTTTACAGAACCGCACTACGGGCTCTTTCTCAAATGCTTGGGTGTGGTTCTCCTCGGATCTTTGGGCAGGAGCAGGCTCCGAAGGCTGGGAAACAGGTTACTTTAGACCGCTTATGCTCGCTAGTTTGGCTGTAGACGCCCTACTCTGGCAGGACTCAGCGATGGGTCACCACCTGCAGTCATTACTCTGGCATGTAACTGCAGTAGTCTTGCTTTTTAAACTATTGAGGCAGTTAGTAGAGCCTTTGCCAGCGGTAGTTGCCGCTGCAATATTTGCCCTGCACCCACTACAGTCCGAAGCCGTAATATGGATAGCCTCCAGAAATGATCCTATGGGAGCGGCGTTCCTGTTTGGTGGAGTGTTGGCTTTGTTGCCTGAGCGACCGTCAAGGCGGCGGGTTGCGTTAGGTTTTTGTTTGGTTTTAGGCTCCCTGTTGACCAAAGAGAGCGGACTGTTTTGTTTGGTACTGCTAGTTGGTCTAGACGTTTGGCGGTGGGGTAGACTGCGCAACTGGTGTCGGTACGCCGCAATAGGTTTGGCGTTAGCTGCATGGCTTGCTTTGCGGCATAACGCTAACGTCTCTGCATCCACTTTGGGTCTGGGTGAAGGAGTTGGGATATTATTAGAGCGCTTTCACCATGTTGTAGCCCTTTATGGAGGGCTCCTGTTCGTGCCCTGGCCACTGTCTAGCGGTAGGACTATCGAATACCTAGAATTGCCTGTTGAATCCATATTGTTTGGTCTGCTATCCCTTCTCATCTTTATGGTCTGGCTATTTAGGCGAGGTGGTGGTCTAGCTATCGTCGGATTTGGATTTGCAGTAGTGGCGTTTGCTCCTTCATTATTGGCAATAGCCGCCAAGGGACAGATCGGTGAACGCTATCTGTATCTACCGATGGCTGGGTTGTGCATCGCTGTTGCCGCCGCTTTACCTTCGGGGCGTCGAGCGCTGTGGGTGCTTGGATTGTTGCCTCTTTACATCTATCAAATAGGAAATCGCCTCCCCGACTGGGCGGACGAAATCTACCTCTGGGAGGCGGCGCTAGAAACAGACCCTTCACCATACACCGAGGCGGGCCACGGTCACATGTTGAACCGACGAAGCAGGGAGTTAGAGCAAGCGGCGATAGAGTCTACGGATCCGTATGCAATAAGCCAACTCAATGCAATGAGCGCAGAATCGTCGAGGGAGGCAGAAAGGCTGTTTTCTCTGTCACTTGACGACAAGCGTCCATACAGAAGTGTCTGTACTAATGTCGTAAGGATCCCCTTGCGTCAGGGTAGACTACAGGACGCATTGGAGCGTAGCCGTTACGCTTTGAGTCACGGTTGCCCAGCTCCAGACAATAGAGAAGAGTTCTATGGTTTGATTGTCTCAGTTTTTGCTCAGAATGGGCTGTGGGAAGATGTAGCGACTTATATAGAAGAGGCCCAGGGCGATCCTATGGGAAGGGGGATTCTGGTTGAAGGGGCGTATTCCCTGATTGTGCAACGACCAGATGTGTATTGTACCCTCAGGGAATCACAGGTGGATCCTCTAGGTTACGACCGAGTTGTAAGGAGTGTGTTGGCAGCATCAGGTAGTGAAATAACTGGATTTTGGAGCGAAGATGGAGTGGCTAGTTACTGCGTGACAGGTGATGTTGACGACGAGTCTTCGGCTGAGTCCGAGTAGGTTTGGGGCGTAATTTTGAAGTTCATCTTAGGTTTAATCTGTGTTGCAGGGGCTTACTCCGTACATCAGGGCCAATTGATAGCCGACCCTCCTCGTAGAGAGCTTCAGGTAGAAGAGGTATTTCAAGTGATGCCGTCGGGTGATGCTCTCAAGGTCGCGGCCATGGGGTATGATGTTCATCTTGCTGATCTAATGTGGGTTCGCTCGGTGCTAATGTTTGGCACCTACTGGAGCGAAACCTCTGACCCCAGGTGGACTGAGTGGCTGGGTGGTATGATATCCGCCTCGACCACGCTAGATCCCAAATGGCATACTCTCTATTCGTACGGCGGTTTGATGCTCAAGGTACTCGGTGATTACGAGTCCGCTAACAGAGTATTTATAGCTGGTAGTGAGGCGTTCCCAGACGATTATTTTATGAAGTTTTCTGTGGCTATGAATTATCACTTCTATTTAGACAACCCCGAAGAGGCGTATCTCTGGGCAACCGCCGCATCAGAGATTGAGGGTGCGCCACCGTGGTATGGCGGAGCCGCCATGGCTATGTACGCCAAGGAGCAGACTCGCGCTGTAGGTATACGTTTTTTGTTAGATCAACTTCGAAGTACTACTGATCCCAACTTAATTGAGAGTATTCAGCGACATTTGGATGAGTTGGTACATGCCGACAGGTCCGAACGCCTCAATAATGCGCTGGCTGAGTATCTAGAGAGATTTCCTCAATCGCCAGTATCAATTGCTTCTTTGGTCACAGCTCAAATTTTAGAGAAGATTCCAGAGGATCCTTATGGTGAGGGTTGGGTTTTAGACGTAACTGGTATGATTTACTCCCAGAGAGAAGCAGACCTACGTATTCAAAGAGAAATCAATTTCGAGCGCAGTATGCTACAAACCCTCGGCTTATGACGTCATATGTCATAGGGATAGGGTCTAGTCTTGGTGATCGAGAGGCAGCTTTGATTTTGGCCGTAAGGGTCTTGGCTTCTAACCCAAATATTATACTTGTTTCCCTGAGCCGGATCTATCAAACCCCACCAGTAGGTGGGGTAGCAAGAGGTAGCTTTTTGAATGCAGCAGTGTTGGTTGAATGGTCAAAAGATCCTAAAAGTCTTCTAAATCTGTGTAAAAAAATTGAGATAACGGTAGGTCGTAAGCCGTCATCTCGCTGGGGAGATCGCCGTCTTGATCTCGATATTTTATGGAGAGACGGAGGAGTATTTTGCGAAGACAGTCTTCGCATCCCCCACTCAGAACTGAACAGTCGTTCATTTGCTCTGTTTCCTCTACTAGACCTAGTGCCCCATGCTGTGTCTGAGGAGAACGAGATGTATAGGGAACTCGCAGAGAAAATGGTCGCTCCATCGGTTGTTGGGGTGCTTGCCCTACCACCTGTTAGGGTTATGAAAGGTTGCCGACGGGGATAAACCTCGCTCAACGTTTTTTGGAGCCATTCTCATGAAGTTTTTTATCGATACAGCCAATCTTGACGATATCCGTGAGGCTTACTCTTGGGGTGTTATCGCCGGTTGCACTACGAACCCCTCCATTATCGCTAAAGAGGGTAGAGACTTCGTAGATGCCATCGCTGAAATATGTGAAATTGTGGATGGTCCCGTTTCCGCCGAGACCGTAGGTGACACCAGTGAGGAGATGGTAGAGCAAGGGCGTTTACTAGCCCGTGTACACCCAAACGTAGTTATAAAAGTACCGCTAACCATTGAGGGTATAAAGGCGTGCTCTGTCCTTTCACGTGAGGGTATTAGGGTGAATGTTACTCTCTGCTTCTCATCAGCACAGGCGCTAATGGCTGGTCGTGCTGGTGCGGCGTTTGTATCCCCGTTTATCGGTCGATTAGATGACCTTTCTTACAACGGAATGAACCTTATTGAGGAGATCGCCGACATCTACTCGTGTTTTCCAGATATCGAGACTCAGATCTTAGCGGCCTCTTGTCGACACACACTACACGTAACTCAAGCCGCTTTGGCAGGTGCAGATGTGGCAACCGTACCATTTGCAGTTCTTAAGAAGATGTTCGGGCACCCGTTGACAGACATCGGTAACGCACAGTTTGTGGCGGACTGGAAGACAGTTGAAAACAACGACATCGTGGCTCAGGTAACAGCCTGGCTTGATAAGAACGGGCGAATCTAAGATTATGGGCGTCGAGAACGGCAGAGCAGATAAGCGCACTCTGATCTCAGAGGCGGCGGTAGAGGTGTTCGCAGAGAAGGGTTTTCATCAGGCTCGGGTTTCGGATATCTCAAAACGCGCCGGCGTGGCTGATGGTACAATTTACCTGTACTTTAAGAACAAGGACGATTTGCTGCTCTCTATTTTTGAGGACTCAATGACCCTGTTGGTAGAGGGTGCGAAGGAGGAGTTGAGTAAGGAGAGTTGCCCCCTTCAAAAGATTCGCTCATTTGTGTCCTTTCATTTTAGGCAAGTGCAAGACAACCGCTCAGTGGCAGAAGTCTTACAGGTTGAACTTCGCCTTTCGAATAAGTTCTTAAAAGACTATCGGCCATCTAAGCTTTGGGACTACCTTGGTTTGTTGGCGGAGGTTATAAGGGAGGGTCAGGCGAGCGGGGTTATTCGCTCGGAAGTAGATCCTTTTATGCAGATGTGGGCCCTGTTTGGGGCGTTAGACGAATTGGGTATGCAGTGGGTGTTAGCGCGTCGTCGGAAAATTGATCTTGACGTTGCGGCTTACCAGGTCGCTGAGACCTTTGTTCGCGGGCTTAGGGTCGATTGAAAATACAATGGAAATATCGGAACATTTTTTTACAGATAAATTTTAGGAGAACATCGTGAAAATTGGAGTTTGCTTAAAGCAGGTGCCAGCTACTGACACCAGAATAAAAATTAATCCCGAAGGAACCGACGTAGTTCTAGGTGCGGATGTGAAGTGGGAGGTAAACCCCTACGATGAATTTGCCCTAGAGGCGGCGTTATTAATGAAGGAGGCTGGACAAGCTAGCGAGGTTGTTATCTTCTCTGTAGGCGGCGATGACTGCGAAGCTAGAATTAAGGATGGGTTGGCGCGAGGTGCTGGTAGTGCAGTGCGTCTTCACGACGAAGCCTTTGTGGGTTCTGACGCTTTGGGAGTCGCTAAGATTTTGTCGGCGGCTATGAAAAAGGCAGAGATCGGTTTGGTGCTTTGTGGGAAACAGGCTGTTGACAGCGACTCATCACAAGTAGCCCCGATGATGGCTGAGATGCTTGGATGGCAGCAGATTACATCTGTCCATGCGATAGAGCTAAGCGGTGAAGTAATAGAGGGTAAAAGGGCGTCCGGCGGCGGAAATACAGACATCGTAAAGGCGACCCTACCAGCTGTAATTAGCTGTGATAAGGGGCTGAACTCCCCAAGGTTTGCCTCACTTCGCGGCATAATGATGGCTAAGCGCAAGAAAATAGAGGTCTGGGGTGCGGGTGATCTAGGGTTAGATGCTTCCGCTGTTGGTGCCGGTGCTGCCGTTACATCTGATTTTTCGATGATGGCACCCCCTGAGCGCCCAAGTGGTCACATAATCGAAGGCGACGCGGCCACACAGGCTGCAGAGTTGTTCCGACTGCTTCGTGAAGAAGCAAAAGTACTTTAGGAGATATAGAAATGGCATCAGGAATTTTGGTATTTTGTGAGCATGACAACGGAGCCCCAAAGAAGACGGCTTTTGAGCTTTTAGGTAAGGCGGTATCGCTATCGGCTGACGTTGGTGGATCTGTGACAGCTGTAATGGTTGGGGCTGACTCCTCTGGTGGTCTTGGCGAGTACGGCGCAGCCACTGTCTATACAGTAGCTGGCGACGACTTTGCGACCTATACAACAGGGGCATGGACAGACGCTGTTGCAGCCGTGATCGCCGAGGTTGATCCAGCGCTGGTTTTGGCTCCTGCTTCGTCGTCTACCCGCGACTTCTTTCCTCGTTTATCCGCGAGGCTTGGTGCGGGAATGATTACAGAGGCTACGTCGTTGAGCGCTGAGGGTGGTGAGCTTGTAGCTTTTCGTCCAGTTTATGGTGGTAAAGCCTTTTCGGGAGTCAAGGTCACCTCATCTTTGGCTCTTGTGACTGTTCGTCCCAACTCTTTCGGGCAACCGTCGGCTACGGGCGGCACAGCTAATCACGAGGCGCTTAGTGTCGTGGTTAGCGGTAATTACGCTTCCCATGTTGATACCGTAGCCAGCACCTCGACAGTTGTTGACCTTACAGAAGCCGATAGAATCGTTTCGGGCGGTCGCTCCCTCAAGAGTAAAGAGGCTTATGATGATGTCATTGGTACCTTGGCGGCTGCTATGGGCGCGACTCCTGGCGCATCCCGCGCTGCAGTAGATGCTGGTTACGCCAGTCATACATCGCAGGTCGGACAAACAGGTAAGGTTGTAAACCCATCTCTGTATATTGCTTGCGGGATTTCAGGTGCTATCCAGCATTTGGCTGGTATGCGTACTTCTAAGGTTATTGTTGCGATAAATAAAGATCCAGACGCTCCGATCTTTCAGCACGCAACATATGGTATTGTGGGAGACCTGTTTGATGTCTGTCCAGCCTTAGAAAAAGTGATCCGCGAGCGCCTTTGAGTAAAGATACTACCGCTAATACCTTGAACTATGAGGGTCGGTCGCTACTTGAGCGGGCGAGCCTAGAGTTAGTTCGACTAGGTGACAATCGAGGGCTAATCACTCTCGTGGAGCAGTGGTGTGTGACAGATGTGGTTCCTACTCCAATATTGATTTCAGAGGTTAGAGCACTTCTTGATTTCAAACTGATGGATCGTGCTTGGGTGCGACTTAGAGAGCTTTCGGAGCGCATCCCAGATGATCTTGATGTTGTCTGTCTTACATGCGAGATGTTCATTGGTCGAGGCTGGCCTGCACGGGCAGAAAATCTACTGAAGCCGATGGTTTCGGTTGGCGGCTATCCAGAGATAGTGGACGATCTGTTTTTGCGTTCTCAGCGGACGGCAATCTCACCACCTAGAAACTCGAGGGACATTGAGCGTACAGGCTCAGTTGCTGAGCGTCTAGCTTTGGCTGAGTGCTTTATGGCGACGGGTGCTCACCTAAGGGCCAGAAGTGTACTAGAGCGGGTTCTACATGACGCTGCCGAGGGGGTTGGTCGTGCGGAGGAGTTGCTGTGGGGTTTAGATGCTGGGTTTGACAACGAGAAGCAATCTCTCTTGGAGCGAGCTCGTCAGATCACGGGTGAAGAGCTCTTGGGCGGAATGGGCGCCATTAATCTCGATAATTTACAAAGTGAAATGACCTCAGAGGTCACTGCGACGGGTGATGGAGAGGAGTCGTCTGATTCTGGAGATCCTTCTTTTCCATCTCTATTTAGGTCAGTCGAGACAGATGATGAGGAAGAAGGTGTCGCTGAGGCTACCAAGGTGACGAGCTTGTCGAGTCTTTTGAGCGAAGAGCCTCTTGATACCATGGAGCACACCGTTGGAGATGGACTGGACGACGCAGAGGATGACGGTTTCGATGATACCCGCGTGATGGTGGTTGTGAGTCAAGCCTCTGGTGACGGAGATAATCCAGGTGTCTATGATGATAGTGCTAACAAAGAATTTGATGAATTTGATGCCTATGATTTGGATGACTCGGAGCTGGGTATAGGGGTGGGACTAGAGGGAGAAGACGCAGATATTATCGTGCTTACTAACGATGAATCTAACAATTTTCCGGAGAAGGAAGGAGCGAGAGAACATGCTCCAATGAGGGTCGTGGAGGCACAGGAGCCCAATCTCTCGCAACAGGAATCAGAAGCTACTCCGCCGGATACTACACCAGAGCAGCTACAGACCTCAGCCCAGAAGACTGGTTCAGGTTTAGAAGTGTCTTCAGGGTCGCGCCAGCCTGCTTCAAGTCCGTCTAGAAAACTCCAGCGACAACCAGTGCTTCAGAGCAGCCTGACGTTACGAAAGATGCTGCAGATTACATTGGTGGTGGCGATTCTCTGTGTAACGTTTGTTGGCTACGCCTCAAACAAGAAGCATCATGCTCAGGCAGAAGCCGTAGTCAGCGAGATTATTGCTGCATTATCTGGTACTGATGCCACGTGGCGCGGAACATCTGCCGCTTTCGAAAGGCGCGTCTCCAATGGGTTTGACCCTACCAGCAGAAACGAACTAGGATTCGTCCTTTTACATATTATTCGATGGAGTGAGTCTGGTAATGTTGAGGACTCACTTGAGAGTATTGAGGCGAGCTTGGTTGAGCTGGAAGATGATTTATCGGGCTCTGTTGAGTACAGTTTGGCGCTGGCTGAGTTTTCATTTGCTATCGGGGATTACGACGGTCTGTCCGTCTTGTTGAATGAGCTCGATAATACGGGTTGGGCTGAGGTAAAACACCTAAGGAGTGAATCCTCATTACAAGAAAACAACCTCGCAGCCGCGAGAATTTTTGCATCCGAAGCTGTATCTTTGAGTCCCGATTCTGTGAGGTACTTAATGGCTCTAGGGCGCATCTGTAGCTTGGAGGGTGACGCCGTTTGCGTTGAGTCGGTGTCCGATACTATCTCCCGTATTGCCCCTGGGTCTACTTATGCTACCCTGATGGACATCGCCGGAACGGAACGACCACTTTCAGACTCTCGTTTGAATGATGTTTTGAGACAGTCGACTCCTCGAGAGTCTTCGCAGAGCTTGTTGTGGTTTGCTCAATTGGCTGGAGATACAGGGGTTGTGGATCAGGCTGTCGATATGGCATTGGGTTTAGATCCGGAAAACGGAGATGCTAGATACCTGAAGGGGGTTCGCCGTATCGGTCAAGGTGAGATCTCAGGTGCTGAGATGGACTTCACTGTCTGTATGAACGTTATGCCGGCTAGTTTTGAATGTCAGTTTGGGTTGGCACTTTCTCAGTTTGAGCAAGATCATGTAGACGAGGCTGCCGATTGGATAATGGGTGAAGAGGGTTTTGTAGCTAAATACGGCTTAAATCCGACCTTGTTGGGGTGGCTTCAGGTTGAGCAAGGAGCCACAATTTCTAGTGTTGTAGATGTGGGACCTTATAGGGCCTATCTTAGAGCTTTAGATGAGAGGGATGGTGCGGCGATGTTGATCGCGTCTGATGAGCTTTTGGAACACGGTGGAGTCATTAACGATTTTCTTGGAGCAAGAGGTCTTGCCAGGGCGGCTAGGTTTGGTGTCGACCAGCCTGGAGTTGCGGATAGAGCCTACGCTCTAGCCCCACTAGACCCTGTAGTTTTAACCGACCTGGCTTGGCTTTGGGACAGTGTTGGGTATGAGCGAAGGTCCAGCCTCATGTTTCGCTTGGCCTTGGAGAGGGGCTCTGAATCAGCCTACACCCTGTTTGAGCGTGGGCGGTTCTTCTTAGACTTGGGGGATAATTTTAGAACTACTAGAGACGCTTGGCTTCAATACAGAGACCTCAGTCCCACGGGACCACGCTCGGAGGAGCGCATGTCTAACCTAGAGCGTTTACGGTAGGTCTCTCGATCAGTCGCCATCCTCTTCTTCAATAGATTTTAGAGGAAACAGAAATAGTCCGTGAAGGTCCCATGTTCCGTCTAGTCGTAAATTAATATCTGCTGTGTCAACATCTGCACCGTCATCAGTGGTTTCAGAATCGCCTGTGTAGGATAGGTACCCATAAGCGTAGACACGTAATTCTTGGTCGCTGTCGGGCTCACCAAAAGACAAGAAGGCTCCTCCGTCTGTGTCTGTTACACCAGCGTCATACAGGTAAGGGGCTAGGTCTTGGTGGAGTTCCCCCATGCCCAGGATTATTTTTGCTGGCAACCTTAGGGCTGTTGAGCAGTTGATTGTGGAGAGGTCCCACTCCACTCCCCACCACGTGTCTATAGTTTCATATGGAGGAGTATCAGGATCTAAGGACATCGCCGTTATTGTCTCTTCACACAGAGGCTCTTCTGTCGGCTCAGCGAATGTCGATAATGTCAGCGTTGTCGATGTTAGTGTTCCCCTGTCAATAGTTGCGCTGGCGTCGAGATTAAACCACATTGCAGAGTTTAATAACTCGGAGTCGCCATATTCTATTGCTGAGTCGGCTGTCGATGTGGTTGAACTTGTGTCATCAATTGCGCGATCATTTTCGGTATTATTGGCCACACAGCCAGTCGTTAGTATTGTGCTTATGTACATGCACACTAATGGTGCTTGCAGATTTTTCATGATCTCTCCAGTCGGTTTCCTGCCCAACTTGAATCATGTTTATGGTATCACCTGAAGAGTTGGTTCGCTATAGAGCCCATGCCCAGGCGGGAGATAGTTTAAGTAGTTCTCCGTTCTCCCATGGCTCATCGGTGACGGTTTCGTCTAGGTCTAACGCCTCGGGATAGATGAAACCGTGAGGAATCACCTCGTCGTTTTCATCTAAGATGTACCATCCCTCTGTCTGGGTATCGTATGGGCTCTCGTCAATTATTGATGGGTGAATATCGCCAATACACCCCCCCGTTATTCCATCTGTAAGGAATGGATTCCCTTCTAAATAGTCGGGGCAGTCGCTGCTTATTGTAGTCAGAGTCCAGTTGAATGAGTGTGTAGCACCAGGGCAACCGTCGGGAGAGGCGCTGCTAGTACCCTCTGCATGTTGTACGACAGCGCATACATAGCTGTTGTCTGTAAGATCCCAGTCTTCGTCAAAGAAAGTCCAGACATGAACCCCTTCTATTAGGTCATTGCTATTTGACACGGTAGCGTAGTTGAGTGCCCAAATCGCCTCCTTTTCACCAGAACAGCCTCCAATAAAGATAGAGACTACTGGTAAAACCAAGGCTCTTCGAGAGAAACCGTTAGAAAATTTCATTATATACCTACCAATTTATTGTGGCTTCACCAGAGCTGCCAGAACATGCTAGCACCTCTCCTGTCTGTTCACAGTAGAGCCATCCATTATTAATATTTAGAGTTTCTTGGGACCTAGAACTGTCACAGTTTGCTGTGACGATATTGCTTGAAGTTATTGGATTTTGAGGTACTCCGTTTGGTAGAAGTACCTCACGAGACTCACCGTCGCCTGAGCCATCTAGGTCAAAGTGTCCGTTTGATAGGTCAGTAGTCTTTGGCCAAGAGTCTTGATTGCCCCCGTTAGCGATCATAGTGTTGTGGGCCTCTTGAGTTGACTCTCGAATTAGTCTTAGTGCGTCGAGTGTGCGTTGTCTTGGCGTCTCGCCACTCTCTGTGATTACGTCACGAGAGTGATCAATAGTCTCGGGGTTTGCTTCGTTCGTCTCAGGAGAGATGGCTCTAGCCCCAACCATAAACAGGGATAAAACCAAGCCCAAAACTAAGGCGAGACTGGTTGCGCCCGCGAACCTATTGAGATCTAATGTGTCGACTTTGGGGAAGATACGTTTGAGCACACCCCACAAAATAGGGTTGTGTAGAGTAGCTCCCCTTAGAATAATGGAGTCTCTTGTCGCGCTATCGAGACCAGATGCTCCAGAGAAGTCAACGCCCGAAACTGTAGCTCCAGAGAGGTTGGTGTTTTCAAAGACGGCCCCGACAAATGTTGACCCCGAGAGATCAGTATCACTGAAATCACAGCCTCTGAGGATGGCGCCTGAAAAATCACAGGCAATAGCCTCGCCAATTTTTAGGTTCGATAGCCTTGAGTGCGATAGATCGCAGAGCGACAGTCGACCAATCTTAGTCTGCTCGATTGTCGCTTGTGCAAAAGAGCAGCCGTTTATCGAGAGGTGAGTCAGATCGCCGTCTATAATCCTTGAATATTTGAAGTCGCAAGAGGTGATCTCTGCTCCACTTATCGCGGAAGGGCGCTCAATTCTGGTTCCGAAGAAAGATGTTAGTGCGATCTTACCGTGTAGCTTTGGTGCTGTGATTGTTGCGCTGCTGTAGTTGCAGTGGGTACAGCGCTCAATGGGTGTACCTCCACGCATAGCGCCATATCGTCGCTCTCCAGACAAGATTACGCCTCGCTCCCCTCTTCTCACTGATCTCGGCTGAGCGGTGGTGCCGATCTTCAGCAGCCATGTTGGGTTTACTAGCCCTGTGAATCTGTGGATGAACGATTTTATAGAGCTAGGCATTATTCCCTGTATTTTCCGCCGATTTCGATGACCTATTGTATCTGGAATAGAAGGTTAGGTGTTGTAGATGCTATTAATTATTTAGTCAGTTCCCAACCGTTGTCTGTGAGTCTGTACAATTGAGTTGCGCTTGAGTGTAGCGGATTTTGAATTAACCAAGCGTCGAAACCTGGGTGTAGGGCGGAGAGGTAGGCTCTTGTTTGCTCTAGATCTGGAAGGGCGTGACGGATGAGTAAAGACTCGCCTTTAGGGTCGTCCAGATAGAACCCATTGGATGCTGAAATAAGAGGGTCACAGGTGAATTCCTCAATACCAAGTTCTGGCCAGCCTGTTTGTTCACGTTGCCCCCCCTGTAGAAAGACTATCCCCTCTTCTATTTGATGGGAGTCTAGCAGGTCACCTAAG
>CAWVYO010000023.1:0-23958 GCA_963934385.1 uncultured bacterium
TACCACCAATGTCGATCATCTCCATGTAGAGCTTGTCATTGTCTCGTAGATATACCCGCAGTCCACCCCAGTAATTAGGATCCTCATAGCTCCCTTCGTAGTCCCCCCACGAGGCGGGATCCGTCTGGGTGCTCACAGGTTGCCAGTCGGGATCAAATTCCAAGAATAGGTCGAAAGCATCCTCTACTATCTCATAGGGATCAGCCCAGGCGGCGTTGGCAACAACAACGATACCAAAGCCCTGCTCTGGCACAATAGACCACTGAGAGCGGTACCCTGCCCCACTACCTGAGTGAGTCACATATGAGACACCTTTGTGGCTATAAGTAAACTGACCATACCCTACGGTTGATCCGTCTGGGTAGCCCGTAGCGTGCTGGCTACGCATGGTTTCTATGGTCTCGCTACTCAATAGGTTTCCACCATCAGCCAGGTGAACTCTAGCTGTCTCAGCCAGATCCAGAACTGAACCATGCAGCATGGTGCATGGACGCATGTAAGCACAGTCATGCAGATCTGGAGTATAGTAGTCATAGTTAGAATCAACGCCTATGGCGTATGGACCCGCTACCGCTCGGTGTACATCAAATGTACCGCTTGTCATACCTGTTGGTTCAAGAACCTCACTGTCAATGAGTTCAAGAAAACTCTCACCGTAGATTCGCTCTGCGACCAACCCCAGTAAATTCCAGTTGTTGTTACTGTAATTATAAAAAGAGCCAGGTTGAGCCATAGGGGTAATGGTTCGGTCCTGATAATATGTAGCCAAGCCGTCATCAGTAGTGTCTGAGCAACTAGTAGTCCACATGTCAGGAAGCGCGGCGGTGTGAGTCATGAGGTGATGTAGGGTTATGTCCTCTGGATTATAGCCGCCGCCCAGGGTCAGCTCTGGCACCCAGTCTGTCACCGAATCGCCCAGCTCTGCCTCACCCGCCTCCACAGCACGTAGAATAGCAGTCGCTGTATGCATCTTAGATACTGAGTTCCAGCGATAAACAGTATCGCTAGTCACCGGACTTCCGCTTGCGTAAGTGTGTACTCCGACACCACCAGAGAAGGCCAATTTTCCGTCTATCAGGACAGCCACGCTGATTCCAGGCACTCCCTCCTGCTCGACTTCATCTTCAACTCGCTCCATCAACAGCTGCCAAGCTTCATCAAAAGCCTGTCCGCCACCGTTTGTTTGACCTGAATCCAATGCGCATTCGGGTGCCCCAGCACAGTCAGTGTCTACACAGTCATATGCACCATCACCATCATTATCCGCGCCATCGGCACACTCTCCGCTAGTTCGCCCCTCCCAGAGGCGCTCTGCACTGTCTTGAGTAGGTTCAGAGCCGCTACAGCCTAAAAGGAGTGCAAGCACTAGGTATGGGGTCTTCGAAAGCATGACACATCCTCGGGATTGAGACATTAAGGGGAACTGGTAACTTCTAAGTTCACCCACCAAAAAACAGATTACATCATTAGCGATTGGGCTGTCAAACAACGACATAAAGCATAACGGTCGCTAATCCCGACAGTCGCTGGTTCGAACAATTAAAGCCACAATAATGGTCTAAGTCTCTCGCAACACCGAACGACGCCTACTACCCAACCATCCGAACACAAACGGCAGCCAAGCCAACCCGCTCATCGGAGAACTTGAAGTGCTGGAACAGGCACAACCGCCAGCTGGATCTTCGCCATCAAGGAATCCAGTGTCTTCGTCATCATACGAATCGATCGGAGCAACCAGAAGCCCAGGCTGTTCGCACCATGCACGGGTTCCATCCTCACACCTGGAGATCATTTCCGCTTCAATCCAATCGGTAAATGCGTCGGCTCGGGTGTCAACGCCACCAGTCTCATTACAGTCAGAAGAGTCATAGGCATGAGAGGTCACCCCTACAAGGCGCATGGGTTCGATGCTCTCCGACTCGACTGCCATGAAGCTAGGACCACCTGAGTCACCATGACACTTTCGGACATCTTCCGTATTAGCACCAACGTGAAACTCATGGGTTCCCAATTCGTCTATTGAGGATGTCCCCATCATTTTGTAGCCGTAGCTACCCTCTGGAGGAGCCTCCCACATGCTTGTGGCAATCTGCTGCCCCCAACCGACCACATCCACCAAGGTCCCCTCCACCATCTGATCAGACTCGTCGACCGATAGCAAGTAAGCGGGCTCAACATCTAACACTGGCTCATCCAGAAACAGCAAGCCGATATCGTTGTTAATCGCGATGCCTGTCTGTATAGCCTCCATGTCCCAATCGGGGTGCATAACCCAGTCCCAAGCTACCACCGCATCTGAAGGCCAAGGGGCTATCTGAGTCCCATCGTGGTCAGACAGGTCTGCCATCCGAGACCAACGCAGGTCTATATCGCTAAGATCACCAAAACCAAAGGTGAAGGCGAACGGATCGATACAGTGAGCTGCCAACAACACGACGTCGGGAGCGATAAGAGTTGAGCTACAGACAAATGTCCGGATCGCCTGTTCACCAGAGCCGCCGAAGCTGAAGATAGCGTCCATCAACATGCCACCTGTCATGGGGTAGTCTTCGGCCGTTGCCTCTTCACCATTAATTATTTTAGGTGAAGCATCTGTGTTTCCAGCCAACGCACTAGTCAACCCTAGTCCAATCAAAAACAGGCTCATATCTCTCCTCCACAGCAATAAAGTTGCCCTTTCATAGACTAAGCTGAAACGATTCGCTACAACTGGTCTGAAAAGAAGGTGTCACGAAACTTCAGTCCGAGCTCGTCTATAGGCATGACCGAGTGCGTCTAAAAATAATTAGTCGTTGAACGGGATTCAATTCTCGCGTAGCCTCAGACAGAGGTGGCTCATATGCTCAAAATGCTTGTAATCATTCTCAGTGACATGGTTGTGTCTTCTACAGTTCTGGCTCAAGAGCTAAATACACCGCAAAACGACGTCGACCGCGCACTCACAACCGCCCCTACCCCGCTGTTCCCAGCGAGGATTGAAACGCCTGAATCCACGAATTTGGACGGGGGCGATGAGCTGAATCCAACTCAAAGACAAAACCCAATAATAGATGATGCTTATCTTCACCCTATTGATTCTATAACCCCATATACGCTTAACAAAGGTGAATGGATTTATGCTCAATCATTACAGACCTTACCATTCCCAAGCTGGACATTCTTTGGTGTCACGGACAAACTTACAGCGCAAATTGACACGTTACCTTGGATATTCGGGGCGTTTTCTGAGCTAAAAAAACCAATTCCAAGCCTGAATTTTAGGTATCGGTTTAATTCACAAAATGGATTGGTCCCCACCATCGCCTTTGAAACAATGTTTGTTCATTTTTGGGACACATTTCAACGATTTGAACTACCCTCCATAAGTATGTGGGAGAAAGGTTCTTATTTTCACTTTAAACCAATTATTGGATATCGAGTAAATAATAGGTGGGATATCAATTTGTCTCTAGGGGTTGACTATATTGGCGAATTAATCATGCAGAATAATGATTTGCAGAATCCTCAAAATGAGACATTTATTAATAGCTGGAACCCGAACTTTTCAATTGGAATCGATTACAGGCCATCTAATTGGATTAGTTATCATATTGGATATACGTATGGTTCAACACTAACTTACTTAGAAAACGTACCAAGAAAACAGCAATTCAACTATGGATTTAGGGTAGCCCCGTTTTACAAAAATCGATTTGGTATTTTACGAAACATGCGGATCGAATTGGTGGCAATAAACGCATATTTTGCAGATATCGATGCAAAGGAATCATTTCCAATACCCGTATTTCCTTACTTTTATTGGCAATGGGAATAGGGTAAGTAAAAACGAAAGTAAAGGTAGCATTAGCAAGCCCAGTTCCAAATGCAGCTCTTAACCCTCCGCAATAACTCCACGTGGATGACGATTTCAGTCCAAATACGTTAATGTAAGGACCTAAGGTCTGTGACAGATCCCCAACACATGATAGCTAAAATTAGCCTACACCCATCAGGTAACCAGCGAGGAATCATGGTCCGAAACATTCTAATTTTCACAGCACTATTCAGCTGCGTCAGCTCACAAGAAGAGTCGGGACACACGGACACATCACCAGGTGAAACCGAGGGTCTCAGCACCGAGGAGCTTCTAGAAGCCCTCTACGCAGACAATGGAGGCGAAGATGCCTTTCCCACCCATCAAGTCCTCGCTTTAGAGACCCTGCTCTACGCTCAAGACGAGATCGAATCTGGGGACTGGGAGAGCGCAGCTACCCGGGTAGACGCAGTGTTCGAGGAGATGCCACTATCCACATCAATCTGGATGGAAGGTCTCGGGCATGAGGGGCTGAACATAGGCTCGCCAGTTGCCTATTATGGTCTGCGAATGCTCGATCAGATCCTCGACTTAGGTCAACAGACTGCCTCGGGGACCCTACAAATGACTGCGGTTGTGGCCCCATGTGCCGAGGTCTCCCGACCAACGCTCCCCGACCTAGAGGCAGAGATCGTCTCCCTCGACATCGCAGAGGAGATTTTGGCAGACAACGCCCACACGCTTGTGGTCTCCACCCTACTATTTCGTCGCTGGGTTCAGGCGATCACTGGGGGAATGGAGGTCGAACTGGTTGTCTATGAGATGACCGAGTGCACCACCGTCGACTTCACTGACGACGGCTCAGTAATCGTGAGCTATCCAGATGCCAACAGCATGGTGGATTCGGTTCCAGACGAGATTGCCAGATCCACGGATTTTTGGTGGGTGGTTGCGCCGTCGGGGGTTCCTGGGGACGGCTCGGGTTACGACCGTCACTTCATTACTGGCGGAATGGGCGGGTACGGAATGGGTCTCCCCCTCTTTTTGTCAGACGATGCGTGGTTTACCCGCAAGCCAGAACATCTGGGCACAGGTCCTTACTCCGAAATCGAGCTTCGGGCCTATCAACCCCAGTGGTTTCAGCACGAGTTTATGCATCACATCTTTCGCACCTGGCCAGAATTTGGGCTTGAGGATTCGGGCCATCAGTGGTTCGACCTCACTACATGGCCCGACGATTTCGAAGGCGTGTACGAACCTGACTACTACGCCGAGTCCATCACAAAGCGCCTCCTTGGCGCCGATCCCTCTCTGACCGAGGGACTCAGTGCACCCGAGCTCGTCGACCTCACCACCTTTGAACCATTAGATCTGGTGGGTAGTTATCTTAGGAGCCCGCCAGAAAACGACTGGCACACCGTCACCGTCAGCCTCAACGGAGTCGACTTGCTTTGGTCGAATGCTGCGGGCGTGAGTTGGTCTCTTGAGATCAACGAAGGTGAGCTATGGACAGGTTCTGATTGCCCGTATGGGGCACAAAAAGTACCAGTAGAGGCTCATGACGGCTCGATAGTTGCCCTATGGTTCGGTGGTGAAAAGTACGTGCGCCTCGACGATTGAATCAAAGTCGTCGCTGAGGTCGATGAAGACATAAATTTTATTCACAAAGCTCTATACAGAAAATATGAAATATTTGTCACTATTATTCTGGCTAAGGAGTTGAGGACATGAATCAAATAGGCTGCTACTCTTACTCTCTTGTTGCAGAAAATACATACGAATCATTCAACTCATTTATAGATATAAAAATTAGATAACTTATCTAAAGTTATCAAAATACAAGGATTAGAAAAAAATGACTTTTAATCATAAATTAGCTAAAGAACTTGCAACCGAAAAATGTAAAGATCTTGATATTGATGAAGAATCTTTAGTTGAATCATTTGTAATGGTTTGCTCTTATATAGTTCAATACCCCAGCAAATTATCATGGAGAGGTAAAACCAAACCCAATCCTTGCACTAAAACTGGGTTGGAAAAATTGGCGAATAAATACTTTGAATCTTATCGAAGACTAGATGTGCCAAAAGAACCTCGAACAGTTCCTGACGAAATGGTTTCAGTAATCCTAAATACCGTTTATGGTTACAGCCTTGAAAGATGCAAAGATATCAAACTAGAGCACCAACAATCAATGATTGCAGAAAACTGTGTTGGAAACCTACTTGAAAGATATTTAGACTCTCGCCTTAGAGAACATAATTGGTATTGGTGCTGCGGTGAGTTTGTTAAAGCTATTGATTTTATTGGCAAAGATAAAAACGGAGACTGGATTGCTCTTCAGATAAAAAATAGAGACAATTCTGAAAATTCATCTAGTAGTGCAATAAGAGAGGGCACTTCCATTCAAAAATGGTTCAGATCTTTCTCCAAGGATTCAAAAAATGGAAGATCCACTTTTACCAATTGGGAGAACCTGCCTTCATTAATGCAGGGTTATAATTTAAATGAAGAAAATTTTCGTATATTTGTGATCGACTACCTTAAAAAGGCTCAAATGTCGCCTCAACAGCAATAAGCTGCCCATTCATAGACTAGGCTGAAACGATTCGCTACACCCTGTCTGAAAAAGAAGGTGTCTCGACCATATTTATAATTTTCAAGCGTCACTAAGAGCACCAGCGGCGCATCAAGAATCGTCAGTCTCTGAAGCCAAAGTCAAATTCAGAGTTGAATCACAAGGGATGCTTCCAGAGTTTGTCTGTACTGCAATCTGAGGGCAATCTGACCCAGAGCACTCAAGCGTTAAGACGGCTTGGCTCGACATCTCATACTCCGATGTCAATGTGATATCGAACTCCCCTGAGACAGTCATGTTAGCATCCATTCCTGTATAAGAAAAACTATTGGTGAGTTCCTCACAGTTGTAGACATCTTCTGCGTCATGGATACAAGTTGAGCTGCCTTCTCCAATACGAGTATCGCCATCATAAAAAGTGACCTCAAATGAATCTGTCATAAGATCAGAAACGGTCATTGAAGTTGGCGAGTTCAAACCTTCTGCAGCATTACAGTCATCGTCAGTCCAGCCATCGGTAACAACCTCCCACTCTCCAGACTGGGGCTGAACTGGAGGGTCTTGTAAAACAGATGAGTCCTCCTCGCTAGCGGCCCCACAGCCAACAAGGCTAGCAATACTTACGGCGGTGAAGAATAAAGTTAAATGGCTCATGGTAACTCCTAAAAATAATACCTGAGTGTGGAAAAAAGCTCAACACCGACCAAGCAATGGTAGTGTTAGTGACCCTTATTTTGCTCCGATTGTTAACAGTAGTTGGATTGAAACACACTCTTTTGTATAAAATTAAGTCGTGAGCGCTCTAAAGCGGTTTTGCTAAAAAGCCATATTTCAAGTGTAGCGATAGCATCCAAAACAACACCATTCTGAACGTAATGGACGATTATTACTTGCAAAAACGTTCAAACCGTCTATATATAGTCTCAAAGCAGCCTAATGTTGTAAGGAGTGTCGATCATGGTCGGAAACGTTTTTGAGGTCTTTTACGACGGAGAGTGTCCGTTGTGCGTGAGAGAAATAAACATGCTGCGACGGATGGATAAAAAGAACCGGATCCTGTTCACAGACATATCTTCTGAAACTTTCTCACCCAGTTCTATTGATCGTTCAATGACCGAACTTATGGCCCAAATTCATGGGCGGCTTCAAGACGGTACCGTGGTTGTCGGAGTGGATGTTTTTCGCCATCTATACAGCGCAGTTGGATTTGCTCCCGTGGTGGCGCTGACGAGGCTTCCAGTCGTAAAACAGACCCTTGATATAGTCTACTCTTGGTTCGCTAAGAACCGTTTGAAGCTGACAGGGCGATGCAGTGACGGGAGCTGCAATATCGCATCTCCAAACCAGGCCGTTTCTTGAGAACCTTAAGAACCAAGTATTAGCAGATTAATTATGAAAACCAGAAAAATGTTCGGTGCCCTCTTGAGACACAAATGGAGAGTGATTGCACTGCTAGTGCTCTTGATTACCGCTCCAATCACCACAGGAATAGCCATGGCCTACGATGAACCAAACTACACAGTTCTGGACAGCGATCAATACGAGCTGGAGGACTCTCGAGGCAAAGTTGAGTTAAGAAGTTACGATTCAATGATGGTCGCAGCAGTCGATGTAGATGCTTCAGAATGGTATTCAGCAGCTAGACAAGCTTTCCGCCCACTCGCGGGTTTCATATTCGGATCTAACGACAGGAACGAAAAGATCGGGATGACTATTCCAGTGACTACGCATTCTGCTCCAAGTGGAGAATGGACAGTATCGTTTATGATGCCAGACAGGTACAATGTAGACACTCTGCCCAACCCGAATACTGAGGGGATAGAGGTAACCACTAGGGAGCCTGTACATATGGCCTCTATCCGCTTCTCTGGACGCATCAGTGGAACTGCGGGAGATCGGAACTTCAGACGGGCAGAGGAAAAGCTAAGGGCTGCCTTGGAGTCGGCCGATATTATACCGACAGGCGGAGCGGTCTATGCGGTCTACAACGGTCCGTACACGCCTCCTTTCTTCCGTCGCAACGAAGTCTTGATTCCAATAGAGACGGCGGTCGATCCTCAGCCTGCTCAAGCTATTGAATAACTAGAGTGACCTGACTGAGCACATCGGCAACAACCCCCTCCACAAAACCCCGTCTAAACTACAGAGATGGCCATCGGCAGATCACTGAAGTCGTACATTCGGGATGCGTATCCGCAGTCTTCAGGCCATGGGGCGCTGCCGCCCAAGAAGAGAAGTGTTTCTGTCTCCTTGCACACCTTTTCAACATCAATGACATAGGTACCGAGAGTATCTCTATCAGTGTAGTGGACAGATGCAGATAGAGCCACGGCTCCGTAATCTCCTGTCATTATGGCTTTTGTCAACGTATCTTTAGGGGTGTTTTCACCAAGCCAAGAGACCGCCCAGCCCAACTCACGTAAACAGAGTTCCAGCATGGAAAGCCCCAAAACGTGAACCTCCTTCTCTGGTACCGCCAGCAAGCACTTTGCTCCGCTATCAGTCGAAACATAGGAGTCAGAGAGCTGCGCGAGGGCCCGAATGAGACGGTTGGAGGCAAAATGCTCCTCATGAATCGTCAACTCCCCCACAGACCATTTCTCACCGATTGCCTTAAGAACCAGGCTCAATGTCGCCATTGCACCAGCATATGAGCCCGTCTTATCCCGCTCTTGAAGCAAAAGAGACAGGATTCCGTATGTTCCTGTGCCAGTTGTGAGTTTTTCAATCCAGTGGTTGACCTCTACATGTGAAGGGTTTTGGAAGTTCTCGACATCTTTAACCAGGAAGCGCCGGTGGCCTCCGGCTGTACGCACATGGGGTAATGTGCCAATGTCCGCCCAGCGCTTTACCGTGCTCGCTGTAACACCAAGACGGGTGGCTACCGCAGTGCTTGTTAGCAACGTCTTCTTACTCCGCTTTGTTCGTCGAGACGTTTTTCTTTCGATATTGGTATCATTAGACGTTTTGGACGATTTATTCATAAATTATTCTCCGCACATATTCGTAACAAATATGAAGTAAGCCTGTGTGTTTTTAATAAAAAAACCTCTCTTTCCACCATTTATTAACATGAATAGATGAATAAAAATCGCGCTTGCCGCATGGTGGTATAGCAGACTTTATGGTCGATATTGACCGATATCATGATGTGGAGGAAGTAAGAATCACGGCTAGGCTTTGAATTAGTGAAGCCATAAAAATCTGGGCTCTAAACCTTAGGAGCCTAGTGACCAACTATCTAAACGCAAACGGCGAACAAGCCATTCTCCTTAGAGCTTTAGGTGATGTCAAAGGCACATAGACCTGATAGTTCTTCGGGCTCAGACAATCAAAGCTCAGCAATACTCCGAGCCAGCTCGATCCCGCTTAGCCACGCCTGCTCCAGCCGTGCGCCGCTTGCACCATCTCCACACAGACCCAAACCACGCGACTGGTCCAGGCTGGCAGGCTTTGAACCCACATGTGTCGAGCGCGAATACAACCAACGGTGGATACTTCCTGTCACTTTCTCTTCAGTGCACCCACCCGAAACCTCTCGGAATGCAGCCTTAAGGGTTCTCAATGCCACGTCGGGCTCGACATCAACATTCATGCTACTCCAGGCTGGTTGTGCGTGTAGTACCCAGCGCTCACCACCGCCCCGGCCAGGCTTACTGCTGTCACGCGCGACCCATTCCAGGACATCGTGGTTCAGCCTAACCCCGTCATACGGCCACCCTACGGGCTCGGTAAATGACAACATTGCAGCCCAACAGGGCTGATAGTCGAAGTCACCAGCGATCTGGTGAAGCGGGCTCGCCACTGGAATCAATCTCTGCGCTTGAGGACCGGGGCAGGTAATAACCACCCAGTCAAAACCTGGAGCAACACCTCCTTGGTCATCGATGACAGCCCATCGCTCCCCCACCCTGTTGAGCGCAACCACACGCCTCTGAAGTCGTATATCAAGACCCTCAGAGGCCGCCCTTGGCAGCGCACTCATAGTTGGCACACCGACCCACCGAGATCTCTCGGCGTCTTTGACCGAAACAGTGCCATCCCGCCAAGAACCAAACCGTCCAGCCCAGGGAGCTACCACACCGGCATCTACCCAACCCTGAACAGCTCGCTCAAACTCTGGGGCAGAGACGGTAAAATACTGAGCTCCATGGTCAAACCTCTCCAACTCACGCCGACGGGTACAGACCCTGCCTCCTGGTCCACGGGACTTATCAAAGAGCACAACCTCATAGCCCAACCCCCTAAGCACCTGCCCACAAGCAAGCCCTGAGGCTCCCGCCCCAACAATGCCCACCCTGCCTCTGGCAGATTTTACACTCAACACGGGGTCTGCTCGCCATCGATATTTCTCAGACCGTGTACTGCCCACCCCTGGACTTCGCGACACTCAGGAAGCCCGACCACACATCGGTACCCACAATTAGGAGATTGACTGAGGCCACACCACATCACTTCACCTCAACCGTACAGCTACCGTCTGAACAGCGACCTGTGAGCCGTAAGCGATTTTTTGCGAAGGAGCTGTAGAACTTATCAAAAACAAACCTGAGACCAGGCCAAGCTGTGGGTGCCAGAATGAAACCCAACCCGACTGCCGAGTACAGCTCTCTAAAGACCTCCATACCCTTGACCAGTTCTCCGCTGGGAAGACGCCCGTAAATCTCGGTCATAAGCTGATCGATACTAAGACCAGTTTCGACATTCGCGTCAAAGGAGATGTCGGTAATATCCGTGAACTTGATCGAGCTTCGTCGCCGGTCAAGCCACCTGAGAAAGTTGATCTCACGAACACAGAGCGGACAGTCTCCATCAAAAAACACCTCAAACTTCACGGTAAACCTCCTAGTTGTTCAAAACTTAATCAAAAATAACCTATACGTCTACAATTCATATGTTATAGTAATAAAACTTACAAAATAGGTATTCAAAATGTATTCAATAGTTCAATTATTATTCGTTATTGGTTCACTATTAGTGCCCGAAGCGTCAGCACACAAGCCTTCATACGCAAACAATCATACCTCAATGGAGACCGCATTTGAGGTCGAAGATCCCGACATATCTATCGCACTGTACGCGGAGATGACCTGTGAAGCGGATACACTGTGGCTTCACCTGCGCACCGATGATGTCAGTGAAGTCTGGGTTGAGCTAGGCGTACCGCAGCTTGACCGCCTCGAGGATTACAGACCGTCGTTGGCATTTCTGGCAGCAGGTCTATCAGATGATGACAATGATAGCCTCCCCTTCGATGTACCCGAGGGAATGGGATCAATGGTAATCGACACCTATGACGTCGAGACCCCTATCGACTTCTATGAGCCATTCACGCAAACAGATTCTTGGATCCTCTTTAGAGAGTGGATCGCCCTGCCCGAGAACACGGACGTCTACATAGTCGCCTTCAATCCCGACGAGTACACTGGCAAACTTTGGGTAGCAGTCGGACTCACAGAGGACTTCTCCGACGTGGAGCCCTCCGAGTTTGCCGAGTGGTTAGAAAATACTCAGTCTTTCCATGAAGTTGGCGAGACTGAAGAGCGTGTTGAAATAGATTGCTCATTAATTGCCGGTGACCTAGAAGGAGACTCAGGCTCAGAAAATGCCGAATGTGGAGGTTGTTCAGCTACAGGGGATCGATCAAACAGTTTCCCACTCTTGGTAGTTATGCTGGGCATGGTGGTCGGGATTCGCAACCGTAGACACCCCGAGTCATGAACCTCACCGCTCAACTCTGGGGGAGCACAAACGAGCGTATTCATACGCTCGGAACCCTCTCTCTAGCTCTGAGCGCGGTCTTCTTCTTAAGCCTCGAGACCACAAATAAGAACGAGGGGCTACTCATTTTCACCACCTTTGGCTTTGGCGTTGTACTTATTGGCGTCGCCACGCTGAAGAACTCATGGGGTCGGTGGCGGTACGGCTCAGACACCCTCATCTTGCTCAGAAAAACTGGTGACCTAGAACAAGTCCACTTGGCTGCAGTCATTTTCATGGGTTGGTACATCGCATGGTGCGGTAAAGTGGCACACGTTGATTGTGGCAAATTCACCCTGAGATCAGCGACATCTCAGGACACGCCAACATCAGGATCTGTGCTGAAGCGAAGTTACATCATTTTTCGTGCGGGCTACTGGATGGGCTGCTCCAGTATAGTATTCCAGACCCTCTTTGGGCTGTGTGCTGTCGGCTACGGCGTCTGGCTGTTGAAGATCTTGTTCATCTATGAACGCACTATTTTTTAAAATAACAGCCAAGTAGGTAATAAAATGTACGCATTAATTTGGATGGTTTGTATGTCTATAGCAGAGGCAGGAGTGACACTTCACGACGCAACATGGTCAGTCGTCAATGACACCGTGATGGGCGGCGTATCTGACGCTGATCTTATACAGGCAGATGGCGATGCCATGGTGTTTTCGGGAAACCTCTCCCTCGATAACAACGGCGGCTTCACATCGACTCGAATGACATTGGACAACCCAGACTGGTCGGACTCCAGTGAGCTAGTTCTCCGAGTTGCTGGCGATGGACGGCAGTACATTGCGACCGTGAGGACCAGAGATAGGCGACTGCGACGGGTCTACTACCGTGCAGCTTTTCAGACTGAAGCGGGAGTCGAGCTCGAGATCACTATTCCCTTTAGCGATTTCCAGGCCTATGCATACGGTACACAAGTACCCTCTGCACCGCCGTTGAGTACACAACTGACAACTCTCGGATCGGTTGGTTTCATGCTGGCGGACAGTCAGCCTGGACCCTTCACCCTGAGGATTTTAGAAATATCACCGACTGGCTCAGACAAAACCTCAGCCGACCAAACAGCCAGAACACCAGCGGGAATATCTGATATCTTCTCAGCTGCTATTAGTGAGGGCGTGCCTCTATTCAACAGCGGCGAGCCCGACCGCTGCGCCGATATATATCAGACCGCCATAGTCTCTGTAGTCTTACTAGCACCCGACAGGCTCTCTGATTCAGAGATGGTAGTGCTGAACGGTGCCCTCCAGTCAGCCAGGAGATCTACAAATCAGTCAGACCGAGCTTGGGGTCTGCGAGAAGCGATGGACAGCGTAATGTCGAGTATGGCCAGACAATAAGTCAGCTCCATTGAAGATAGATATGACGACTGCTGAATTGCGACCTATAACTCTGATGTTATCTTATCTTAGCGGGAGGTCGCCATTCAATACAAACACGCCCTGTTCACACTCTGGTTCACCTGTTTAGGGGCGGCCTGTACACCTGATAGCAGCGACACCGATGACACCGATGTTCAAGATAGGGACACGAGTGACACCAATGTTCAAGATACGGACACCGGTGACACCGACAACACGGACACCTATGACACGGGCAACCCGGACGAGGACTGGGCGGATATAGGACCTCAGATTGAGCAAATAATGGCCAACGCCCACATCCCAGGACTTGCCGTTGCGGTCACCCTTCCTGGAGAGGTGATCTGGACAGGTGCATACGGTTTGGCTAACTTAGACAGTGCGCTACCCGTCACCGTGGACACGCCCTTTATGCTGGCTTCTGTGAGCAAGACCGTGACCGGTGTCGCGATTATGCACGCCTCCGAGGAAAACACCCTGTCCCTCGACCAAGATATCAACACGCTGTTGCCTTTCCCCATCGACAACCCTAGAGTGGATGAAGAGACCATTCAGCTTCGACATCTAGTCACCCACACCTCTGGTATCCAAGACAATTGGAACAATATGCCATACTTCGACGGGGACTCTGAAATCACCTTGGGAGACTACCTAGAGGGATACCTAGTCGAAGGCGGGAACTCGTACAGCGCCAACAAAAACTACTACAACTACGAGCCAGGTACCGACTCGGACTACGGCAATATCGCCACGGCGCTGGCGGGATATGTAGTCGAGACCACCACCAATACCCCTTTTGACGACTACTGCGATGACAACATCTTTGATGTGCTCGGCATGGACAATACGGGCTGGCATTTGGAGGACTTCGATGCAGCGACCGTCGCCATGCCATATAAATACAACAGCGGTGATTTCGTAGAATACGGGCACTACGGCTACTCAGACTACCCGAGCGGGCAATTGAGAAGCAGCATATCAGACATAGCTCGCTTCCTGGCGACCATCTCAAACGACGGCTCATATGGGACAGACCGCATCTTACAGCCCGAGACGGTAGTGGAAATGCTCACGCCTCCGGTAACAAGTACTGGGCAACGAAGCGTCGACCTGGGTCAGTATGTGTTCTGGTACCGCACGAGCATCGCGGAACGGGTGGTCATCGGACATAATGGCGGTGATGAGGGGGTGGCCACAGAAATGGTGTTCTCTCCCGACACGGGGATTGGGGTCATCATCCTAATGAATACCGATTGGCACACCGTCGGCCGCGCTGCATCGGAGATACAGAACCTGCTCTTTGACCGAGCGGAGTCCCTGTAAATCAGATCTAGATCCAACCAAAACACAAACAAGCGCGTACAACACAGCTAGGAGTTGTCCAATGACCATTCGCCCCATCTATTTCTTACTGCCACTGGTTGTGCTGTCAGCATGCAAAAGCACAAGCGACACCAACGACACCAGCACTGAATCTGATACCAGCGAAGATTCAGGCACAGACACATATACTGAGACTGAGCCTGAAGTCATCTGTGGAGAGCTGGAGGAGGCGACGACCAGCATGGCTATCGCGGGCACCATAGAGACCGACTCTACTAGCTACCTGGTCTGCACCGAAAGCACCGAGAACGAATCTTGCCCAGACTATAGCGATCTCCCGTCCAGTTTTATCGAGGACACCATCGGTAACCCATGGGGCGATCCCTACTGTTGGTACAGCGTCTTAGCTGCATGCGGGCCAGAGACCAGCATCCCAGACCAATGTTGCTACGAGTTCATCTTCAATGCCATTGCCTGCGCTTAGTCATCAACAAAGTACCTAGGGTACTGAATACATTTAATACTAACCAAATGTATTCCGGAGACCACAATGAAGCTTCTTCCATTACTATTTTGCTTTGCTTGTGCAGACAAAAGTGACACTGACACCGATACAGGAACAGACTCTGGTTTAGAAACCACTGTTGATACAGGTGAGACCGTTGATACCAGTGTTGATACCAGTGGTGAAACCGTTGTAATGGAAACAACTGCTGGCACAATTGTGATTGAGCTTGATTTCGATGCGGCTCCCATCACCGCGAATAATTTTATGGAATACGTAGATTCGGGTTTCTATGATGGAACTGATGGCAACGGAGCCACCTTATTTCATCGTGTCATTGATGATTTTATGATTCAGGGGGGAGGATACACTGCAGCAGGTGTCATAAAGGAAACCCTGAGTCCAATAATCAATGAAGCAGCCACAAGCGGGCTCTCAAATGTTCGCGGGACGATAGCGATGGCTCGAACCAATGCACCCAACTCTGCAACATCTCAGTTCTTTATCAACCATGTTGACAACCTGTTCTTAGACGCCACCAACACGGACGCGGGCTACGCCGTATTTGGAGTGGTTACAGATGGAATGGATGTCGTTGACACCATCTCTTCAACGCAAACAGACAACACTGATAAGCCCCTTGTTGACATTGCCATTCTATCTGTACAGGTTGGGGACTGATTCAATAAAGTGTTGAATACTTGGGTCTAAATCATATTGCCCGATCAGCCGATCAGAAGTTGCGGACTGGCAGTGCGTGGTGATGGTCGTGGGTCTTGTTGGGGGTGTAGGTGTTGCCGTTGGCAAAGTAAATGACCCACGCTCCCGTAGCTTCGTCGGTGGATGACCAATAGCTGTAACCAGAAGCGGCATCGCCCAACCCCGCCAAATGTAGGTTCTCGTAAACTGCGGTAAGCTCATCTATGCTGGGGAGAAACCAGTCAGTAAAACCGTTAATTTCCGCATCATAGGCGTAGCGGGCCGCGTAAACATCTGTACCTAATGCTCCCACAATAGCGTTTGTGTTGGGTTCACCATCACCGATTTCTGATCCAAGCTCAAGGTCGGGCGCCGGGTTCGAAAAGTCATTCCAATGCGTAGGCTCGCTATCTGTGATCGAATGGGAAACCATACCAGCTCCCGTGACCTCATCTATGTGAAATATGTACCCACCTTCGTGGTCTAGACCGTACAATTCTGACACCTCGTGGTGCTCAAGAATACTGAGAACGGGAACACCGTTGCCTAGGTTGTCTTGGATTGAAATGCCTGCGTCGTATGTGGGCTCAGTCTCGCCGCCTGTATCGGTGGTGGCTGTATCAGTCGCCGTGGCTGTATCGGTAGTAGTCGTGGCTGTATCGGTCGTGGTGGCGGTGGTCGTACCAGTATCCACTGGAGTAGTCCCAGTGTCGTTCGTGTCTTTGGAATCGCTATTGCAGGCGACCAACCCGATGAGCGTAAAGGACAAAACAAGAGAGATATAAGGCTTCACAGTTACTCCGTGACAAAGGCAGGTGGGGTTAGCTCAGGGTTCAATATACATGTTGTATCCAGAGTCTACACCATAAAATTAGCTCGCGGGCACTCGTGGTCTTCAGGCACCTAGTACTGTAGAAGGGCTTTAAAGCGTCGTTGGGATCGCCCAGGCTGTTGTATTAGTCGCCTGCAGGTAAAGCTGGAGGGTTGTTAGGATCGCCGTTAACATCGGCTACCGCGCCTGCAGCACGTTCACCTTCGTGGAGTGCACCGACTACCGTAGCGGGGTGACTGATGTGAGTCCCTTCACCAGCAAAGAAGATTCTATTGTCCGCCACTGGGGTCTGAAGGTCTCTTCTCTTGCTATCGTTGGCGGACGTATACGTTCCCATCGCTGGGTATGAATACACCCCCAACGTGTAGGGCTCAGTACCCCAGTCCTGTACGATGCCCTCTATATAATTTGCAGATGCCTGGTTCGCTGCCTGGGGAAACGTGCCGTCCAGATCTTCCAGAATGACATTAATTATCGCTTCATCGCCTGCGGATCCCCCACCAGCAGCGACCGCGATCTCGCTTAAGACCTCACCATTTTCACCCATTGGATAACAGAGAAGAATGTGTGACGTACTGCCTGCTTTATAGTCGCTAGGCACCCAACAGGCCCCCGCCAAACCTTCCGTAACGAGCCAGGACAACGCTTCACCCTCGGTTTCCCACCAGGCAGAACTAAAGCTCATTGGCACTTTCATTCCCATGTCGATGCCGATCCCCTCGTACGCTGAAACTGTTGAGTCAGGCAAATCAGGGACAAAGTCGATCATTTCAGATTGAAGCACACCAATAGAGACCGTTACGATGACTTGTCTAGCTGCATGAAGACCACCATTTTGGTCCGCAATTACGACATCTTCACCACTGGTATCTATCTGTACCACGGGGCTACTCAATAAGAGATCACTGTTGGCGACAACGTCGTTCCACCACACGGTCTCCAACGCATCGGAATAGCCAAGATCTTTGTCACCAATAACCCTAATCGAACCAGACAGATCCCACGAATTATCTTGTATCGCAAGGCTCCTAGCCCCCAGATTTTCTAGGTTTGTTGCATACGAGGCGCCAGCGAACCCCGAGTCGTAGAGGTGGTAGGCACGGTGTGAAGAGTCGACGCCATACTCAACAAGCACATCATCAGCTAAAGTCGTATTGGGGTCCTCATGTTCGCTGGGTCTCCAATACCAACCCCAAAAGTCGTCGACTGCAGATACGTCGGCGTCATCGCTGCATCTGTTTAGCGCTGTGTTTTTCGTCCAGCAGGTATTACTGCCACCGTCCATAGAATAGGCGTCGATCCCCTGATAACCTTCCACATAAATGGCGTTGCCATACTCAGCCCTAATAGCGGGCCACACGGGGTTGCTCCCCGCGGACATATAGTGTTCCTCAGCGCCCAACTCAACACGTATATCGCCCAGTGTTTGGCTCTTTACTCGCCCCCCAATTCGGTCTGTGGCTTCAATTATAAGCACGTCGTAGCCTGATTCGATTAGGGTTTTTGCGGCATACAAGCCAGCGCTTCCAGCTCCGACCACTACCACATCATGTGTTGTATTTTCGACGTCGGTATCGGTGCCGGTATCAGTATCAGTATCAGTATCGGTGCCGGTATCAGTATCGGTGCTGGTATCCGTTGAGGAATCAGTATCAATGTCCTTGCCACTACACCCTGTAAAAGCGAACAGCGTCACAATTGTAATCAAGCGTTTCACAGAAGTCTCCTATAGGAACTCGGTTGGCCTAGCCTCACATTCAAACCTATCTCAATATCCCATCAATCGCGATTCTCTATCTACCATATGAACTCAATCCTAAGAGAATGACCTGTGCTGTCTATCTCCCAACCCTGTTACCCTGTCAGATTGGTTTAGTACTCGACAAAGTACTAGTCTAGTTGTTCTTACAATGAGGATATACCGCGAGGTAAATATAGAGTGTCGCCGCACCTCTGCACCTCAAGATCACCAATCGAGGATTGCCTTAGCCGCGGCTTGTCCACTCAGTACAGCCAGGGGCATTCCCCCGCCTGGGTGAGCTGAACCAGATGCGAGGAAGAGCCCTTTTACGGAGGAAATAGAGTTTGCAGGTCGACGAAATGAACTCAGCATTCCGTGTGATGCAGCCCCGTAGATCGCCCCCTGTGTCCCTGGAAAAATACGAGCTAGATCGGTCGGGCTACGCTCCCATACAAGCTTGTCGGTTGGGAGGAGAGCACCAGCATTAAGAGTCCTCTGGTGTAGACGCTCGCGGAGCTGCTGCCAACGCTCTTCTGTTCCACCTTCGAGAGGCTCGGCGGGAGTATTACCCATAAGGAATACCGGGTAGCGGTCTCCCCAACCTTCACGATCGTGGGCCAATCCCTGATCACATAGGTAGGCCGTAGGAGAACTAGGTGGCACCCCCTTGTCGAAGATGTCCTCAAACTCCCGAATATATGGATCGGCAAGAACTACTGTATGAGCGGCTCGGGTCTTATTTGCTTGGGCGGCGAACACGGCAGTCCAACCTGACATCGAAGGGGTTGTTATCGGTGGAATACCTCTAATAGGCTTCTCAACTAGCTGACCAAGCAGATGACTCACATCGGCGTTCACAACCAATTTATCGCAAGAGATGTGCTCACCTCCAGATAAAACAACTCCCCGAACTTCCTTTCGTTTCAGGTCGATATGTTCAACTGGAGAGCTGGTTCGTATCTCGACCCCCAGATTCTGCGCCACTCGGTACATGGTCTGGATTACGGCTTCTACTCCCCCCTTAACGCCATAGCCTCCTAGGCTGATCTCCACATGGGCAATGCAATTGAGGGTCGCAGGCGCCTGGCGCACATCTGAGCCGTTGTAAGTAGCGAAGCGTGCAAGTATGGCTCGAAGCCTAGGATCACTGACTTGTCGTGTAATAGCAGCCCACATTGTTCGTGTAGCGTCAATCTTCGGTAGTTTAGCCCAGTAGGACGGCCCGAAAGAAAGCACTCGTGAGATGCTTGGAGCCGCTCCAAACACAAACGGCGGAGCAGCTATATCCCATATTTGCTTTGAGTATTTCATAAACGAGGCGAGTTCATCTTTGGACTGGGAGCCCAGACAGCGCCCGACGTTATCAAGAGTCTCTTCCACGGAATGGCAGAAATCTAGGGGAGCGTCATCGCCAATAAGATATCGAACAAAGGGATCTGGGCGAAGAAGTTCTAACTCCTCAACCAGCCGAGTTCCCGCTAGCTGTAGAAGGTCATCAAAGACACTGGGGAGCGTGAGCACGCTGGGTCCCGTGTCGAAACGAACCCCATCTACCTCCATAGTCCCGACTTTACCGCCTACCTCTGGCAAGGCCTCGAGTATGAGGACTTCCCGTCCGCTGGCGGCTAAGTGGATGGCAGCAGCGAGCCCTCCTAGTCCCGCTCCGATAACAACTATTTTAGCCATGGGAGCTCCTTGACGCGAGACTTCCAGAGCCAGCTTCGGAATAAGCGACCCCAGCGACCAGATTTTGGACCTGAAAACAGAGGGAGCCATATCGAGTTGGGCTTGGTCGCTTTGTGAACCCGCATATGTACCAAAGGTCGACTCCACCCAGGGTCGATCTCATGTGGGAGCACGTGCTCAAAAACACCTAGAACCGACTCCTCTCCTTGGGTGCAACTCGCTACAAAACGCCGGTAAAAAGGGCTGTCATCCATAGGCGGCTGCAATTTAATGTGTAGGGTCTCCTTATTATGGCAAGAGACCCGAATTAACTTTGGATATCGAGAGTAGAAGGTGCTGCGTGCCCAACTCTCCATGTCGAGGGAGGGCTCTTGCCAGTGGCTTAGGATCCCTCGCTCATCAACCTCGAGTACATGATGCTCATCTTGACTATCCTCCGCCATCAACAAGTAGACGACAATCTCCCTGTCAGAAAAAGGAAACCGTCCCCAATACCAGTCCTTGATACCCAAGTCATGCAGAGGACGATCACCAGCATTGCGATCGTAATAGGCACGCCCTTCTAGGTCTGCTCGATAATCACCACAGACGATCGCCAAATTTCCGGTAGCGGCGCCAAGGGTAACAGGCTCCCAACTGTGCTCTGCATGACGTTCCATGTTGATTGGGCTCTTACGCAGGGGCCCCTCCACACGAAGCGTCCCTATCAGAGTCCCAGGAAAACCTGGCGCTATAGCTTTGTAGTCAACCTCTAGCAGGACTTTGCCCTCAATTACAGATGAACGAAAATGGGTTTCACCAAATCGCCAGTGACCCTGCTCGGGGTCCCAGCTACAGTCAGATGGATCATGCTCGCTCAGAAGATAAAAATCTTGTTTTCCGTCCTTAAAAACCGACAGAGTCCAGCTTGGGCGGGCACTAGGTTGGATTGGGTTGCCCCTGCGGGCACTCGATGCGAGGCCTGGTAGAAAAGGTAGCCCAAAGGACCAAATACACACGGCTCCGTTGCCAAATTCATCGATAAGATCCACATACCACCACACAAAACCACCAGCTGAATCAAGGGCGGATTGAGGGAAATCTGTTTTTGTTGGTCCGATAGAAATCAAGGCTTGCATCCGATTCGAGGTGGGTTTGGAACATCCATATACAAACTATATACAAAACTTGTTGCTTTTGCACATAGTTTGTATATATTTTATACATAGACATGGAGTGATTTATGAAAAATTCGGATTTGGTAATAGCTGGTTCTGGTCCTGCTGGGATACTTCTGGCCCTCGCCTGTGCTGAGAGAGGAGTTCAGGTTTCCTGCATCTCTCCATCTGCTGAGGATAAATGGGAGCGATGTTTTGGCATGTGGTCCGACGAGCTTCCAGACGATCTTAGGAGCTGTATTGAGGCATCTTGGATAGCTCCGCTCGTACGAACATGGAGCGGCGGCGAACGCATCTTGGACAAGCGTTACCTCAAAATAGACACCGTAGAGCTTCAGCAAACTATAATGGCTCGGTGCCTAGCAGCTGGTGTGGAGTTTGTGTCCGCGAAAGTGTCTACGGTCGATCATAGAGAGAATGACTCGGTAGTGGAAATAGAAGGACTTGAGCCTGTGTCTTGTCGCTTTTTCGTAGACGCGACTGGGGGTAAAAGAAATTTAGTAGGGTCAAACGCAGAGCGCCCCATAGCCTTCCAGACGGCTTACGGGGAGCACCTAGAAGTGGAGCGCCATCCGTTCACAATCGGCGAGATGGTTTTTATGGACTTGCGAAGCCTAGGACCGACAAGTTCTGGAGCTTCTCCCTCATTTTTGTACGCGATGCCCCTCTCAAAGACAGAGATATTTGTTGAGGAGACGTCCCTTATCTCTGAGCCTGAGATGTCCTTACGAGAGCTTCAAAACCGACTTCACGAGCGTTTGAAGCAATGGGATATCATACCAATAAAGCGGTTGGAAATTGAGCGCTGCCGTATTCCAATGACTTTCCCGATGCCCGACAGAAAGCAACGCACACTAGCTTTTGGTGCGGCAGCCTCGATGGTGCATCCGGCTACTGGATACCTTTTGGCGCGAACAATGAAGAAGGCACCGGGCGTTGCAGAAATCATCGCAGGCGAAATTAGTTCCGATTCACTGACTCGTAGCTGTAAGAAAATATGGCGAGAGATTTGGCCTGTCGACGATGTTCGAAAATGGGAACTCTACACATTTGGTGCGAATTTTCTAGCCAAACTAGATGACGATCAACTCGAGAGATTTTTCAACACCTTCTTCGATTTACCCACTGATGATTGGTACCGATTCATGACAGGAGAGATCTCAGCAGCCAGTTTGGCGGCCATGATGAGCCGAGTATTTTTGGCGACTGACTCCAATCTCCGCTGGGCACTGATCAAGGAGAGCGTCGGCGCAAATAGCGCATCGCTCATCCGTGCAGCAGTCTCGCACTAGGAGTATTATGTCTGTCTATTTATTAAATCAGGTGCTGGGGAATGAAGCCGCTGAGGAGTCCGAATCGAGACAGACAGAAGTCTTGATCTCAGATGTGAACGGGCTCATGTGCCAGCTAGCCACGGGAGATCGCCCTGAGAGGTGCGGGCGCATGGCTCAAGAGGCTCTAGGTACTGGAGGAAAGCGTATCCGCGCTAGGCTAGCCCTTCTCGCTTGCGGTGTTTTAGGTGTCTCCAAACAAGATGCCGTGTGCTGGGCTGCGGCGGTAGAGTTGGTGCACAACGCGACCTTGGTCCACGATGATATCCAGGACGGAGACACTCATCGCCGAGGGCGTGAGACGGTATGGGTGAAACACGGTGTCGGTCAGGCGATCAACGTCGGCGACCTAATGCTCGTTCTACCTTATCAGGCATTAGACCAAATGGACGCTCCAGCGGAGCTACGCTGGTACCTATCTCGTGCACTAGCTTATCGATCCGGTGAGACTGTGCGCGGTCAGGCTGAGGACATGAGCTTGGTGACAGATCGGCTATTCGACTGGGAGAGCTATGTTCGCGTTGCGGAAGGAAAGTCTGGGCAGCTTCTGGCTTTGCCCGTAGAGGGTGCGGCTATCTTGGCGGGAATCAAACCTCAGGTGGCCAGGGAAATTGGCAATGTTTATGCGACTCTCGGAACCCTGTACCAGATGCAAGACGATGTGCTTGACCTCTACGGAATTAAGGGAAGGGTTTCCGGGACTGATTTGAGAGAAGGCAAGATGACCGCTTTGGTCTCGGCACACCTGGAGCGCTACCCCGAAGAGACAGAAGAGTTGGTCGCGTTGCTAGAGGCTCCGTCTGAAGAAATTTCCGAGGAACTGGTGTCGGTCTACCGTAAACTTTTTCGCGAGGGAGGAGCCCTAGATGACGTATTAGCATCGATTGACAGTCTACGTGAGGCGATTGTCTTGGCTCCGGTTTTACTCGAGCATCCCCTCCTTCTCGAGGGGGCATCGGAGCTCGCAGACTGGATTGTACGGGAGCTTGATGAACATCTATCGAGCGAAAACAACAAACATTTATTCAATACAAATAACAAACTCAAGCGCAGGAGTGAAAGTGTCTAATCTACCAGTAATCGTAATTGGGTCTGGCTTTGGAGGGATGGCAGCTGCTGTTCGCCTTAGGGCGATGGGGCATCGCGTCAAGATTCTTGAAGCAGGATCTCAGGCTGGCGGGAGAGCCCG
>CAWVYO010000024.1:0-23598 GCA_963934385.1 uncultured bacterium
CCAGCCGTGGATGGGTTGTCGATCCCCGCTTGTGCAAACACCTCCGGGAATGGCGCCTGCTCCAGACGGTTCTGTACTTCGTCTAGCATTATAGAGCTGGCGTACCTAAAACTACCTCTACTAAAAGCGAGCGGCTCATCCCTAACGGCTAAAAATTCCGCTTCTGAAATATGCCCCTCCGCTACCATTCTACCGAGAACATAGTTCGTACGCGCTTGTCCTCGCTCGATTGCGATCGCGCGGCGCTCGGGGGTTGAGCCTGCAAATGGGTTGTAGCGGGTGGGGGCTTTAACCATACCCGCTATGAAGGCGCACTCTTGTACCGTAAGTTGTGAGACCTGCTTATCGAAGAAGTATCTGGCGGCGATACCAATTCCTCGACCGTTTGCAGAGACATGAAACTGGTTGGCATAAAATTCCAAAATCATCTCTTTGGAAAAATGTGCTTCCAACCTAAGTGCGTTCACTAGTTCCACTAACTTCGAGCCGACAGACCGATCCGGTCTGTAGTAGAGATTTTTTGCGGTCTGCTGGGTAAGTGTCGAACCACCTGCAACGACGCCACCTGCTCGAACATTTGACCACATCGCCCTAGCAAACCCTCTCAAATCTACGCCTGGATGCTCCCAGTACCTTTGATCTTCCGAAGATACGATTGCCTGTAACCAAGCAGTTGGGAGGCGATCGAACGAGACATAGTCCCTGTGTTCTCTCGAGAAAAACACACCTAACTTAGAGGTCCCGTCTCTATAAAACACTGGGGATTCCTGAGCGATAACACTGTCAATAAAGGTACTGGAAAGGTGATCTCCTGGATCATCAACTACGTACTTCTTGTATGCGATAAAACTACTCAACAGGGTCACACAACCAAGGATGATCACAAAATAGGCGCTGCGTATGGCTCGTCGACGCCACTTACCAGCAGGCTCTTTCGTTGCCTTAGCCTCTTCCTTCTTTTTTCCCTTTTTTCTTTTATCAACCAATGTTCTCTCCACCCTACTCTTAGACGAGGTCACAGAAGACTCTTGTAGCACCGCCACCTACTAAGAAGGGACAGCACTGACAAGCCCCTAAGAGCAAACCTCGTGCCAAATATACAACCTCAGTCCCGAGGGTCATCCTGTAAGCCCCTTTTCTGTACCATGTAGGTCTTTGACCACTTCATCCGAACCTCTAACGCTCCAAGTCTGGCCAGTTGAAACCCTCTAAGCCCGTCTATAAATCCTATATTCAATAGAAAAGATTTTACAAAATGAAGAATAGGTCTAAAAAGAGGGTCCCACCAATACGCCCGCCTACCTTCCAATTGGCATTTTTGAGCGAACAGACCCGCATAGGTAGTAGCTGTGGAAAGGAAATCCGAGACATCTCTATATGGATAGTGTTCGATTACTCCATCTAGCGTTCCAACGGCCCCTCTAACCTCTAGGGTCTCGTGAAGAATGCCGCCAACCCACCTACCACACCCACGCCGCACAAGGCGAAGCTTAGATCGAGGTCCATAGGCGCCACCCTTCAGAGGCTTACCCAACCAATGGTTTCGCCTAACTGCGGAGTAGCCTACAAAACTGGGATCACTGGTCAGCAATTTGCGAATGGACTCACCAAGCTCAGGTGAAGCCACCTCGTCAGCATCCAAAGACAGAATCCACTCCGAGGTCGAGGCATCTAGCGCTCGATTTTTTTGCGCCCCATACCCCGGCCAATCAGCACTAATGACTGTAGCTCCCAAAGCAGTTGCAACGTCACAGGTGAGGTCGGTAGATCCAGAATCCAAAACAATAACCTCTGTGGCAAAGGGGACGGACTCGATCACTTCACGTATACGGTGCTCCTCATTGTAGGTAATTATTGCCAAGGTAAGGGTCATACTGATTCTGTAACTTGATCCGAAGTCAATGTAGCGTTATTCGGCAACCGCATGGCGACGTAGCCAAGTGGCCTAAGGCAGTGGTTTGCAAAACCACCATTCACCGGTTCGACTCCGGTCGTCGCCTCCATCATTAACGCAGGGCGTTCCTTTTTACTGGATCTCCCTGCGTTTTTGTTTTTGTAAGGGTCAAAGCGGACCCTCTTGTTTACATTTTATTACAAAATAGACCACATATTAATACAAATGAACCATCATTAGTTCGTTATAGTCACATCAACAAAATGCATCACTTCTGATCGCATTTACCATAGAGGCGATGGATGGATCTTGAAGCGCAACTGTTAGCTTTTTCACTATTGGGCGTTGAATGGGTATTATGGCTGCTAGTGCTCTTATCTGTACTGTGTGTGATTGTCGCTGTTGAGCGCTTCACCTATTTTACACTTAACAAAAGCCCAAAGAATGCCCTACAGACATCCCTCACTACATACCTAAAGGGGGGCTCGACAGAGGAGTTCCAGTCATCACTAGACGAAATGGGAGGAATTGAGGCGCGGGTATTGGCAGCTGGATTAGATGCCAGCAGCAACGGTGCGGACTCCGCTGAGGAGGTAATCGCTGGCACAATGGTTTTCGAACGTTCTAAGGCAGACCGAGGACTGATCATTGTTGGAACTATCGGATCCAACGCTCCGTTCATCGGGCTATTCGGTACTGTTCTAGGAATTATCACAGCCTTTAATGACTTAGCATCACAGGCAGACGAAGCAACGGACGCCGTCATGTCCGGTATATCGGAAGCGCTCGTCGCTACAGCGATTGGACTGCTGGTAGCGATTCCGGCGGTGGTCTTGTACAACTACCTACAGCGCAGGGTGAAATCTACCTTCGCCAACACCACCAGCCTCTCACACCTAGTACTCGCCCGACTAAAGTCGAAGGAGGCTTAGGTGGCAGCAAAGCTCGGTGGAGGTGAAGACGAGCCAATCGTCGACATCAATATCACACCACTTGTAGACATTATATTAGTTGTCCTCATCATTTTCATGGTGACGGCTACATACATAGTTGCACCTTCAATAAAGGTAAACCTACCAGACGCAGCGACAGGCGAACCCACGGAGACCTCATCCCTAGGAATTCACTTAGGAGCAAATGGCGAACTAAGTCTAGACGGGGAGATGATCTCCGAGCAAGATCTACGAACATTTGTTAATGCAGAGGCTCAGCGCGATGCTGACACCGTTTGTCTTATTGCGGCTGACAGAGACGTCTCTCACGGTCAAGTCGTGGCAATAATAGACCTAGTTAGGCAGGAAGGTATAGCCAAGTTCGCTATCAATATTAATCCATCCGAGCGTTTAGACATAGAACCATCAGACAGCGAAGCAACCGCCGAGGTGGAATAAGTTGATACGCTCCCCGTCAGACGCGCCTACCCGCAAATGGGACTCAACATTGAGAACACTGGCCTCTATTGGCTCAATTGCGCTCTATCTACTTGCAATAAAGTTTATATTTGCGGACCGAACCTCGGAGGCACAAGTCGAACAGTGGGTTGAGTTTGAACTGGTTACAGCGCCACCTGAACCTGAACCCGAACCCGAGCCCGAACCTGAGCCCGAACCTGAGCCTGAGCCTGAGCCCGAACCCGAACCCGAGCCTGTCCCATTTGAAGAGACCGCTCCTCAGCCTCTCGCGGAGGAGCCCCCTCCTCAAGAAGAGCCCCCTCCTCCCCGCAGAGTTGTTCACGGGCTCTCCGCTAGTTCATTCTCAACCGGCGGAAGCACTGGGCTACAAGTTCGAGCAGGGACGACTCTACGAGCCGAGGCAACAGAAGAGCTAATGGACATTGGCGAAGCACTCCCAGTAACTTTCGCCGCTGTCGCCTCTCCTCCTACTCTTCGAGGCGCCGCGCCTGTTATTCGTGTCCCAGAAGAAGCAGTAGAGGCTGGTATCGAGGGGAGCTGGACAATATATATAGATGTAGACGACAACGGTGAGGTCTCAAGAGCTCACCTTAGGGAATCCATTGGCTACGGCATCGACGAGGCCTGCCGAGAGGCTTGGCTGACATCACGATGGAGACCTGGTTTACAAAATGATTCTCCTATTTCCGTCACGGGAATTCCAATGAGATGCACACTGAGAGCTTTAGACTAATGATATTATTAACAACAATTCTTTCTATGACCGCATTGGCTCAAGACCTGCCAGCCTCTAATGAACTGGAAACAGTCAATGAGGAGGCTACTGCTACCGAGGAGACCAGCCCAGAGGCTGCCGATGAGCTGCCACCTATACTGGTTTTCCCCGAATTGGCGACCTTTGTAGAGGCACCCTACCCTCCTGAAGCCCTGGAACAGGGAGCCGAAGGTTCGGTAGGGCTAATCCTCGAGATTAACGAGGCAGGAGAAGTAACATACGTAGAGGTGGTAACCCCTCTCGGTTACGGGTTTGATGAGGCGGCTGAAACAGCGGCCTGGGGACTAACGTTCACACCCGCCGAGGATGAGAATGGACCAACCCCAGTGGCTATAGAATTCTCATACGGCTTCGTGCTAGACGCTGACGCCACCGATGGAGCACACGCCCAAGAGGTTGAGGAAGAGGTTGCTCCAGCCCCCATAAATTTGGATGGTCAGATCATAGAAATGGTCTCGAGAAGGTCGCTAGAGGAAATGGCTGTCTCGCTGCCATCCTTGAGTATGTCGGTCCTCAGTGATTCAGAGGGCAGGTTCGAGTTCAGGGGTGTGCCTAATGGTGAACACACCCTACAAATAGCCAGACCTGGCTGGGAAACAAAAATCACAACTGTTGAGATAGTTGACGGGGAGATCACCTCGGCAAACATCTGGGTTAAGAACGCTAATTACGGAAACAACGAGGCTGTCGGTGTTTACCAGCGAGATCGAGAAGAGGTTACTCGACGAACGATAACAGTCGATGAGATCCGAAGAATACCAGGAACACTCGGGGACCCAATAAGAGTAATTCAGAACTTACCAGGAGCAGCCAGAGCGCCGCTGGCTACTGGACTGCTAATAATTAGAGGATCAAACCCTGAAGATTCAGCCATATATGTTGACGGAATCCGCATCCCCTTCATCTACCATCTTGGCGGAATAGTCTCTGTCATCAACGCAGATATTGTTGAGTCCGTCGATTACCTTCCAGGTGGTTACGGTGTTCGATATGGTCGCTCTACCGGAGGGGTAATAGACGTTAGTATAAAGGATGAATCCCCAGAGCAGGCTCGCATGGTGTGGTCAACTGATGTTCTAGATACAGGGGCTCTTTTCGAAGGCAGGGTTGGGGAGAATCAAGACCATCACGTCGCGGTTGCCGCTAGAAGATCGTACATAGATGTGCTCCTACCCGCCATCATGGGAGATAGTGATTTCATAGCAAGACCTGTATGGACGGACTATCAGCTCAAGTGGGCCCACCACCGGGATCGCACGAGCTACTCAGCATTACTTATGGGTTTCAACGATAGCCTACTTATCGGGACTCCTGATGATGTGGCTCAAGGTACCGACAGTGACACTCAAGGTGACCTGGCGCAGGCCTTTTATACACACCGAGGAATATTACAGGTTGAACACCAGCTGTCCGAACGATTAAGCGCGACTGCCACGGGAGCATTTGGGGTCGATGGAGCTGAATTGAATTTCGGCTCTGCGTTCAACTTAGAACGAACTCAATACTTGTACGAACTTCGAGCAGAGCTGGACTGGGAGGAATCGGATCACTTCTCGCTAAAGGCGGGTCTAGATGCCATAGCGGGTCACGGTTCTTTCAAAATAGGGCTCCCACTAACACCTAGCCAGACTGGTGAGGGCTCTAGCCCAATCGACGAAAGAGAGCCGTTTTCGCTTGAAGAGAGCCTTTCTGGATATGGTCCAGATATTTTTGTCCAATCCCAGATACGACCTTTGGAAGACCCTGACGCCCTATTACTGAGCCCTGGTGTTAGGACTAGTTTCTCAATAGTCCCGGATCAATATGCCTCTTGGGCTGTTGACCCTAGAATTGGCTTCCGGGCACGGATCGCTGAGAACATTTTCATCAAGGGGGGTACGGGAATATACACACAGCCACCCCAGCCAGAAGAGGCGTGGAGCCCTAGTGGTGATATGGAACTACTTTTTGAAAAGGCATTCTCTAGCTCGATTGGAATAGAGGCGGAGTTGGCACAGGGACTAAGCGTTGACGCCGAGGCCTTTTCAAAGAACATGTGGGACCTGATAAACTTTAATCCCGACGGCGGGTTCTCAGGAGACCAACCTTACATAAATTCTGGGATCGGCAGGGTCTACGGCGGTGAGTTCATGCTCAAGAAGGCGCCTATTGGGAACTTCTTTGGTTGGATCAGCTATACACTCTCAAAAAGTGAGCGCCTAGACTATCCAGACTTCGGTGACGAAGAGCTGTCCCTAAACATACCTGGAGACAATGAATGGTATTCCTACGACTTTGACCAGACACACAACCTAGTTGTTCTTGGGGGGTATCAGTGGGCATGGGGAATTCACACTTCGGCAAAGTTCCAGTACACCACTGGGAATCCATACACGCCTTACGACCTGGGAGTCTACGACATCGACGAGAACTACTACACTGGCTACCAGACTGGTATAAGAAACAGCGAGCGGATGGCCCCATACAGCGCACTCGACATTAGGATTGAAAAGAGATTCCAATTCCCATGGGCTCAATTGAGCACCTATCTTGACGTGCTGAACATATACAAGGGCGAGAACCCAGAGTTTATCAACTACAACTACGACTATACAGACTACGAATACATCACTGGTCTGCCGCTTATACCGTCGATTGGCTTTGACCTAGAGGTGAGACTATGAGGTTCTTATTTGCAACAGCATTCCTATTATCAAATATAGCCTGCCAAGCTACAGAAATGGCCCAGTCCTGGCAAGTTGACCGCACCAGAGTTTTGGCAATTAAAGCGGAGGTTGTGGGACTAGACGGTACCACCTCTTCCCTAGCCGAGGCTCAACCAGGAGAGACCATCAACCTCTCCGCGCTTTTGGTCCACCCAGAGCTACCCTCTACTGCACTATGGTTGGGCTGCAGCGATTCACCGCTTGGATGTTTCCCTTCGGAGGAGTTCTTTGAGCTCTTAGGAGAGTTGGGCTCAGAAGATATGACACCTGAAGAGTTTGAAGAATTTCAAGCACAAGCCCAAGAGGCTGGGCTTGTAGGGATAGAGCCTTTTCTACCGGCAACCTACACATTTGGAGAGGACTTCTTAGACCACTTAACAGACGAAGAGAAGCTCGAAGGTGATGAATTACAGATCACTATCTTCGCAAACCCCATTGTCGATGGAGAAATAGACGAGTCCGACACAGAGATTGCGAACAAAAGAATACCGGTATCAACAACTACAACACCAAATCACAACCCCGACATCCTCCACCTTCTAATAAACGGAGAGGCGGTCTCTTTAGGCGACGCAGTCAGTGTCATTGGTGGCGATAAATATGAGATAGAGCCGATTTTAATTGAAGCGCCCGAGGATTATACCTTTGTGACTAGTGACGGCGAACCAGAGGTTCGCACAGAAGACCCATATTTCAACTTCTATACGACGGGCGGTAGTTACGACACATCGTACTCTCTACATGGTGATTTCCAGTCCGTTACGTGGACTGCGCCAAATGCCACCGAAGCGGATCAGGTCACAATATGGGTTGTATCTAGAGACAGAAGGGGCGGAATGGGCTGGATCGAGCAAACTTTTTTGATAGAATAATCAAGCTACAACCTATGTTTTTACAAAAAACAAAGTGCGTCCTTACAACCTTCTAACAACCCTCTGACACACCAAGGGGAGCGCAACTCCCTCACGTATGCTACATTCGGCGTCGCAACAATTACGCTCGCCCAGCCAGGGCAAAAAACCGTTTTATAGAGAGTACTCCCGACATGAATCTGTCTCGTATTCTTAGCACCGTCGCAATAGGATTAGGGATCTCCCTACTCAGCTGCCTCGCTGCTACGCCGGCTTTCGCTACACCAGCAGAAGAAGCCCTTGAAACCCTCCGCAATGGCCCAGATGATCAAAATGTCGTCCAGAACAGGTTCTTCCTGAAAACTGGTCGATTCGAGGTTGCCCCATTTGGTGGTTTCGTACCAAACGATCCTATGGTTAGCCGAGTTCTAGGTGGCTTTGCCCTAAATTACCACTTCAGTGAGGAGTTTTCAGCGTCAAGCCAATTATTCTACTCACCCGACAGCGGAACTGGGGACCTAAAGGGACTCACAGACACCCTCGTACGGATCGCGAACTCAGGCACCGGAGGGGTCTCGTTTCAGCAGCCAGTTGACAAGATTATCCTCGGGGCAACTTTCAGCGCTCAGTGGGCTCCTGTTTACGGTAAAATCAACCTCCTCGGTGAGTCAGTCCTAAACTTTGACCTGTACCTGCAGGGTGGCTTAGGTCTCTTGACACTCCAGAGAGGATACGCACGATACAGTGCTGGAGAAGTTTCGCTCGACAAGGTGGGGGTCGACGTAATGATCCCCGCATCTGTTGGGTTCGGACTTGATTTCTTCCTCAATCAGAGAACTGCTCTAAAAATTGACGTTCGCAACCTGATGTACCTTGGGGCGGCGCCAGACTACAGTGCCGACGACGGCATATCCTCCGGCGAGAGCAGACTATACCAATCACTGGTCGTCAGTACTGGAATCTCTTTCTACTTCCCAAACATGAGCCCACGCCTCACCGACTTTTAGGGATAAAGCAAAATGAAGTTACAAAACAAACTGCTGTTAGGGGTCTTATTCTCTACAGCTGCATTCGCGACAGAGGGCGACCCCGATGCTGAGTCAGCACCGAGTCTAGCCCAGCAATTCGCCACTCAGGTGTTTTATGACGAACTCGCGTTCGACTTCTCCTTTGACGGTATTGCCGATGAAGACGAAGAGGATAGCGAGGACGAAGAATACGACGACCTCTTTGGCGATGACGAAACTGATATGGACGATCTCTTCGGAGAACAGTCGGACAGTATTCAGGAAGAACAAGATGCCGTTAGATCTGGAGACATCGACGATCGCGTTGGAGTTGTCAGCGAGCAGATCCTACTTGAGGATGAACAAGAAGCTGACAGGCTGATTAAGACTATTCAGCGAAAGAACTTCTTGAAGCTCGGGCGATACGAGCTCAGCCCCTACTTAGGTTTCGTTACAAACGACCCGTTCATTAACAGATACCTTTTCGGCGTAAACGGTGCTTACCACGCTACTGAGATTTTCGCGTTTGAGCTAAACATGGGCTACTCGCCAGATCTCGGAGAAAGTGACTGGAAATCTATTACCAGCCAGCTGGTAAATGAGAACAAGGTCTCACCTGATATCTCAAAGCTGACCTTCTTCACAAACTTTGGCTTTCAATTCTCGCCTATATACGGAAAGGTAGCCCTGAGTGGCAGACGTATAATTAACTTTGACGTCTTTGGAGCCTTTGGTATGGGACTTACCCTTACTCAAGACGACTTGGATGCGCTAGGTAACGATAGTGAAGAGGCTATCCTCACACAGAACCAGTGGCACCCAACCACCAATATCGGTGGTGGTATTAGAATTGCCGTAGATGACTCGCTAGCGTTTAGAGTTGAGGGACGTTCGATGGTTTACATCGAGACCATCGCCTCAACAACGCTCGAAATGAAGAACAACTTCCTTATCGCGGCTTCAGCCTCCTTCTTCTTTCCCAACGTGAGCCGCTAAGCGGGTCCAAACGATAATATGGGAGCAGACAATGCTTAAATCATTTGTAAGTCGAATCGCTATGCTCAGCGCAGCGACTCTTACATTTTCCTCGGCAGCACACGCACTATCTTGTGATGAGATAATGAACATGGTGAATGTAAACGTACCTGTTCACATTGTGGTCCAGACTATTGAAGACTCTGGTTCACAATTCACAGCTGACGATATTAGATGCCTTCAGCGCCAAAACGCGCCATCTGAGGTTCTAGACACTGCCCGCAACAACAGCGGTGCATCTGAAGAGCCTGAACCGCAGCGACCAGAAGAGCGCAGAGACAGCCGTGAGGATGAGCGGCAGGAACGTGAAATGCTAGGCGAAAGCCGTCGCGATCGTCGTACCGATGCCTATGATGAGCTACCCGAAGACGGTGATGATGGTGCCCCCATTACGGAGTGCGACCGCGAGATCGAAAATGCTAGGGATCGCCTTAGGGCTCGCAAGCCGCTCGCGGCATCTAAGATTCTGTTCGATGTTTTAGAAGGAGAGCAGTGCCCAGACCAGACTACTAAAGCCCACTACTACCTAGCTCGCACTCTTTTTGAAATGGAGATGTATCACTCCGCACAGCATTACTTCATGCAGGTAGTGCGACGTGGTCCAGCCAACCCCTACTTCAAGCATGCTCTGCCGAAACTAGTAGCTATCGCCCGTTTTACCGGTGACAACAGTGAGCTAATGAGAATCGTGCACCGCATTCCACCTGATGAGTACCCTCGTCAGGCCAAAAACCACCTCTACTACCTTATGGGTGTTAGGCTTTATGAGCGCGACGAGCTCTCCGATGCACGTCGATACTTCGGACAGATATCAACTCGATCAGAGCTATACCTTAGGTCTAAGTATTTTGAAGGCGTAATATTCAACCAACAGGGTCGACTACGCTCTGCAGTCCAGGCGTTCCGCGACGTTATCCGAGATGCTGACGGAGTCGAGCTAGAGAACGAAAGAGCGATTCAAGAGGTGAGCGATCTTACGGATCTGTCCCTTCTAAACGTCGCCCGCGTCTATTACGGGATCCAGCGCTTCGACGAAGCCTCTCGCTATTACGGAATGGTGCCAAGAGATTCAACTTATTGGCCAGAGGCTCTCTTTGAGCAGGCTTGGTCTACATTCATGCAGAACGACCTGAACCTCACTTTAGGTCTTCTCTTGACTGTCAACTCCCCCTTCTACAGCGAGGGTGAGTTTCTGCCAGAGGCCGACGTACTACGAGCACTTACGTTCTTCAACCTCTGCGAGTACGAAGATGTAAGTGAACAATTGTTGAGCTTTGAGGGCGAGATGGGTCCTATCTCGGATGAACTTCGCGAGTTTGTAGAGCGTTACAGAGGACAAGGACGACGCGAACTACACGATCAAGCATACGACGAGTACTTCGGAGAGCGCACCCAGGCATCCGTATTGCCTGAGTCTCTCTTTGTACGCTTCCTTAGAAACAAGGACCTCGCATCTCTTGTGAGGCACATCGACATCATGTCGGCTGAAGAGGATCTGATCGATGAACAAAAGGCCTTGTGGCGTGACACCGTAGGAGCGCACTTGCGCTCAGTTATCGCTCAAGACCGTCAGGGTTACAAGCTTCGCGCTGGTAGACTCCTTTTACGTGAAGCTGACGCCATTCAGAGTCAAGTAACAGACCTCCTAGGGCAGTCAGAAATCATTCGCTTCGAGGTTGTTTCAGCCCAGCGTGCAGACTACACCTACAGGATGACTAATCCGGATATGAATGATGGATTCCAGGGTCTCGAACTCGACTTTGCTACATCAGTAGACTTCATCTACTGGCCGTTCAACGGTGAGTTTTGGCAAGACGAGCTCGGATACTACAGGTATACAGAACAAGGCTCTTGCAACTAACAACGAAAAAGAACGACAGGGTCGCTTAGTTGGTCCCTGTTGACACCTAGAACTTTTAGACAACAGAATTTGAATAGAGTGGGTCACAAATGAAGCACAATTTCTCTCAAAGTAGTTTTTCTCGCAAGATAGCTCTCCCGTTGGTGCTGTTATTTGCAGTACAGATGCCCTTCTCACCCACGGCTTCGGCACAAGAGGTAGAGGAAGACAGAGACGAGGTCCGCGTTATTCGCGCCTCAGAGCTATCACGCGAACAAGTATCAGATGAATACCGAAGGCGAGCTCGCGAAGCTAGGCACCGTGAAATGGACTTCGCCAAAGACCTACTTAGAGGTGGCAACCTACAGGGCGAAAGGTCAGCAGAGCTGATGCTTAGACTTGCAGACCTCTACTTCCAAGAGGGACGTGACATCTTCTATGCCGAGATGGAAGCTCACCAAACAAATTTCGACGCCTGCTTTAACAACCCAAACTGTGACACGGCCAGCATGACTGCTGACAACCATCGCTCAGCTGAATGGCAAGACAAGAGTGTTCGTTTATACCGCCGAATCTTACAGCAGTTTCCGAACTTCAACCGTGCCGACGAGGCCGTGTTCTACTTAGCCACCGCGCTGCAGGACACAGGTAGTCGAGAAGACGCGATTGAGCAGTTTCAGCACCTAGTTAGAATCTACCCTGATTCCGAATATGTAGCAGACGCATACATACAAATCGGCGAGTTCTACTTCGACGACAACAACGCGTACCTAGCTCTTCAAGCTTACAGAAAGGCCGCTAGATTTAGAGACTCAGACAAGTTCACATTCGCGCTATACAAGCTCGCATGGTGTTACTTTAACGTCGCTGAATACGGTCGCGCCATCGAGACTATGAAGCGTGTAGTCACGGTATCTGAGGCACAAGAAGAAGAGGGACAGACTGGTATACGCCTTGGAGAAGAGGCGATGCGAGATCTGGTAAGGTTCTTCGCTGACGCCGGAGACATGGACGGTGCTATTGAGTACTTTACCAGCCGTGGGCAGACGGAGTTGATTCGTTCCATGCTTAGGCGACTCGCCTCAACTTACCTCGAACAGGGTAAATTTGAAGAGACAATTGAGACATATCGACGCCTGATCTCACGTGAACCAAACGGTGCTGGTCTACCTGGATTCCAGGATGAAATCATCAAGGCCTACATAAGTATGGGTCGCAAACAACAGGCTGTAGAGGAAATCGAGAGACTCAGACGCGATTATGGTCCTGACTCCTCTTGGGCTCGCCATAACGCAGCCGACACCGAGGCTTTGGCCGCAGCAACCGAGGCAATAGAGCGCAACTTACGTACCGTCGCTATGAACTTCCATGAGGAGGCTCGACGACTTCGCGCTGGACGCTCCGCTCGCGAAGCATACAACTTGGCTCGACAAGCATATGTTCTCTATCTGCAGGACTTCCCAGACAACCGCTACACTTACGACATGCGCTACCAATACGGAGAGCTTCTTTACAAACTAGAGGACTTCGAGGGAGCATATGCAGAATGCATGACAGTAGTCTCAATCGACGAGGCTGGGCAGTACTCACAACACTGTGCTGAGTCTGCAATCCATGCAGCTAACGAGCTAGTAGAAGCCGATTCCGGTTCAAGTCCTGCACGAGGCACCACTGATTCCGTTGAACTCAACGATTCAGAGCAAAAATTGCTCACTGCTCTTGACCAATTCGCAAGAATCTACCCAGCTCATGCCGACACAAAGGTTTCTATTTATCGTTCAGCTTACTTGCTCTACGAACACAACCAGTTCCGCGAGTCTTCAGAGCGATTCAGGACTGTTATTAGAATGGACCCAGGCTCTAGTCAGGCAGAGCAGGCAGCTCACCTTATTCTAGACTCCCTAGGGTTGATCGAGGATTGGGAGACACTGCAAACGGTGGCTCAAGACTTCATCTCTCAAGATGACCTAGGTAGTCGACGATTCAAAACTGAGATTGCTGAAGTATACGAGAATGCATCGTTCAAACTCGTTCAGGTCAACTTTGAAGAACAGGAGAACTGGTTGGGAGCTGCGGACGGCTTCTGGGCATTCTACCAACAGTTCCCAGAGAGCGAAAATGCGGCTCGTGCGCTCAACAACTCCGCTGTCTACTACAGTCAAGAGGGACAAAGCCAACGTGGGATGGAAACTCGCCGTGTAATCGTCGACAACTTTGAGGACAGTGAGTTCTTCGAGGATCACTTAGCCCTCCTGGGTTACGATCACGAGGTAATCGCCGACTTCGAAGAGTCAGCCATCCTATATGAGCGACTGTTCGAAATAAACGACGAACACGAGAAAGCTGCTGGAGCGATCTACACTGCCGCTAAGTTCCGACAGGCTATGGGGGACTGGGAGGGCGCTATCGAGAACTACCGCGCCTATATGGAGGCATACCCCGACGCCACTGAGCCATCTAGCAAACTTATGCCACTTGATATCGCCAGGCTTCTAGAAAGCAACGGTCAATGGAGTGACGCAAGTCGTGAGTTCTACGAGTTCTACAGCCAACGGAACACAGAGGGGATCACTCCAGACCAGTTAATGTACGCTCGTTTGCATTACGCTAAGGCTCTCTTTGAACTGAACTCCGACGACCGTGCCCTTCGCGCATACAGCGCCAACTTAGATTGGTACAATACTCAACAGAGTTCTGGAGCGAGCTTTGAAATCGCAAACAACTTCGCTGCAGAAATGATGTACCGACTCTCCTTGGACGAGTTCACTGCCTACATGGCGCTGGACCTTAGCGGTCCAGGAAGAAACGCTAGCCGCAGCGAAGAAGACCGAGTGTTAAGCGAGCAGCTCAATACTAAGAAAGAAGCATTGGCAGCTATAGAGATTACTCTCTCTGAGATTGTAGCCACTGGTGCAGCTAAATGGGGTATTGCTGGGTTGGTTAGACTAGCCGAGTGTTACGACAATATGTCCGATACGTTCTCAAACTCTCATACGCCGAGCTATCTGGAGAACGAAAACCAGATACGTTTCTACCAATCTGGTATGCAGCAGTTCGCAAGGCAGTATCTAGAGAAGGGGCTAATCGAATACAACAGGGCGCTCAATAAGGCTTACGAGGTGCATCTCTACAACGAGTTCACCGCGAGAGCAGCCGAGCGACGTAGTGAGATCCTTCCACTAGATTTCCCAACAATGGTTGAGCAACTTCTAGAGCCGAACACCACGTCGGCCGCACGCATAACATACGACTTTGTCGTAGACTTCGAGTAAGAGAGATGAGCATGTCAAAGTATTCTATTCTCGCACTTGCCCTATCTATAGCACCCGCCATGATGGCATGTGGTGAAAGGCAAGCCCCTGAAACCTCTACTGACACCATCCAAGTGTTGGCACCAGACAGAGCCTTTGCTCAAGGAGTGTCAGTGTTGCAGTCGCCTGACCGCGATGGGGTGGTGGATTATGCCGCAGCGTACGACCTCTTCACAATGGCGTTGTCCGGCTCAGATGACAACGCTAACCTGCACTTAAATGCAGGGTGGACTGCTGCGCAACTGGGTCAATCAGACAATGCGATCAGACACTACAGGAATGCCCTACGTGCTGACGTAAACTCGATTGCTGCTATGTACAACTTAGCAGCTATTCTCAGCGATAGTGGACAAGCAAACGAGGCTGTTAATATCTACAGGCTCTTTATTGAGAACAATCCCGAGGGAGTGGACGTACGCAACAGCCTTGTCGACGCACTGCGTGAAGCAGGAGATTTCGACGGCGCTATCGCGGAGGTCGGCGACATCCTTATGATCGACATCGCGAACACTGATGCATACCGAAACTTATCGCGCGTATACTACGATATGGGTCAGATGGGCTTAGCTGCCCTTGCTGCCGAGAAAGCTAAACTGCTCTCGGACTCCGACCCTGGTATATACAACAACCTTGGAATGATCTATCTACAGCAAGGTGATACCGGCGCTGCACTTGAGTCATTCCAGAACGCTCTAATCCTAGATCCAAACTCCGCCGCGGCCAATCTAAACCTTGGTTGGCTGGCTCTTTCTTCTGGTGACTACGATCTCGCAAACGAGCGATTCGGAACAATCCGCCAGATAGAGCCAGGAAATGTAAGTGGTCTTTTAGGGTATGCTGTCGCACTCAGAGGTACTGGTGACTTAGATGGCGCTGCTGAGGCATACGCCACTGCCATTCAGATCGAGCCTTCAAATGGACTCGCTTACCAGAATGCATCGGCTCTGCATGCCAACTATACAAACGACTTCGATTTAGCTCTTCAGTATCTTGACAACTGGAAGACGGCACTTGTAGGCGATCCCTCCTACGGACTGCAGCACCCTGTCCATGGAATCATCCAAAATGTCCTGGGTCTTCAAGGCGAATGGGCTGCCGAGCAAGAGTTGATATCAGCCAATGAACGTGAAGCTGAAGAGTTCCGTCAGGCTCAGATTGCTCAACTGGAAGAACTTCGAGGTGTTGTCGAGGAATACAAGCTAGCCATTGACACAATAAGGTGCCCAATGGTTGAAGAGATGGGAATGATTGAAGAATTCGATATGGTGGCTGAGACAGCCATTGACACTATCGACGCTCAAGACTTCGCGACAGCCCAGCAGCTGTTTATGATTATTAATGAGTATCAAGACACAATCGTAAACGACTTAGCGCCATTCTGTGAGGAGGCTCCTGTTGAAGAGGCTCCTGTTGAAGAGGCTCCCGCTGAAGAGGCTCCTGTTGAAGAGGCTCCTGTTGAAGAGGCTCCCGCTGAAGAGGCTCCTGTTGAAGAGGCTCCTGTTGAAGAGTAAAACACCGTCACGGATTGCTGTACAATCAACAGGTGTTGTTGATTACAATAGCTATTCGAGTAAACCCAGAGACAACAAAAAGAACTTACTAACCCCCTAAAAGATCGGATTTACGGCAACCTGACACCGTTTGGGTTGTGCTTTCGCTTCCCAGCAAGCATTATCTAGTGCAGTGGACAAGAGTTTTGTATACCTCGTGACTTCAAATCTTTCAGAACTCCCCATTTAGGAGACAAACAATGATCAAAATTGCAGTAAAGGTCTTATCACTAAGTATTGGCTTAGCCATCGCAACAGGCGAAGTCGCTTATGCACAAGAATCAGCCGATTCTGAACCTGAAATCAGGTACAGAGCTCGCACAGAGATCGATTTCGAGGGTGTTGACGTCGCTGGTGAACTAGTAAGGCCAACTGGCGCTCTACTACTTGATCGTAAAAAGGGATCTTTCAACCCTCTCATTAGGCTTCGCGAAGAATTCAACCTGGAAATGGAGCACTCCGTAAACTTTATTCGGTAGTGTTCAACCAATTTTACTAACTCCAGTCCATTGACAGAAACAACAGGGGCGCCCACATGGCGGACAGTTTATCACTTACATTTGAGATATTTAGCGGCGAGAAGTTTTTGTTCAAAGAACAGCTCTCCGCGGAAAGCGTAACCATCGGAAAAGGTCCTGCAGCAATGCTCAGGATCGAAGATGACTCGCTCGCAGATCTCCAGGCAGTCATCAACCTTAGCGACGAGGGTACAGTACAGATTCTGGACCTCGTAGGCTCAGGCACAACAGTCAACGGAACTGAAGTGGTAAATGCAGAGCTTGCCTCTGGGGACACCATAGAGGTCGGCGCCATCAAGATCATTATAGGGATCGACGGTGATTCTATATCGGCTGCTCCTCGAGGAAACGATGACGAAGTGACTGAAGGCAACGTGAACACCGTAGGTGACGTTGATCTCACACACAAAACAGAGACTGAAGTGCTACGTGAGGACATCTCAGAAGATGTAATGGCGTTCATCATGCGCTCGGGCACATCTAGTTCAGATGTTGGTCTAGACCGAACAAAACCCCCAGTACTAGAAGTGGCTGAAATCTGGGGCGACGTCATCATGGACGTTCGTCACTTCACTCGCGGTAAGTCCGTAAAAATTGGAACTAGCACAGGGCATAGGTGGTACATCCTCGGAGCACCAATAGCTTGGATACCGCCCGCATTCGCCAAAATAGCTTGGGCATTCCCACCTACCCTATCTGAAGCTAGGGAAGAGGTTCGCAACGATTTCTACGTTCCTTCTGAGAACCTACCAGAAGAGGACTTCACATTATTCCACCCAGCGGGTCAAGATTTTATCTGCCGCTTCTCAGACAAGTGGGCTGGATTTATAGACATTGGGGATGACTCCCGCAAAACCCTCTCAGAGGTGATTGAAGACGGTAGCGCCAAGCAAGTTAGCTCTGGTATCTACGAGTTCCCCGTAAACGACCAGACTAGAGTTGTGCTAGATATTGGGCACGTCATTGTCTTTGGACAGATGGTAAGCCAGTCAAAGCGAGTAAAGGGTGCCGTAGCTTTCGACTATGGGTTCTTAGCTGTCCTAGCATTTGTCTCGTTTCTCGGTATTATGGTTGGCGTACTTGCCAGTCAGGCCACGCTTAGTGGTAGCGATGTAAACAGCCTCGACGAACGATTTGTTGAACTACTCCTTCAAGATGAGGAGCCTGAACAGCATCGCGAGCAAGACAGACCAGAAGCGAACCCAGATGCCGGTGAAGGCGCAAAGGCCCAGAAGGAAGAGGGCAAGGTAGGCGAAAAAGACGCCGAGATGGAACGCGCTAAAGGAAACAAAGTCGAAATCGAACGTCAAGAGCTTGATCGTGACGTAGCTCAAAATGCCGGACTTATGGGTCAAATGAATGACATGGGTGGAATGGACGGCATCATGGGTAACAGTGTTGTCGATGACTCTATGATGGGCGGAATCGGCGGTGTACTCGGAGCCAGAGGAACCCAGATGGGTTCTGGTGGACTGGGTTCTCGTGGTAGCGGAATGGGTGGAGGTGGTTCAGCCTCCGGTCTAGGCGGTACTGGTACTCGCGGCCGTGGAGGCGGGTCTACCGGATATGGTGAAGGCGGCGGAAACTTCGGTCCACGTGGTGAAGGTGCAATCGGTCGAATCGGTGGTGATCCTATCATCCTCGGTGCTCTCGATAAGTCTCTTATTGACCGCGTAATACGCCAGCACATGGCACAGATCAGGTACTGTTACCAGCGCCAGCTAAACACTACCCCTACCCTAAATGGTAAGATCGTAGTCAAGTTCGTTATTAGCGGCGACGGCTCAGTATCTCAGGCAAGGACACACTCATCAACAATGGATGGTGGAAGCCCTGTCGAGCAGTGTATAAACGAGCGGTTCCTAAGATTCCAGTTCCCAGAGCCTCGTGGCGGCGGAATCGTAATCGTAAAGTACCCGTTCATCTTCTCACCACAGTAACGACAGCTGTCGATCTAGAGATTTGAAGAGAGAAAAAAAATGAAATCATCACTACTTATGGCAATGACAGGACTCCTCGTCAGTTCAACTGGGTTCGCTCAAGACTACGACGACTGGGAAGATACAGCAGATACCATTCAAGAGGTCGCACCAGCAACCCGTGAGGTTGTTAGGGGTAGCTACGCGAAAGCCAATGTTGGCGCTGCAGCCTACCTTCTAGACTTCTCTGGTTGGGTGTCCGCTGGTACAGCGGTATCTATGGGCTTTGGTAAGGACTTCATTGACCAAGAAGACTTTTCAATGGCTTGGGAAGCTAATTTTACCCAAGGTATTCACAACGGCGTAAACTACTCTTCGCAGGGTGACGCGGGGTGTCTGGCAAGTGGTGGAGCCGCACCTTGTCTCCAGGGCGATTTGCGTACATACACTTTCACCGCGATTGTTGAGGCTTCGACATATGTTCGTAGAAGATATGGACTAGGTCTAAGAGTTGGTGCCGGAGCTCTCATGTCACCTCTTCTTATTGAAGATGCGGCATACGCAGGTGAAGTTGTCGGTGGCGCGTTCCGAGGCCTCAACCCTGGATACCACGATGGGGTAAAGCCACTCGTTCTGTTTGGACCAACATTTGAATACTACTCAAAGCTCGCTCACTTCTCAGTGGGAATAGATGCTGACGTATTCTACGCGATAGGGTTTGACTTGGGCGTGAATGCGACTGGATATATGAAGTATACCTTCTAGTGACTGGACTTTGGACAATAAAATAGTCAGTACACACGACCCAACGATTGACAAAATTCAATCCCGAGATAGAGGTTCGCAGGGAACGGGAGGTCTTGTGCGAATTTCAACGCTGTTTTGTGGTATTTTGTTAACTGGATGTGTTGGTATGGACGCCATGAATCCAGAGGAATCAATTGAGCAAGAGCTCTTTGGTGATTTATCAGTATCCCCAGGACTCTTGGACTTTGGATATGTGGAGCCAGGTCGACTTGCGACTGACTCAATTATTCTGGGCAACACCGGCACTCTCCCAATAGATATTAGTTCCATTGATTTTGTAGGTTCCAATGTATTTGCCATAGATAGCGCAGGCGCACTTCCAGAATCGATCGCCCCCGATGGCGAGGTCGTTTTGTCTCTGAGCTTTGCCCCAGCCGCAGAGGCTGCCTACAGTGGCGCTGTAGCAATACAGACTAATCTGGCGGGATTCGAGTACCTCGAGATCGATGTCGTAGGAACAGGTACTCTTGAAGAGTTCGACACGAGTGAGCCAGTATCAAACCCCCTTATAAGTGTAGACATTTCATCGATAAACTTCGGGCAAGTTGACTTGGGCTCTCTCGCCAGTGCAACCGCATTAATATCCAATGATGGTCCCGATTCGGTCATGGTGTCCTCAATAGATTTCACCGACCCTGCATTCTTCTGGGGACAAGAGGTCAGCCTTCCTTACATCTTGTCTGCTGGCAGCGCGAAAGAGGTAACCTTTACGTTTTCTCCTACAGCTGAATCGACCGTAAATGGTTGGGCCACGATTAATTCAGATGACCCCGCACTTCCAGAATACGATATAGAACTCATTGGTGAAGGAGCAGATTTATGTTCTGTGTGCGCTCCAGTCATCAGCGTAAGCACCGGTGGAAATGATGACCATAATCTGAGTGGATTCTTAAGTCTCCTTGGAATTAAAGACCGCAAGGATGTCACTGTACTGAATACTGGTGATGAGCCTCTCGAGATATCAAGCATCACTCTTAATAACGACAATGCTTTCCCAGAGGGCGTTTTTAAGCTAGACGGCGCACCAACGGGCACCACAATCCTAGAACCGTACCAGACACTCTCTTTTACAGTTATCTACAAGGCAACGGCTACTGGTATCGATATCGCCATGCCAAGTCTAGACCAGAACGTAATACACATTTTGTCTAACGATCAACGAGAGACTGACTACGTGATTGGTCTCTCTGGTTTAGGCTTATAGATCATTTGGTGTTTGTCACTCGCTGCCTGATCGGCTATTAGAGCGGCTCCGCGGAATAGTCCGCAACTCTGCGACACGATCGCAAAAAAACGTAAGACGGCCAATGGTAACCCTAGTCGTCCAATGCGAGGTAAATAATGGCAAAATCAGCAGGTCTAATAGGCCGTAAAATTGGTATGACTCAGATCTTCTCAGATGATGGCACAGTCAATCCTGTAACAGTTATCGAGGCTGGACCTTGTTCCGTGCTTATGGTGAAGACCATCGAGGGTAATGGCTACAACGCTATTCAGCTCGGATTTGGCTCACGTAAAGACAAGCACACCACAAAGGCTCAAGCTGGTCACTTTGCGAAAGCAGGAGTCCCTGCAGCTCGCGTAGTAAAAGAATTCCGCATGGACAAAACGCCAACGTTTGAAGTTGGAAGCTCAATCAGCACAAATGACCTCTTCAAAGAGGGACAACGTGTAGACGTAACTGGAACCTCAAAGGGTTGTGGATTCGCTGGTGTTATGAAGCGTCACAACTTCGCGGGCTTTATCAGTTCACATGGTACCCACGAGTTCTTCCGTCATGGTGGTTCCATTGGTTGTAGCCTTACTCCAGGTCGCGTAGCCAAGGGAAAGAAAATGCCCGGTCACATGGGTAACGCTCGCACAACGATTCAGAATCTTTCGATCACAAAGATCGACGCTGAGCGCAACCTAATCTACGTTCGTGGTGGAGTCCCAGGACCCAACGGCGGCGTAGTCTACATCGCTGACGCGGTAAAGCTTAGCTAAGTAGCTAAATTCAAAAACAAGAGAGGGCTTGGTAGTTGATTCTACCAAGCCCTCTCTTGTTTTTGAGTTCCGTAACGTCTCAGCTAGTCCTGTAGTTCGGGCTCTCTTTTGTAATGATAACGTCGTGCACGTGACTCTCTTTGAGACCAACTGAGGTCATACGAACAAACCTAGCTCTCTCTTTCATATCTGGAACATTCTTGCTTCCGGTGTACCCCATTGACGCTCTAAGCCCTCCAACCATCTGGAAAATCACCTCTCCAAGATGACCCTTGTACGGAACTCTTCCAACTATGCCTTCTGGAACCAACTTCTTCTCCTGACCGTCTTTATGATCTTGAAAATACCTGTCCGATGAGCCAGCTTTCATGGCCTCAATAGACCCCATGCCTCTATAGCTTTTGTAGCGTCGACCACCGAGCAGAATTACATCGCCAGGTGACTCATCGGTGCCCGCCAACATCGACCCTAGCATCACAGAGTCCGCACCTGCAGCTATAGCCTTCGCTACATCGCCAGAAAACTTGATTCCTCCATCTGCAATAAGCGGTACACCGTGTTTTTTTGCGATCTCGGCGCAGTCGGCGATAGCTGTCAATTGAGGCACACCGACACCAGCCACAATACGGGTTGTACAAATAGAACCAGGTCCAATACCAACCTTGATTGCGCTAGCACCGGCAGCAATACACGCCTCTGCCGCTGAGGCAGTTGCAATGTTTCCGACCACTATGTCGAGTTCCGGCCACCTCGCTCTTGCGGCGGCGGTTGCTTTGAGAACACCAGATGAGTGCCCGTGCGCTGTGTCGATAATGATTGCATCTACACCGGCATTAATAAGGGCTTCTATTCTATCTTCCTGCCCAGGCCCTACAGCAGCGGCACATCGAAGCCGTCCCCTCTCATCTGTTGTTGCCAATGGGAACAACTCCGAATTTTCGATATCCTTAATAGTTATCAGTCCTGAAAGGTTTCCGGCATCATCGACAACCAGTAACTTCTCAATCTTATGAAGTTGCATTAGCTCTTTAGCACGCTCTAGACCTGTGCCCGGAGGGGTTGTCACCAACCCTTCTGAGGTCATGACTTCCCTTATCTTACGGTCTAATCGTTTCTCAAACCTCAAATCCCTATTGGTGAGTATTCCAACAGCAACGCCATCAACCAAGATTGGTACACCAGAGATCGCATGTTGTGACATCACATCCATTGCCTCACGGATAGTCTGGTCTGGACCCATTGTAACAGGGTCAGCGATCACACCAGTTACGGCTCTCTTAACCTTCTGCACCTCAGCTGACTGTTGCTCTATGGAGAGGTTTTTATGTATGACCCCTATTCCACCACATCTAGCCATTGCTATTGCCGCCCTACCCTCTGTGACTGTATCCATAGCAGCCGATATAATTGGGACTTTTAGTCGAATAGTAGGGGTAAACTGGGTCGATACGTCTACTTCGTGAGGCAATATATCTGAGGACGCAGGTAAAAGGAGAACGTCGTCAAAGGTCAGGGCCATCTTGGGTTTAGCGTCTAACATCGTGCACCTCAAATAGTTGTTGTTGGAGCCAAATACACCAGCCCCCTAAGTCCCGCAAGGGTCGATTAAGTGACACTCTTCAGGAAGGCTTATGTTCTGTCGTTGACGAGGTGATGGGGACAGCCTATACCCCAATGACAAAATCGAGTGGTTCACACCGTTGAACTACGAGATATTCATTTACAAACCAAGTGTATTTAGCACATCAGTATATTTTCATTTTGGAGACGACCATGATCAGATTAGGCGCCATCGCGATCTCAGCTTTACTTCTTTCCGCTTGCGGAGGAAAGCACGCTGCTACATATGAACTCACAACTGCGTCGACGACGGGTGATATAACCTCGACGATTGACCTCGCTGATGCAGCATGGGAGAATCGCGGCGACACAGCATCCCTCGTAAACGCGTTAGATCTCTACGAGCAGACACTAACCAGCGACCCAAG
>CAWVYO010000025.1:0-22978 GCA_963934385.1 uncultured bacterium
TCCAACAATTCGGGCAGGATCGCCAGATATTAATGCTCCAACACCCACATCCGTATGAACAACGACTGAGTTCCCGTTCTCACTAATTGGTGCTACAACACTATCACTCCAGCCAAGCACATCTCGAGAGAGTAGGTGTACGCTCTGTGTCCCCGTAACAAGTAGGCGACCACCGACCTCAGCGACCTCTCTGACACTATATTCTCCGTCTAAAACGGCGATAATTCGACTCTCAGTAAACTCAGGACCCTCAATTAGCAACAGTCTAGCAACCGCCTGCTCGCCATAAGCGTAATGCCAGCCATCACCCACAAGAAGCTCTTCAGCACCATCGTTATTGAGATCTATAGCAGCCAATGAGCGTACACCTCTCAACCCAGGTAGTACTCGGCTCTCTTCACCTTGCTGGAACACTAGCTCCCCGTGACTTCGAGGTGCCAGACCGTAGACTGTACCGATAACAAAACCTCCATCTATAGGGAGTTGACTAGTAGACAAGCCTCCTGCATTAACTTCCAAAAACTCACCATCTACTACCCACCCGCCTTGCACACGCTTCGACCGTTCGAACATTGCCGCCCAAATTTTTCCGTCGATTATTCTAAGGTCGGAGACTTGATTTCGATCTGAGTCTCTATGAAAAACAAGCTCGGCGCCACCCTCTGTAATCATCCAAATCTTTGTATTAGCCGCCCTAAAATCTCGAGTGGCACCACTAGCTACCAGCAACACCTCACCGGAACCCAAATCTCCACGAACCACTCTCTGACCTCCCCCTTCAATGTTCACTTCCCCCAAAAGCTCATCACCTCGCCACCAAGTAGCCACACCGTTGTCTACTAAGAGAATCTCATCCACTCCATCACCGTCAAAGTCGACAGCTCCTACTAATTGAGCTGAAGTCAGCTCAATATCCGCAGAGGGAGACAACACTTCAACATTATCCGGCGTAGCCAACAACACATTTTCTGCATCGAGATTGACAACCGAAGTACCACAACCAAGGGCGATAATAATAAAAAACATCACTGCAACAATGACCTCTAAGTTTGATTTTCAAGTTTCTATATCGCCCTGAGGAGACTGAGGGTATGCTGGTTCTTGATTGGTGGGCTCGACCCCCTTGATAAGGAAAAGAGTAATGAAGAGGGCAGACGACACAACTCCAACTCGCAAGGGTGGCGTAGGAGTCTACGACGAAGGTGACGGGGTCACTTCACTATACCTCTCTCCCGTTGCACCGACCTTTTTTGTTAGGGGTCTTCAGGCGTGGGCTGAGTCTTGTGCAGTCGTGGTTTTTTCAAACGAAACACCGCCTAACGAGACCGAGATTCTTCCCAACGGCGGCTGGATAGGTGGACCTGAGCAGCTATGCGACACCAATATCCCCACTGAGATGGTAGTCTTTGAACAAAAGCCGAGCGCAGAGCAGATTGAAACGAAGATGCCGTGTTCGATATTGGCAAACCCAACCGCCGCTCTGCCTAAATCACTATCACCCAAATTCGCTGTAGCGATAACCGACAACAAACACGTAGTCGTCCTTTCAAGGGATCGAGCGCTGCTAAAAGCCGCGCTTGCTGGGTTTATGGACTCCACCTGGGGAGTAAGAGTAAACAGCTCTACAAATAGAGCTATTGGTGACCTACTAGAGCCAATTGAGCACACCGCTTGGACCAACATATCAGACGCAAGTTCAGAGAGATTTCAAAGCATACGGATGGAAACCTTCGACAGCGAGTCAGGAGACGCCATTAAAGAAACAAGGCTCGTTGCTCCTTTGGACAGCGAGGATTGGCGTGCAGGATGGAGCTGGTAAGATTATTCTGTGAGGAACGGCCATTAGCCGAAGGCTAATGATGATAAAACCTGTTAGTCGCCACTCCATGAACAAAGCCACAAAAACAAGCCGACGCTATAAAGTCATTAGCACCGATACCGCTTTAATTGAGGGTCTTGATGGTCTGACAGGCCCTGTCGCTGTCGACACAGAATTCCATTCTGAACATCGTTACGAGCCAACACTCATGATGATCCAAATCGCAGATGCAACGGGTGATATTCTATTGATCGATGTGCTAAGCATCGATGACCTAAAGCCTATCGGGGCGGCTCTTGCAAAGCGGACTATCATCACCCACGCAGGCCACCACGACATCCCGCTATTGATAGCCCACGCTGGGCTCAAGCCAGATCAAGTAATCGATGTTCAGGTGCTGGCTGGCTTCTGTGGCTTTGGATATCCAAAGCGGCTCGAAGAGCTCGAACGGCGAGTTCTAGACATCGCACCCTGTAAAAGCGAGACTCTCTCGGATTGGTCTCGACGCCCCCTAAGACCTGCTCAGTTGAAATACGCCGCAGCCGATGTAGCAAACTTACACCGCCTACACGAAGTACTGAGCGACATGACGCCAAACGCCGACCTCGCACAGGGCTGTACAGATGCCCTCCGCGCCGAGTCACTAGAAGAGATAAAGCCAGAAGAATCATGGCGAAAGATTATCGGCGCTAGAGTTCTGAATGCTCGCGAACGTGGCATCCTAAAAACAATCTGTACGTGGCGTGAAATCACGGCTCAAGAGCGCAACCAACAGGTACATCAAGTCGCCTCACCCTCTGTAGTGCTCGACTTGGCACGAAGGCGACCTAAGACTATAGGCGCCCTGCGCGGAAACAGAATATTCCCCCGTGGCGTAGCCAACAGATTTGGAGAAGAGCTGCTAGCTCAAATAGCGATAGGCGAAAAGGTGCCTGAGCACGAGCTACCAGAGAGCGTTGCTCTTTCTCCTATAGAGGAGTGGGTAGCCACATCAATAAAGGTATTAGGTCATAAAGTTGAGATTGAGACTGGCTTGGCCGCTACGCTGTTATTTCCTAAAAAGGTCGTCTCTTCGCTCGTAGGTGATCTAACATCTAGTACTCCAACCTCTATTATTGGCTCCTGGCGGGAACAGATCGCTAGCGTAGGAGTGCAAGAGATTTTCGAGGCGGCCAAGACAATGAAGGCGAAGACAGGGTGACCCTGAATGTGGAGCGAAAACCTTCCGAGTCTATAGGAAAGACAAAGACTCTTATAGTCTCAACACTAGTCACTATCGTGTCACTTTTTGCGATTGGTTACGCCACAACCACTCTTCTGCCATCGGACGCTCCCGTGGAGCAGCTATTGACAATTTGGAACAGGGCTATGCCAGCGGAATTAATCGCAGGGATACTCCTAATGTCGGCTGGCATGGTGTTTATTGGATTGAGGTGGCGAATCCTGATGCCAGGTGGAGAGAAGATCCCAGTATCTGGAATTTCTGGGATCGTCTGCGCCGGACTACTATTGAATCAAGCTCTGCCTGGACCTGTAGGGGAACTTGCCGCAGCAATGATGGTAAAATCAAGGTACGGCATAAAGACCACACTCGCCCTTGCTGCAAACATCCACGCTAGATTTATCGGGCTCGCCGTAGTTGGATTTTTGGCCGGGTCAGTGTGGACGTTGTCATCACTACCGGTTCCCCCCGAACACCAAAACAAACTAGAGATAGCCACTCTACTAATCACTCTAGGCGCCATCTTACTTACGATAGTATCAGTCTTCCCAACGATAATGCAAAGAGTCTCAGGGGTGACCTTTGGCGCCCTAGGTGCCAAGGGATGGCGGATTTCAAATGTGCTGAAACGCCTAGACGACGCATTTCAAAACATAGCCGCTGGGCTTCAAGTAGTGGGTTCACTGGGGTACAAGTCTTACGCTAAGGCCTCCGTATATGCTCTGCTTGCACACTTGTGTGTCGCAGGTGGAATTTTAATTGGTGCTTACGCTCTAGGGCTCAACCCATACCCACCAGGAATACTATTCACCTACTGTGCAGCTACGGCTGCAGTGGTAGCGCTTATCGCATTTCCTGGTTCTCAAGTCGGATGGGACGCCCTACTCCTAGCGTTCCTAACCACAACTAGCGGCCTATCAGTAATAGAGGGGTTCGCATTGGTGGTGCTAATAAGAGTACAGCAGCTTTTATTACTGTTTGTTGGAGCAGGCGCACTACTTATGCATGCTAGGGTCGACTCGACTAACTCCTCAAAAAGCTGACTTTCAAATGTGGTAAAACCATCAATTAGAGATACTATCTAAACAGTCATAAAATTTTAATTCTTTCTCTCCTATGAGGATGCATACACAATGCGAAACATCGTACTCATTACTTCATTATTAGCGCTTACCGCCTGCCCAAAAGCAACTGTACCAGAGCCTGTTATTACAGCACCGATCGTAGAGGTGGCACCTGAGCCAGAGCCAGAGCCAGAGCCCGCGCCCGCGCCCGCGCCGCCTCCTGCGGCAGTAAACAACGCCGATCTTCAAGTGACCATAGGGTACGCCAACGGAACCTCACACACAGGTCATGTGAAGAGAATCGAGCGTTCATCAAACTGGGGCGGTGACCAGGAATGGTTTACTGACGCAAACCACACTACTGTGACCCTTGAGGGAAACGGCACAGAGATAGACGTCACATGGAGCGATATCCCTAGTATCGACATCTCTGTTGGCAGTGTCTCCAGTGCAGACTGTTCATACGAGTCAGATTATCACCCTTGGATGTACACTTGTGAAATCAGAAACACCGCTAATGCAAGAACCCGAGACGGCTCAAGGTACGAAGCCGTTACCCAGCACAAGTGGCGGTTCACTTTTGATGACAACACACAGGTAGAGTTCTGGCTCTACAAGCACAGAGCTAGATTGCAAGATGAAGGTAACGGTGCAGATCTCGATATGAACGTAGCCGAAAACTACGCAATATACGGAGTTCTGCAAGAACAGCTTAGAAACGAGGTCACAAGCATTGTCAACTCTATACGCATAGAGTAAACAACGGACTAGGTCTACCGCCAAGAAGGCAAAGTGTAGGGAGCTGTAGTGTCATCCCAATTATCGATGGTGAGAAAATACCGACAGTGGGTAGTATGGGCTCTTGTTTTTGGGGTCGTGATCTATGCTGGTGGCTCTATGTGGGCCGATTCCGAAAAAGTTGGTGATGAATTCGGCAAGTTAAACTGGAGTTTGTACGGGGGGGCTCTGTTACTCACCTTGGGCAACTACGCACTCCGGGCCGGAAAATGGCACTATCTAATACGGTTATTAGGCATTGACATCAACGCTAGAGAGAACATAAGAATTTTCACGGCTGGTCTGTCCATGACGATCTCCCCTGGCAAAGCCGGAGAGATGCTAAAGCCATACCTTGTCTCTGAAAGGACAGGGGTTCCAATGACACAGACGGTGCCAGCCCTGGTGGCGGAGCGCCTTACAGACATCATCGCCATCGTCATACTAATGGCGCTGTCGCTTCCTTCTATTGGCAGTGGCGCTGAGGACCATACAACATCTCTTCTCTGGATTTGCGCAGCTATAGTCATAGGGTTGTCTATTTTGGCTTCAGAGCGGCTATCTCTATGGCTCATTTCACTGATTTCAAAGCTCCCAATCATAAAAAAGATCTCTCATAAGATAGAGATGCTCTACCGCTCAACGCGAATATGCCTCTCAATAATTCCGCTTTTAGTAACAATTTTGGTGTCACTCATCGCTTGGGCTCTTGAGTGTATCGGCTTTGTTCTTATCTTTGACGCCATGGGGCTGGTCGAAGTCTCGATTGGTCAGGCGACCTTCATCTACACCGCAGGGACTGTGGTTGGCGGATTAGTGGCTATTCTGCCAGGCGGAGTTGGGGCAGCTGAAGGCAGTATGATCGGGCTTATGCTCAAGTTACCAATCGCTATATCAGAGGCCCAGGCACTGACTGCTGCAATGCTGATAAGGATAGCGACCCTTTGGATGGGTGTGCTAATCGGCGCGGTTGCCTTACTTGGACTAGATGATCTGCTAAAGGGTGTCGACCCCGACGAGTTAGAACGTATCGATACGGCTGAAGAACTCATAAGCGCGAGCACAATTAAAGACGTCGACGCGGCACCGCATGACTAAATGAGGCTAATCCAGTTTTTTCAGGTAGTGTAGTTTATACTTGGTGAAAATAAGGAGTATCTGTGTTTCTAGCAGCGTGTATACAACTAAACGGTAGCTCCAACATAGAGCGAAACCTTTCGAGAGCCGAGCAGCTCATAAGAAAGGCTGCGAGCCACGGTGCCGAGTTAATAGTAACGCCTGAAGCCACTACTTTCTTGGGACCTCACTCCCGAAAACTGGAGCTAGCCGAAGAGGTTGACGGACCTACTAATCAGATATTCTCTAAACTTGCCAAGGAGTTGGGCGTACACCTCCTTATTGGATCTGTAGTTGAAAAAGGGGATGAAGAAAAGGTATACAACACCTCTGTTTTATTTGGACCAGATGGTACTTTGATCGCAAAATACCAAAAAATACACCTGTTTGACGTGTCGGTTCCAGGCGGGGTCACCTTCAAAGAATCGGATACATGTATTCCAGGTAGTGACGTGGTCGTCGCGGAGACTAGCCTTGGAAAGATCGGAATGACCATCTGTTATGATCTAAGATTTCCAGAGCTTTACGCCAAACTTATTGAGGCGGGTGCTGAGATAATCACCGTACCCAGCGCTTTTACAATGGCGACGGGAAAGGACCACTGGTCTGTGTTGTTGCGGGCTCGAGCGATTGAAACCCAAAGCTGGGTAATAGCACCTGGACAATGTGGAGAGCATGACGACAATGGACTACGCCATTCATATGGTCACAGCATAATATCTAATCCTTGGGGAACCGTTGTCGCTGAGTGCGGAGATGACGAGGGCATCGCGCTAGCAGAGATCGATCTAGACAAGATGCGAAAGATTCGCAGTAAAATGCCGGTGGGGTCCCACAGGAGAGTCTAAACAGAGAGCGTCAGCCCAACAATCGCCTCCGTAACAGACCCACTGCTCTCTGAACAACTTCGTTTGGAGCCGCTGTGAAGCAGATCCTAACAAACTCCTCATAGCCAGTACCAAAGGATGGTCCTGGAGCCAGGATCAAACCATCGTCGAGGCAGTCTTCCAAGAAACCAAACACCCCTCGCTCATCTAGCTTGTGAGATACATCCAAGAACAAGAACGTAGAACCTTGAGGTCTTGGTAGACCAAGCATATCCGCAGCTTCGTACCCAGCGCTTTTATATAGCGCTGAAGCCTTATTCACCCAATCCTCACCCGTCTGTAGAGCCTTAAGTGCGGCCCACTGGCTGGCTGTTGGTGCGGCGTAAACGGTATGGGTCGAGACCTTTCTACACTGAGTGATAATATCTGGGGGTCCAACAAGATATCCGCACCGGTTCCCTGCCATGCCATAGGTTTTTGAGAAGGAGAACGCGGTGAGAGTGCGCTCGGGTGCAAACCGACCAATAGAGCATGGTTCACCCTCAAACACATAACGTTCGTAGACTTCATCAGAGAATACCCAAAGACCACGCTCACGAGCCAGCTCTGCGATAGCTTGCAGCCACTGTTCAGGAAGCACAACCCCAGTCGGATTTGATGGGGTGGAGACATATATAGCAACGGTCTTATTGGTAATTCTATCGCTGATGGCGTCTACTACATCTGTGACACTCTGCACCCTATCGTAAAACGGCACCTCCACTGGTGTGGCACGCAGTGTACTCACTATTCCCCTAATCAGAGGCCAGAAAGGGGCCAGAATAAGCACTTCATCACCAGGAGACGTTACCGCTCCAATGCCTGCGGCTAACGCACCAGTAGCGCCAGCTGAAACTAGAACTGAACCCTTTTCAACAGTGAGCCCATTGAAGGACTCAACCTTATCGTAGATGCAATCAATTAAAGGCTTAATACCCTGGGGAGAGACATACCTGTGCATACCAGGATGTTCCGTTACCGAAAGGTCCTCCATTCTCGAGCCAACACAAGGCTCCATGTATGTGTCGCCAACATGTAAGGGAAACACCTCGCCCTCAAGGCTCGAGATTTTATGAGCCAGCTTTGAAAATACAGCGCTGCCCACTCCAAGTACTGATGGCGATAGGTTCGGATGTTTTGGCAAGTCACTCTCCGAGGGGCTGGGTGTCTATCTGGCTAAATACTCTAACCATGCTCGCAACACATTGACGGCTACTCTATTTCGGTACTCTGCAGTGGATCTTATATCGTCCATTGGCGTGATATCACCCAGTACCAGACGCGACACCTGAGGATCAACTGGACTGCCAACAAGAGCCGCCTCAACCGACGGGCAACGCATGGGCACAGGACCAACGGCGCCATAGGCTATTCTCGCTTCGGTAACGACACCCTCTTCAATACGAATTCTTCCCGACAGACAAACCTTCGATATCGCCTGTGCCGAACGAGCCCCAACTTTTCTATAGTGAGTGTGATCGTTCTTTGTAATCTCTGGAATCAACACAGCGACTATAAGCTCATCTGGATTCATGTTTAGGGTTCTGTATTTCTCGAAAAGGTACTCAAAAGGGATCTCTCTCTCCCCCCTAAGCTCCGAGGCTACAACCAACCTTGAATCCAGCGCCATAAGTAAAGGAAGCGAGTCACCTGCTGGTGATGCATTTCCTATGTTACCGCCTATTGTGGCTCTATTCTGTATGGTTCTGGCGCCAATAGTGCGAGCAACCTCTACCAGACACGGAGACCACGCCTGAACTAATTCTGAATCGACAATATCCCGGAAAGTGGTAAGAGCGCCTATTTTTAGCTCGCCTGAATCCGTGACATCAATTCCTCTAAGCTCATCGAGCCTATGAATATCTAGAACCTTATTCTTGAATCCCTGAACCATGAGGTCTGTTCCACCAGCGAGAGGCTGGAGTTCTGAATTTGCGCTCTTTAGGCGCAGGGCTTCAGCTAGGTTTCCGGCTGATTGGACTGTAAAGTTAGCTGCTAACACAGACCACCTCCACTACAGCGTCGATGATTTTCTGATATCCAGTACACCGACATAGGTTTCCTGCTAGAAGTTCGCGAACCTCTGATGCTGCGGGGGGCACCTCTTGGGCAGACAACTCTGCCGCTGTAATTAGTAGGCCTGGGGTACATATTCCACACTGTGCAGCCCCGTGTTTAAGGAAAGCGTCTTGTATAGGATGCAACACTTCTCCAGCGAGACCCTCTACTGTGACAACATCCGAACCAGAGATCTGAAATGCCGGAATCAAACACGAACATACTGATCGGCCATCAACCAGTACAGAACAAGCCCCACACTCCCCTTCGCTACAACCGTTCTTTGTTCCCGTAAGAGCTAATGTACCCCTCAATAAGTCCATCAACCTAGTCGAAGGATCAACATCAGCGCTTACACTGGTACCATTTACTGTAAAATCTATCTTCATTCTACCTCACACAAGATCCTCTCAGGGGTCATAGGAAGCTCATCCAACACAACTCCGATAGCGGACTCAATTGCCTGTGCCACAGCGGCTGCAGGGGCATCCATTGGAATCTCACCAATACCCTTTGCACCAAACGGACCCGCAGAAAACGGAATTTCAACCATGACTGTATGCATCTCGGGAGCGTCAAGAGAGGTCGGCACAATGTAGTTGGTTAAGCGTGCGTTCTTCATAGAGCCACGATCGTCCAATACGACCTCCTCTGAGGTAGCCCAACCTAGAGCCTGTAAAGAGCCCCCCTCTATCTGTCCCGCGGCCAATACCGGGTTAAGCGCCCGACCAACATCGGTGGCAGAGACAAACTTGTCGTAACGCACCTCACCTGTGTCTTGGTCTACTGTGCAGTCAACCACAACACAAGACCAGCCAAAGGTCGGATAGGCGTCGCCTTGGTAGGTCTTCTCGTCCCAGACCATATCGACCTCTTCAGCGTACACCTCTTCAACCCTCAAAGATGACGACGACTGACGCTCTCTTACCAGAACTTCAAAGCTGTCGCCCCTGCCTGACTGCTCTCGCAGAAGCTCTAACAAGCCTGCAGCGGCTCGCTGACAGACCCTACCAACCACCATGGTAGTTCTAGAGGCGACAGTCGGCCCGGAGTCTGGCACGTTGTCAGTATCATGGGAATCCATCACCACCATATCAAGTGGAATCTGAAGCTCCTCCGCAACAATCTGACAAAATATTGTGTCAACGCCTTGGCCAATATCGGTAGATGCGGTCTGAATGTGTACTTTGTCACCCTCTAGGCTCACCGAAACTCTAGCCTGTAGACTCGCTTCGCCATTACCTGTGAAGCCACAACCGTGAAAAGCCAAAGCCACTCCACGCCCCTTCCTAACTCTCGCCGATTCTCCGCCGTCGCCTGGACGAGATATTGAGCGAAGTGCCCCTAAGTCGTCGGCGGCACTTAGTGCGGCATCAAGAACCGTATGGGCTCCCGGATCATAGAGCTTTTGTCCCGTCGCAGTCTCGTCACCAGAAACAACCAAGTTACGGCGCCTCAGTTCAATACAATCGAGGTCCAAGACCCTCGCAATCCTGTCCATGTGCCTCTCTGACGCGAACTGAGCTTGTGGTGCACCGAACCCCCTAAAGGCACCATTTGGAGGTGTGTTAGTCGCGACAGCTAGTCCCGTAATATTGTAATTTTCACAGTGATAAGGGCCGGTAACGTGTAGAACTGCTCGAGACAGAACGACTGGAGTTAGCGTGTTGTAAGCACCGCCGTCGACCAAAACATCTGCCTCCCAAGTCAACAGGCGACCCTTGTCTGAAACTCTGCTCCGTATGGTAATTATGGCAGGGTGGCGCTTTGTTGTGGCTTGAAGATCTTCCGTGCGTTCGTATATTATTTTAACAGGTTTACCTGAGGCTTGAGACAAAAGGGCAACGTGCGCTGCCAACATTGAAGGGTACTCCTCCTTTCCTCCAAACCCGCCGCCTGTCGTGGTTTGGACAACGTTCATCTCGCTTTTCTCTATCCCAAGCAGGTCTGTAATCCCTTTGATGATGTAATAAGGGCACTGCATCGAGCCTGTAATAGTAACCCCACCATCCTCTCTAGGGATCGCTATCATCCCCTGAGGTTCGATATAAAGCTGCTCGTGTAGCCCTGTCTTGTAGGTCCCCTCAATGAGAGTACCCTCCGTAACACTTTCGTGATCTCCCTTCTTTATGGTGATCTCTTTGAAAGTATTGTCGGTTCCAAAAATGGTAATGTCGCTGGTCTTAGACTGTGTGACGTCCAACAACGGCGGGAGCGGCTCGTATGTCACGTGAAGAAACTCTGCAGCCTCTTTTGCCTTCTCAAGCGTAGTTGCCGCAATCAGAGCCACTGGTTCATGACAGTGCCTGACCTCACTTTCGGCCAGGGCTGGCTGGTCTCTGGTCATAAGGTAGATCGTGTTCTCACCTATGATATCATCGGCAGTTACGACGGTTATCCCACTCCAATCAAACGCCTCGCTCCTTTCAATCGATACGATTTTAGCTCTCGCATGTGGAGATCGGATCGTTACACCGTGGAGGCACCCCTCAATGTCCAGATCGTCGACATACAGGGCATCACCTGTAACCTTCGGCACCCCATCGCCACGCCGAACACCTTGCCCGATGATCATCTTTTTCACCTCTACTATCTTAGACTTAATACACTATACCAGAGCACCACACTCAAAAGTTGACCGAAAGATTTATTCGTCTTTCATTCCTTGTATGATTGTCCTGTAAAGTTCTTCTTTATCCTTCGAGACGTCTACAATCCTCACGTCTCCCTCACCGGTTCGCCCCTGTATTGTTACCGTGACCCCGCGCTCAGAGCAGACATCTAAGCAACTAGCTGTCGTCACCCGGACTCTTTTCCAGAGCCCCTCTGCCTTAAGGCGATCCTTTAGCCAACCCCGAAGTTCATGTGCACCCTTTGGACCACAAGAGGGCTTGCTAAACCCCACGGTCTTCTTTCCGTTACAGGCGCGATCTAATGCGCAGATAAAGACTATCCGCTCACTCCATTTTGGTGTCACTTTTTCCATATTTACACCTTATCCTATCTCGTAGATACTAGAGTTCGGGATAGATAAAAAAAACGATGTCTACTCCAATTATTTTAATCCTACTGCCATTTCGAAGTGAAAAGTCGCGCCCCCCAAGCGAAACTCCGCTTGGGAGAGCAGCTATTCTGGCTCGAGAGCTCGGTGTCGAGGTGCTCTTTGCAAGTAAGCCAGAGCTCTGCCTCGGTGTACACGAAAATAAATGGGTAGAATCTGAAAGTAATCCAACCGCAGTGTACGATCGGTTCCCATCTCGCTCTCAATCAACATCTTGGACAAAACTATGGAGCAGATGGGGGCACCTTCCATGGAGCAACTCCCCCGAGTTAACCGAACTTTGCTCCGACAAAATCAAAACCCAAGCAGTCGTTGGGGGTATGCCTGAGGTTCTCTCGGACTACTCTAAATTCCAAGGCAAGCTCGAAGAGTGGGGCTCTGGATTTATCAAACCTCGATTCGGAGCACTTGGGCGAGGGGTTCAGAGGATAACCGCCGGCAATCACATCCCAAGAATGGCTGAGGGTGCCGTAAGAGGTGTGCTTGAGCCAACCATCCTACAGAGAGAGGTGGTTCCACCAAATGGTTTCGGCTCGCTGAGCCTACGAGTTCTTGTTCAGGGCTCGATCGATGGGTGGGTTGTAGAACAGACCGTGGCTAGAGTCAGTAACTCAGGTAATGTCGCCAACGTGGCCCTAGGGGCACGACCTGTGGCAGGAGAAGAGATCATCCCACTAGAGCCACTGTCTCTCGCTATCGACTTAGCAATATCGGCGTGTACGAGACTTCAGACTGTTCGAGACGCTGGAATTATCGTAGAGCTCGGTGTGGATATACTCTTCGATCAGCAATGGCAGCCATGGGTCATTGAGGTAAACGGAAGACCAGCAGGTAGACTTGGCGCACTAGCCAGAATTAACCAAGAGAGGTTTGGCCCCATAAGGGACTCGATCTGCTTGAGACCTATTCTATACTTGGCGGCTAAACACTGTACTGAGTAACCATAGGGATCATCCAATCAACCCGACCCCTAACACCATCCAGGTAGATTTTTTGAACAGCCAAGGTCACCTCGCCTGGCTCACCTACCTCTCGTCTATCGATCTCTCTTACAGGGGTAATCTCTGCGGCTGTACCAGTCATAAAGACCTCATCAGCCACGTAAAGTGCGTCACGTCCAAACTGAGTCTCAATGACGTCGTACCCAAGTTTATTAAGGATCTCTATGGACGTCTGCCTTGTAATACCACCCAAGATATTTGTGATACTTGGAGTCTTAACCTTCCGCCCTTTGACAACGAAGAGGTTTTCGCCAGTCCCCTCAGCGACAAAACCATTGTGATCCAACATAATTGCCTCGTCATACCCGTTGTCATTAGCCTCGTACCTAGCCAAGATCGAGTTCACATAGTGACCAGTAACCTTAGCCCTTTGGAGGTTTGCGTTTACTGCATGGCGAGTAAACGATGAAGTAGCTGCTCGTATTCCGCGGCTCATACCCTCATCGCCGAGATAGGTCCCCCACGGCCACACAGCGACAATCAAATGTACTTTGTTGCCCCTTGCTCCTAGCCCCATGGCCCCGTGACCTAAGAATACAAGTGGGCGAACATAGCCCTCTGTAAGCTTGTTTACCTTCAGAGTCTCAATGCACGCTGCGCGAACCTCGCTCCTTGAGAATGGAATCTTAATCATACACATACGAGCCGAATCAAACAGTCGTTCGATGTGCTCATCTAGGCGAAACACGCCTCCTGTACCATCGTCTTGTCGATAGGCTCGGATCCCTTCAAAAACGCCTAACCCATAGTGAAGAGTGTGAGACAACACATGTACGTTAGCGTTTTCATAGGGAACAAGTTCCCCGTCCATCCAAACATAATCTGACTTAATAGACATCCATACTCCTACTCTACCGAGGGGGCTTGCTCGGCCTCTTCAGGTACTGACTGAGGTGTTTCACGCTCGACTGAGTTTCCGTCTACATCAAGGTGATGAATAGGAAGGTCAAGAGAGGACAACTCCTCACCTACTGTCGCCCAGTCGCCCACAATAATAGCCGAGAATGGCTGAGAGGCGATGTGAGCCGAAAAGGCCTCACGTGCCTGGTCTGGAGTCACTGCTTCTGCTCTAGCAATATAGCCGTCAACCCAATCGCTAGGTAGACCGTAATGCCAGATAGATGACAGTTGAGAAAGCATGTAGCCCGCCCGCTCAAATCGCCCGGGGAACCCCTGTACAATATTCGAACGTCCACGCTCGATCTCGTTGTCAGTGAGTGGGCGCTCGTCAGCTACTACCGCTGCCAATTCAGACAGTATTTCGTTTAACGATGCTACCGTTGCGTCGGTTCGAACAGAGGTGCCAAGCTCCCACCTAGCAGTACCATGGTCCCAATTAACCCAGCTGTTTGCGCCATAAGTGTAGCCCTTATCTTCACGCAAATTCATATTTAGACGTGCCGTAAACATACCACCAAAGGCCTGGTTACCTATACGAAGCGCCTCATAGGTATCCGTACCTGGATTTGGCATTGGTGACCAGAACCTGAAAACGGACTGGGCAGCGCCAGGCATGTCGACAAAGTGGATCTCTGTTTCTGAGATTTCAGACAACATGTATTCAGCTGCAACCGAGCCCTCGCCTGCCTCCCAGGCGCCAAATCGCTCCTCCAACATCGGGAGCAACTCATCTAAGGTAGTGTCCCCACTGACATATAAGTTTGCGTTGGCAGCCACACCATTAGCCGACCACCAAGCTCTCATGTCATCGACCGCGATTGAGTTAATCTGCTCTTCGGTCGAGAGTCTACCGTTGTACTCATCAGCAAACCTTACATGTGCCGCGATCCTGCGAGCTACCCTGCTAGCATCCGACCTGACAGCCGCGAGGCTCTGAAGGGCTGAGCGCTGTTTTATCTCCCACTCCTCCTCCGAAAAAGTTGGGTTCAAGAGGGTTAATGCCATCAAATCTAGAGATGGAGCAAGGTTTCGAGAGAGTGTTGTAAGACTAACACTTCCGCCATCATCACTTCCACTAGAGGAGAGTTTCGAGGCTAACCTGCGGAGCTCAGTTGAAAGTTCAGCAGCGCCTAGATCTCCAGCGCCCTCAGTCAACATGCCATATGTAGAGCTTGCCAGAGTATACTGACCCTCAGGATCACTCCAACCGCCAACCTGAAAAGACAGGGATAGTTCCACCATTGGCATAGAGTGGTCTTCAATCAAAGTGACATTCAAGCCATTTGATAGCTGACCCATCACAGCAACTGGAAGAGCAAAAACCGAGCTCTCCAGCGGACCTGGCTGCGTGGTTCGGTCAAAAGCAGGCTCAACAGAGACCATTGGCTCGACACTCTTAGGACCGCAAGCGGCCAACAACAGTACAAGTGAAATAGAGCGCATTAGTCTGTCTCCTCAGTAGTAGATTCCGTGGCTTCTGGTGTGACGTGGAAGATTACCCGCCCTTCATTTAGGCTGGCTGCTGCCGCCTGCACTCCTTCTTGAGTTACAGCTAGATAACGGTCAAGGTCTTGCTGCAGGTAGTCAGGTGTTCCAGCTGTGAAAAGATAAGTGTTTAGCCTATCGGCCTTTGCAGCAAGTGTGTTCATCCCGCCATAAAAACTAGCCTCTATATTTGCCACAGCTATAGCTAGTTCGTCCTCTGTTGGACCGGACTCCGACAACCCTGCCAACACATCGTCGATTGCTGCTACAAGCTCGTCGGTAGAGTGTCCCTCTGCAGCCGTAGCCTCAATCATATAGACACCCGACAGGTAGCGAGAGTATTGGTAAACCTCTACGCTCTTGGCGATCTGTTGTTCGTAAACCAGAGCAGATGTCAGTCTTGAACTACGACCTCCTGTTAGAACATCACTTACTATGTCCAACTCAGCGTCTCCTTCGGCAAAGAGCGCCGCGCTTGGCCAAGCGATCCAAACCTTGTCGTAAGGAACACCTTCTTCGACCCTTCGCACAACAGTCTCACTCTCGTGAACGACCGTTTCGGCGGTTGTAAGCTCTGGGTCTGGACCCCGAGCTATTGGTCCAAAATAATTTTCTATGAGCTCACGAGCTTCGGCCTCATCGAAGTCTCCGGCGACTACTAAGCTGGCGTTATTTGGTCCATACCATGTGCCAAACCATTCGTGTACGTCCTCCAAAGATGCGGCCTCAAGGTCTTCATGTGAGCCTATTGTTGGGTGGTGATAAGGGTGTCCTTCTGGAAATACTTCAGCCATAAGATCAGGCCAAACCTCTCCATAAGGCGGGATCTCGTAACGCTGACGACGCTCATTTCTAACGACCTCTCGTTGGTTATCGATTTTGCTTTGGTCGAGGACCCCCAATAGCCAACCCATACGATCGGACTCTAGCCAGAGCGCCAATGGGAGCTGCTCGCGACCCAAACCCTCAAAGTAGTTGGTTCGGTCTGAGTTCGTAGTGCCGTTTACGCGGGCTCCAACCTCTTGTAGGCGGTCGAAATACTCGCCGGGTTGGTTCTCAGACCCTTGAAACATCAGATGTTCAAAGAGATGAGCAAAGCCAGAACGACCCTGTGGCTCATCTTTTGAGCCTACGTGGTACCAGACATTGACCTGGACCAAAGGGAGGTCGTGGTCTTCCGCCAAAATAACCGTAAGGCCATTCTCAAGCTGATACTGAGTGTGCTCTATAGAGAGGTCTTGTGCTTGCGCTGCTACGCTGAAAAGCGAGGCGGCTAATGCTACTGTCGAGAGGGCTTTCATAAACGCTCCATGCCAAGTTGTTTTTGCGACCTATCGGTAATTCGACCTCACGGTTTAAACCAATCGTAATTGATAGTTGTGACCGTTTGTTCACGGAGATCTAAATAGACACCTATTTACTGAAGCTTTGAACCTGCTACACAGAAGGTGTTTTCACTGTGCTATACTCCATGGCATGAAACAACATTTAGCTAATTACTCAATTGCACTGCTGTTAACATTCACCCTCACCTCCTGTCGAAATGATGGGGGTGGAATCGAGTTAGACACTGGCGAATGCGCGGAATTCACATTCTACCAAGACAGTGACAAGGATGGGTACGGCGACCCCGATTTCAGCACTGTGGATTGTGAAGCCCCCGAGGGCTGGGTCGATAATGGCGATGACTGCGATGACACTGACAAAACAGAATGGGACTCCTGCCCTGGTGATGACTGTTCACCCCTAGATCTAATAATACTAGAGGAAAGCACAGAAGATGACACTGGTGAGACAGACGCCAACACAGAGCCAGGTGACACCGGTGACGTAGATGCACCCCCCCTCACAAACATATACTACTACTGCTCGATCCCCCAAGGTTGGCAGGCAGCTAGACAGATCTGTGAGGCAGAACTTGGGGGAGATCTAGCTGCAGCTGGGCAACCAGGCGAATTTAAGGCTCTGCAAGATTCTATAATCGCAGCCGATATTCCAACCAGCCAGAGCCTATGGCTGGGGCTTTATCAACAGTCTACCGCCCCATCAGTCGATTTTGGATGGTTCTGGGTGCAGAACGAGGGCTACCCAGAGTCAGACAGTTTGTCGGAGGGTGGAGTGTGGCATCCAAATGAGCCGGACAATGGAGGCTTCGAGGAGAACTACGGAGAGGAATACGAAGAGGACGTCGCAGCGTTTGCTTTCAAAGGCGGGCAATGGGGAGCAGTCGACTTAGACTCAACCATTCAACAGCCCTACCTGTGTGAAGTTCGGTAGCTGCCTTTCCAAGATCTTACAACAAGCGGAACAACCTGAAAGAGACGAAATACTGCCGGCGGTTGCCCTGACCAGTTCCAATGTCGGTCACTCTACACAGCTTAGAGCGACCATTAAACACCCCGCCCTTCACCGCAAACGACACTTTTTGACCTCTAGTTACTTCAGGTGAAACTAGGTGTTCAGCAGTAAGCGGCTCCCCGTCTTCAGGCAGGACGGATCCCAAGACTGTCGATGTCCAATCGCAGACATTCCCAGCCATCCCCCTGACCCCGTAGACAGAACAGTCGACCGCATAACTGTCGACCACGCTCAGTACAATCCGACCTTCATGACTGTCAGCCATGTTGGCCCAGCTAGGATCAAAAAAGTCTCCCCAGGGATAGAACCTACAATCGACACCTCGAGCAGCCTTTTCCCATTCTAGGTGGTGGGGCAGACGCCACGTTAAGCCCTCTTTCTCGCTCAGCCAAGCTGCATAGGCATTAGCCCCAAACCAATCCACCATAACAACCGGCCAATCTGGCTCCCACATGTCTCCATCTGAATCCCGTTGAAGAGAGAATCGACCCGACTCATAGTGATATATCTGAGCACCTTGAGTATCTATGGTGCTCCCTCGCAACCGAGGAGCGCACAGCAAGGCTTCTGCCTCCCGCCCCTGCTGTACAAGATCGTCTAGGAACTCTATGTATTGACTGTTGGTCACCTGAAACTTCTTGGCGACAAACGAATTGACCCAGACTCGCCTACGTGAAGTTGAGCTCTCCACCTCTGGGTCACCCCCAGCCGTAAACCAGCCCGCTGGGACATAGACATCGCCGGCAGATAGCTCTCCTCTCTTCGGAAGGTATACCGGCTGACTCTCCAACCCACCTGGAGCGACTCCGTCCCAGCCTGTCTTTCGACTAATCAAGATTGGGTACTTTACCTCCTCGCGATCGGGGTGATCTACCCGACACATATAGCTACCCATAGGCAGTGATTCACTTTGAATAGCCCGAGAGCCAAACTCCCTGATAAGACTCTCTTCGAGCCGGCGCTCCTGCACCTCGTACCTGTACAAGGTGACGTTGGCCTCAGGTGGATCAGTGAATAAAGTCACAGATCCATGACCCAAGAGGTACGACAAATGGTCAACTCGAGCGGAGTTGTCATCCGGCAACATCAACGCATGCCGCCGCAACAGAGCTTCGATCCTCCCCCTCTCTTGGCGCTCGAGTGCAACGGACTCATGTTGAAGGCGATACCTATGCGCTAAGACCTCATGAGCCTCGATTAGATCGTGGCAATGAGTCAAAGCAGAGTGCAACAGTTCATCTATTTGCAGATCCACCACCGCAGCCTGACGCTCAAGCTCTATCGCGCGGTCTTCAAGGCTCCAACCCTCTGCCTTGTCGATTGAAGAGCGCCAGCTTTCTATTGAAGACAAGAGCTCAGACGCTTCAGCACGAAGTGTCTGAGCGGATGACAGCAGATCCTGTCGCTCTGGCCCCTTGTTCTTTGCCCGTTCAACTAAATCTAGTGCTCTGTCACGGCGCCTCTCACCGTCTAACCACGAAGAAATTTGCTCGGAGAGCTCGGCTGCTGACGATTGCCTGTCACAGGCGTCGAGAGAAATAGCAGTGCTACAGGCTGCTACCAAGTCAACTGGCAGCCCTTTTTCAGCGAGACCTGCCCCAGACTCACACCCAGACTCAGGCTGTGGCCACGGTATCTCCATTGTGGTGAGACCATTTGGCTCGGGCGCCTCCCCTTTAGGTGAATCCAAAGGATGACCACATAATATCTCAAACAGCATCAATCCAAGGGAGTAAACATCACTTCGAGCGTCTATTTTGTCGAGATCACCGAGCAACTGCTCAGGTGACATATAGGCCTTGGTACCGGTCACGGCGCCAACTGTTGTGAGCTTATCGCCCGCCCGTGAGCGATCCGTCTCAACCAAATCAAGTTGGTCGGATTCAGCGTAATAATCACTTCTCCCAAGAACTTTAGCGAGCCCCCAGTCGACCACAAGAACCTCACCGCTATCGCCAACCATGACATTCTGAGGCTTCAGATCTCGGTGTATTACCCCACGCGAGTGAGCAAACCCCACCGCATCGCAGACCTTCTGAAATAGATCCACGGACTTTCTTGTTCTGACCGAACGCTCAAGGGCAGCCCACGAACTCATCACTTCTGAGAGGTTTCTCCCCTTTACCTCGGTCATTGTAAAATATGGGAGCCCCTCCGAAGTCTCACCTAACTCGTGAACAGAGACGATCCCCGGGTGCTGAAGCTGAGCCTGAACCTGTGCCTCTTCGACAAACCTAGCCAGCACGCGAGGGCTCTTCAAGAGGTTGGCGTGCGCTATTTTCATCGCCAAATTGCGCCCGAGTTGGCGGTCGTAGACGCTCCTGACCTCACCCATACCGCCTGCACCCAGCAAACCTAGATCCTTATACCGATCAAGTCTGCCACCAGCGGTATCTACAACTGTTATCTCGTCCGACTCGGTAACCTCAGCGGTCTGGCTCTCACCCATCGAGTCCTTACCTGTTCCCTTTGATGTTACTGAATATTTTGTCTCCACCCAAAGCCCCTAAATCAGCGGTGTCACTCTTGATCTAAGCTCAGGTGGTAAGGTCTTGTCAAGGGCATCATGGATCTCAGCTTTGCTGTATCTAGCAGAAAAGTGAGTGAGTAAGATAGCCTGGTTCTCAAACAGCTCCGCTCGTTCGGCGATCTCATAGAGATGAATGTGACCTCTCTCACGGCACTGCTCAACAGAGACTCGGTCGTCCACAAATGTAGACTCCATTATGAGGACTCTGGCCTTTCGAACCACCTCCTCTCGCTCAACAACCTCAATCATACTGTCACCCGTAAAGGCTAGCAGTGGAAACTCTTGGGTAGAAGTGATCTCAACACCGGACTCGCGCATACGCTTTAGCTCTGCCCCCGCCACACCAATGTATTCAGGTTTTAGCTTCATGCGGCTCTCCCAGATGCCATACCCTTGGCATGGAACAACATGCACACTTCGAAAAGGTCTAGCAATTAGACCTTTCTTTAGTTGGTAATCCTCACCTGGCCCTATTGGAACTATATTGTGCGCAAGCCTAGAGCGATCTAACCTACGGGCAGCCGTAAAAAATCCCTTCAGAGCTTCGACATTCTCTCTTGGCACTAAGTACGTTGGCGGTTCTAGATTGTACAAACCCCTTGTGGCGGCGTGAAAAGCAACCCCACCCATATGATCCATATGCGCGTGAGTAAAGAGTACTGTACCCCTATGAACCGCCGATCGAGGGCATCGCCCAATATCTAAAGCTATCCCCCAACCAGGGATCTCAATACAAGTCTCAAAGCCACCAACCGAGACTGCTCGCAGTGCTATTCCAGCCAAATCTAACATTTCTAACGATTAGCCGAGTTCGATCGATTTGGCTCACATTTGGTTCACAAAATGAGAGTAAGGCACACCTCTGTAGATCGAGTTAGAGAGCGTCCGTTACTCGCGTCGCAATGGCAACAACTGGTACCTTTTTCGACGCAAGCAGTGGAGGCAAGATGTACCAAGACTACTTGATATTAGGTGGCGCAGGCCTAGTGGGGACGCAAGTTGTCCGCCACATCGTCCGTACACTAAATCCCCGAAGAATCGTAATAGCATCATTAACAGAGGAAGAGGCCATAGCTGCCTGTGAAGCTCAGCGGGTAGAATTTGGTGAAAATGTAGCGTTTGAGCCTGCGTGGGGAAATCTGTTTGTACCCTCCCCCATGGCCGCCCTAGGCAGAGGCGAGATCCTACAGGATGACTTTTTGAGAAAAAGCCTTCTTGACTCACTTTATGGGGACTTTACGAAGGCATTTGACGAGAACCATTTGGTACAACTCATAAGGCGACACCGCCCAGATGTAGTAGTTGACTCTGTAAATACGGCGACTTCTTTCTCATACCAAGACGTGTTCGACGGCGTCGCTAAAGTTCGCGAATGGATCGGAAAGGACGGATTTAACGCAGCGGGCACCGCTGACTTAGAGACTTTCCTACTATCCCAATCAACACCCCAGTTGATTAGACATGTACGCTTTGTACACAAAGCGACCTCAAAATACGGTGTGTCTGCATACCTTAAAGTGGGCACAACTGGAACTGGTGGTATGGGACTCAACATCCCTTACACTCACTCTGAGGATCGCCCCTCCAAGAAGTTACTCGCAAAGACCGAAGCGGCGTTCGCCCAGACTGGGCTACTGTTCCTCTTGGCCCGCACCCCTGGTGCCCCTATCGTAAAAGAGGTGAAGCCAGCAGCCATGATCGGCTATCGCGCGGTACAAGTCAAAACCGTCACAGATCGCCACAAGAATTCAGATATTTATAAGAGTCAATCGTCGTCACTATCTGGAGTCGACCTTTTGGAGCTCAGAGAGGACCCTGCACTTTACAAACGCACTGGTGACCTAACAGTCCCAGTAGTGGATACTGGCGAAAACGGCGTGTTCACTCGAGGTGAATTCGCGGCGATCACAGCGTTAGGGCAAATGGAGTACATTACTCCAGAAGAGATCGCCCACACAGTAGTGCGTGAGATCCGAGGCTCAAACACTGGTCGCGACATCATCTCCGCCCTAGACGGCAGTGTGATGGACCCGTCTTATAAAGCGGGGCTAGTACGGTCAGTAGCTCTAGAAGACCTCGCAGAGGTGGAGAGAGATGCTCTCTCTGACAACAGCGCTCACCCATCAATAGCCCTAGGACGCCTAGGACCTCCCGAGCTATCAAAGCTCCTATTCGAAGCAGCACTGCTCAAGCATATTTACAGCTCAATGGACGCCCTGCTTGATGACAAATCAAGCGCTACTGATGTGACCAAAAAGCTCACTGATGCACTCGAGCCATCCGGACTTATCGAGCTGGCATGCAGCATTGGTATCCCAGTGCTTATGCCAGACGGTTCCACTCTTATGCGTGGACCTCGTATCAACGTACCAGAGACTCTTGGACACTCGACAACCGCCAAGCTCACACCTGCATCTGTTGATGCCTGGGCAAAGAAGGGTTGGATCGACCTTCGAGTCTCTAATGTAAACAGCTGGCGAAATCGCGCCAACAAGATGCAACAAGCTCGTACTGATCTTCGCAAATCTGGCTCAGCCGCAGCATCTCGGCGCTCATACATGAGTAAGAGCTTTGAAATAGGCGAGGTTGTCGCATGGATTTTCAATAATGAAATGGACGGATACAGGGTAAAATAAATCTCACTCTTAGAGAGCAACTTTTCAATGAGCATTCAACCCAAAAAAGAAACCACCAGAAAGCCTAGCTGGCTGAAAGTTCGCC
>CAWVYO010000026.1:0-22836 GCA_963934385.1 uncultured bacterium
TGGGACAAGATGTTGGCTCTTGATGGAAACACAGCCCCATACCTGATGTACACTTATGCAAGATGCCGAAGTATTCAACGAAAGGGCGGTGTTGAAGAGCCTCTTGTAGACGGAACAGCGCCAGTTGAGTCACACGAGCGCGACCTCGCGATGGCCTTGCTTAGGTTCCCTGAGGCGGTCAAGCTGACGATAAACAACAGCCGCCCCAATATGCTCTGTGATTACCTCTATAGTTTGGCCTCTGTTTTCAATCGTTTTTATTATGAGATGCCTGTGCTGAAGGCCACTCAAGAGATCAAAAACCGTCGCCTGTCGCTGGTGGAGGCTACAGCTAGAGTCATGGGGAAAGGGTTAGATTTGTTGGGTGTTAAAACTCTTGAACGGATGTAAAGCACGTTATTACGGTATTATACCACTGAGTGTGTGAGACTGATGACCAGTAAAATAAATCCTCAGTCGGGCGATAAGTCCGAGGAGATACCAGAGTATCTGGGTCGCTATAGGCTCGTAAAGAGGATCTCTACCGGTGGAATGTCACACGTTTACGAGGCTCGCCGAGAGAGCTTGGCCGGCGTAGCCCCTAAAGTTGCAATAAAGGTTATTCTCCCAGAACACGCCAAGGATGAAAACTTTCGAAAGTTGTTCATCAACGAAGCGCGGATAGGTTCTCAGCTTCAGCACCCCAACCTGGTACAAATTCAGGATTTCGACCAGGAGAATGACCGTTACTATCTTGTAATGGAGTTTGTTGAAGGGCCCACGTTACGTCGTATTATTTCTAGATGTAAACGAGGCGGGGTCGAGATTCCCTTGTCGATAGTTGCTGAGGTTGGGCGGCAAATGTGTGAGGGTCTGGACTATGCTCACAACGCAAAAGACGACAACGGCAGAGATAGAAACCTGATCCATCGAGATATTAAGCCCGGTAACGTCATAGTAAACCCACAGGGCGTGGTAAAGATTCTGGACTTTGGTATCTCAAAAGTGATGGAGGGGGTTGAGCGTAACGACGGCGTAAAGGGGACTTGGGGTTACATGAGCCCAGAACAGTCGAAGGGGAGTGGAGTCACAGCCGTCTCTGACCTATGGGGTGTCGCTGTCGTGCTTTTCGAGCTGGCTAAATTAACTCGCCTGTTTCCAGGAAGAGACCCAGAGGTGATCAGGGAGCGGATGAGTTCTGACGATGCAGCTCGGCAGGCGGCGAATCTGAGCGGTCAATACCGTAACTTAGGACCGGTCTTGGTGCGTGCACTTCAGAGAGACCCCGCTGCTCGATACAAGAACACCCTCGAAATGGCCAGGGCGTTGGCGGAGCTTGTTCCAGATCCTATTATCGTACGGGAAAATCTCGTCGCTTTTCAAGCCAAGTGCAACACGCCAAACATAGAGGGGAGGGGGCATGTCTTGATAAACCAGGACTCGATGCGATCAAATTCCACTATCGGTCGAGTTCACAGTTCTAAACCGTTTAAGTCAGGTGGGTTTCACACAGGGATACCAGTTTCTGTAGGCACAGCCCACAGGCCGTTAGCACCTGGCGAGATCCAACCCGAGGAGCGCCCTTCAGACCGCAAACGCAATGGTCCGTCGACCCTTCACATGGTCGCTATCGGATTGGCAGTAGCAATAATGTTGTTGGTGGTTTCTCTACTGGTGTTTGAGCGTGGTGATAATAGCCTTACTACCAATTCTGTTGAGGAGACGGTGGAGGCAAGAGGTGGAGACAACCTTGAAGTTGAGAGGCTGCCATTAGAGCCTCTAGTTACGGGAATTGCTGATGTTGCAGTGACAGGGTCTATTGAAAACATAGCACCTACTACAACAACACGAGTCATTCCGGTTGAGCAGTCCACGGTCGTCGAGCCAGTAATTCAGGCGGTGATAGCCCAGCCGGAAGAAGTTGAGCGACCAGTGGTAGAGGTCGCATCCCCATCGACTAATGAACCCTCTGCTGCCGCTATGGGCTTAGTCAGTCTTTCATCGCTACCAGCGGTCGAAATATACGTCGATGGAGTCCTTATGGGCGAGACACCCTTCACAGGGAGATTTTTGCCGGTTGGACCTCATCGAATTGTCCTGCAGGGTGAAGGTGAGAACTATCTAGAGTTTATGATAGAGGTTACTGAAGAGGTGGAGGTTAGGAAGATCTATCACTTTGGAAGGCGAACGTGGATGCAGCAGTAGTTTGGTCGCTCCTTGGAGGGCTTTGGATGGCAAGCGCTGCCGAGGCCTCGCCTGAGAGGGTTTTATTGGCAGATTCACTCATTTCACCTGAGCTTCATGGGCTGGTGTCGTTTGAGTTGGCTGGATGGAGCTGGATGTCAGTCGACGAACTTGTTGGAGACATAGAGCTAGTGTCGGTTGGGAGCGTCAACGCTGACTGTGATAGGTTGACGGCTGCTGAATTATCTAACGGAGTTACTGCAGCAGACGAGAGCATTCAGCTAATGCAATTCGACCGTTCTCTGGATATTATTGACGGTTCGTTTTCTAATCTTTTATGCTTGGAGACCACTGTGCCAACAGAGGTCTTGAGGGGACTTTATCTTGGTGCTAGCCGATTAGAAGATATTACGGGTATTGATTCAGACTTTAATTCAAAGGATCTCCTTGCAGCAATCGACGGGACAGAAACGGTCGAGATGTTCTACGGCGGGCAATGGTCAGGTGCTATTGGTGAGGACGCGGTCGCCCGACCTCAGATCTGGATAGACGGGGTCTTGGAGCCTAGTAATGTTAGCCAAGGGGTTCACCTTGTGCAGCTGATTGAGCAGGGCATAGATGAGGTCTATAGCGCTGAGTATGTAACTATAGGGGTTGACACTCACCTATTGTGGGCAGAGCGAGTAGATGCTCACAATTCCCTATCTTTTAGGCTTTCTAGGTCTATATCCTCAACAGAGCCCAGTCCGTCTGTACAGGCATTAGAGCGGATCAGTGGAGCCAACATTTACAGGGTAGTTGAGAGCTTAGATGCGGCGATTGTAAGGCGTGGTGATGGCTCTACAGTCGTCACGATAATGGCTGCACCTGAGCGGAAGATCATCGGGTTTGGTCTTGGAATTGGGGCTTCGGGTGGGCTTGTTGGAGATCCCAAGGCGTCTGGCACTGCTTGGCTTCGTTACAGCCCCTATTTAGGCATTAATTTTGTAACCTCAATAGAGGGTGGTCTAAGTGCAGAATTACTACCTCCAGAACACCCTGATTTTTGGGCGATAAGGGAACAGTGGACTTTACTAGGGGGCGTTAGATTAGGGGCTGCCATGGGAATAAGTGGTTGGGAATTTGGGGGTGACATAGCCCGTAGGTTGTCAGCTGATAACCAAGGAATCATAGGATATAGATTTTCATCTGGAGCCTTTCGTTCGGCTTGGGAGAATACTGGTGTTCGAACAATGGTCAGTGGGACAAAGTGGCCTGAAAATTGGGATGTTTCTCTCAATATTGGCTTAGAGTGGAGCCGGTAGCAGTTTAGTGATACTCAGCTTTACATGAAAGAAGAACCCGTTAACATTCTAATGGTCTGTACAGGCAACATCTGCCGCTCGCCTCTAGCACATGTAATCGCCGAGAGGTATGCCATGGAAAGGGGTAGGAGTGTCGTTGTACAGTCAGCCTCTACTTTAGGGTTAGACGGTAGACCTGCACATATTAACTCGGTGAGAGTGGCAAAAGAGATCGGATTAAATCTATCTGGTCACCAGTCACAACCCTTGACCAAAGAACTTATGGAGTGGGCCGATTTCGTATTGGGTATGGAGATTATGCATGCTGGTCATATGAGAGAGTTCTACCCTGAGGCCGATGACAAAATAATGTTGTTAGGCACCTTTGGTGGAGTCTATGAGATCTCTGATCCACTCGGTGGATGGCGCTGGAAATTTAGAAAGACTAGAGTGTTAATAGAGCACTGTGTGCACGCTTTTATAGACCGTCTGCCAGTTGATTGATATAGGGTCTTCACAGTAACAATTCGGCTCTAATATTAGGGCTAAAACTATAAACTTAGGAGTTAAAGATGTCTTTTTTATCACGAGGATCAGCGCCCGATACCCCAGCAGCAGCAGCGTCAGAGACTGTCCCAGGCGACGGTCAGCTAATGGCTAAGTTCGTGACAAGTGAAGGAGTCATGACAGCCAAGTTGTTTGAAGATGTAGCTCCTAGGACGGTAGCGAATTTCGCGGCTCTAGCCAAAGGTGGTCTTGAGTGGACAACACCAGAGGGTAAAAAGAGCACTGATTCACTCTATTCTGGTACGATTTTTCACCGAGTTATTAAGAACTTCATGTTGCAAGGTGGCGATCCAACTGGCACTGGAATGGGCGGACCAGGATGGCGCTTTAAGGATGAGTGTAGCCCGGATGCTCGCCACACAGGTAAAGGTATTTTATCTATGGCAAACGCAGGACCGAACACTAACGGATCACAGTTCTTTGTCTGCCAAGTTCCCACACCTCACCTAGACGGGCGCCACACGGTTTTTGGTCAGGTAGTTGAAGGTCTCGATGTGATAGATACAATCTCTGAAGTCCGTACTGGTGCCCAAGACCGCCCAGTTCAGGATGTAGTAGTTGAAAAGATAGAGATCTATCGCGCGTAGGGGGTTGTGCTTACTTACCTGATATTGTTTACCTCTCTGAACGCTTTTGCCAGGGTTCCAGAGGTAGACGTAGCTAGGACTCTGGTAGAGCAGGTAGTAGAGACAATACTAAATGAAGAGGGGAGATCTCGTTGGGTCGAGGACACCTTTGTGTCGCGCGGTCCTGATGGGGGTTTCTTGCGTCTTACTCCAGACCAGGCGGTTAGCCTGCTGGAGGCGGTGCGATTCGGAGGCAGCCTTTACAATGGAGTGGCGAGCTCGGAGGTTGTAGAGACCGTTGTTTCTGGTCCGGATTATGTTCGCGTGATCTTGGGTGGAGAAGTCAGGTTTTCATTTGTAGTGGTGTTGTTTGAGGGACTCCCTCAGATAGTCGACTGGTCTGTGACTAATTGCGGGCAATGCTCCGAGCCATCTCGGTTTTTGACTGACTTGGTGCAGTCCGTGAATAACCAATCTACAGGTATCTACAGGCTTCTACCTGGAATAGAGCTGGTTCGGTCTGACTCAGAGCGACTGTCTCCGCGTTACCCTGGGTGGGTCCGGGCATTGCACTCCAGGAATGTCACTGCGGGCTATACGAGGTCAATCCTAACCGACGCAAAAATTATAGGTAGCAGCGGTAACAGCGTCCACGTAGAATTGAGTGGTGGTCGCGAGTCGTGGTCAGTGGGCTTTCAGCGTGGACGATGGGTGCTTCTCTACGACGAATTGGAGCTAGATTCTGTCCTGCGCCTAGACCACAGCGAAGAGAGCGAATTTACTGACGTCGAAGATGTGGCACGTCTTCGTTCTGAACTCTGGGAACCCGTAGCTGTCGAACTAGATAACCAGACGCTTATAGACAGGGACACCCTATATGTGGGTCCCCGCCAAATCTACTCGGACATCGTAATGTATGGCCAAGATATTGGACGAAGGTGGGCTCAGATTGCCTTGGTAGAACAGCGAAGCCTTAGGTCTATCCTGTCGTCAGCCGTTCCAACTATCTCGTCTCGTCACAAGGTGGATATAAGTGGGTGGACCGATGAGTTCTCTTTTTCTCTATCACCCAATGAGCGCCACCTATTGATTGGAGCGTATGACTTTGGTTGGATTATTGATCTAGATACAGGGTCTGTAATCTGGGAAAATAGTGATTTCAGGGCCGTTTCAACTCTGGGTTGGTCTGGCGGTGGTGAGCAGTTTGCTATTGCAGAATGCCGAAATTTCGCCAATGACGAAGCGAGAAGATCTCCGTCTGAGAGTGTGGGCAGTTGTCTAAATGGTGAGGTGCACCTCTATAATTTTGACGGTGAGCGGGCAGAGTTGTCCTTTACGAAGAGGATATCTGAACACCGGTCATCCCTGGTCGCATATGACGGAGGGCACCTTTGGAGTGTCGGTGACAACGGTCAAGTAGTGTTGGTTTCTTTAGATGAACGGGTCGCTAATGAGAACGTTGAGCAACCAGTGTGTGACCAGTATGAGTCTGGAAGGTACCAGCCATCGTATCGTCAGTTGTTGTTTGCTTGTGTTTCCGCTTCAGAGGATCTAGATGGTGATTCTTCAGCTCCACCGGAGAGGCGTACTGTAACGGTAGATTTAATCACCCATCGACTCTCTCAGGTTACTGTTGAGGTTGTGGAGCCGCTTGAGAGAATATTGTCTATCTCGCCCAGCGGGAGGTCTGTTTTGGTTGAGGGGGGTAGCACAACTCAGGTGGTAAGATTGAGTGACGGTGCCAGGTTTAGGGTCGCAGGTTCTCGTCTGTATAACCCTCAGTGGGGTTCAGACGAGCGCGACATCTACGGTGTAGATCCCGTGGGAAATGGCTCTCGCTGGAGGATCACCAGGATTTCAGAGTAGGCTCTAGTCTAACCTAACATTCAGATGCATATGGGTAGCTGACGTTGATTGTCGCTCCAGCTTCTGGAATCCAGTCACCGTGGAACTTGACGGCATTCTCATTTGTCTGCCATGTCCAGCCGTCCACGCCGCTGTACGGAACGACCTGTCCGTTGACCTCTACTATGACCTCCGCGATGTTTGAGGGGGTCTCTGTTAGAACCCAATAGTCCCTCATACCAGCTACGCTTAGCGCTAGATACTCAAGGGTCTTCTCGAAGCTCTCTGCGCAAATACTCTGCCATGAACCGCCAGTTGCCGCTACTACATCGAGGTACTGTGTCCCAGCCGAAGCTGAAATGAGTCCGCCGTTTGACCAGCTAGTGGTCTCCATGCATCCCAGTCCAGGGTCGCCACAGATCGCAGAGAAGGTCACCTTGCTTGGGTCTGACTTCAGCCCCGTGTACCATGCAGAGAAGTTTGATGCATTTTGGTTTGCTGTACCGTCGTCTTCATCAGTAACAATTATGGTAGCGAGGGCGGCTCCTGGTCTCAAGAAACCCGCGTTTGCGTTGTCTATCAATGGGGATGACAGGGCTGCTTGAGTTGCTCCAAATCCCTGTTCTTGTGCCGAGCCGTTCGCGCCTTGGTCAACCATCTGTAGAAAGAGGTCTCGAGGGTTCGCGTCAGCAGACGTGATAACCGTTTGGTTTCCCTGCATTTGACCCGAGTGCGCTGGATCGTCCATGTCGGTTGTAATCGCCGCTATATGGAAATCCAGACCAACATCCAGAAACCCATCGATAAAATGGTCAAAATTTGAGCGAACTTGATTGATCGCACCACTCATTGAGCATGAGTTGTCGATTACCCAGAGAATATCAACCTCAGCATAGAATTCCTGATAGAACATCTCATCGTACATGGCATCTTCACCGCCCTCTCCCAAGGCCTCTAATGCCAAATGGCTCTCGTTAGGGTCATTTGAAATTATCTGAATGTCGGTTGATTGTAATGTCCACGCATTTGCTGTGAACGAAACGGAGAACTCATAGGTCTCGTTTGGCTCTAAGGTAGGTGGTAGAGCGTTGCTAGTGAAGCTTGAGGGATTGGCACCCGCTAGTTCGATAGATTCTACTTCTAAGATCTCTGAACCGACATTCTTAATCGTAATTACTTGTGGACTGGAGGGGCAGTCGATTGGCAAGGTGCCGAAATCGAGTGACATTGGAAAAACCTCAATGTCCGGCCAAGACCCAGTCGGCTCTGCTGAATCGTACTGCCATATATCGGTGGCGTCGTCTTCGCGGACGAGATCATAATCTGAACATGAGACGGTGATCGCTATTAGTGGAAGAAAGAACTTCATTTGGAAGGCTCCAGATTTTGCGGAATAGGGGGTTGTTTGACCTTACTATTTAGTACATGCAATAAATTAAGGCTCAAAATCTACTGTGAAATCCTTATATAGTCCAAATCCTTGTTGCGCACAGGACTAAGTTCACGTAAATACGTGTTCGAATGCCTAGATGGCCGTTTTGTACGAGCCACGGAGTCTGTTTATGTTCCTTTCGCTTATCATGGGGTTGTCCCTTGCTCATGTCGATTATCCAGGTACCGATCTGGTGGATGCCTCTTGGGATGTGCTCGCAGATTCTGACGGTTGGGTGGGCTGTACCGAACGGGACAGTGTGACTTGGTGCCGTTCGGTGGGGACTATCCCGGCGAGTAGTCAGCGGTTGGAGACGCTGCTTGAGGACTTTCCAGGGTATGTCGATGTGTTTGATAGGGTCGCAATGATCAGAGTTCTAGAGCCAAATGTTGTACATGTACTATTGGATATGCCCTTTCCATTCTTGAGCCGTGACTACGTGGCTAGATTCGTCAAAACAGAGTCTGACGGCGATACCATTTCATACACTTTCGAGTCAGAGATTCACCAACGGGCCCCTGAATTAGATTCGGTAGCAGTGAGGCTACCCAACGCGGCAGGGCGGTGGAAATTGGAGCCCTTGAGTCCCTCGTCTACTAGGGTGACTTATACTTGGAACGCCGAGCTTGGTGGGGACATACCAACCTGGGCTTTGGGGCGAGCTAGGCGAACACAGGGTTTAGAGGTGATGGACTGGCTCACTGACGCTGTAAACTAGATAAGAGGCTGAGTCTAAGCGTTTACCTCTCTGCGATAATGCGCTTGTCTATCTCTTCGCTCATGCGGGCTTCATTGGCCCAGTAACTCTGGTCTTTTAGCTGCTCGAGCTCTTCGACGCTTTTGCCTTGTTGTTCTACCCAAGTGAAGTATTTTTGGTTGTGCCATCGTGTGCGTACCTCATCGGTCCCGTGTTGTACCATCTTCATGTCAGGTGAGTGGAAGGCGGCTAGGCGAGACTTAGCGACCTCGTCGGTCTGTGGTCCCTCGCGACTAACGAGAGCCTCTAAGACAGAGGGGTATCGATCGAACCCATCTGTGGCTACGGTTACAATGAGGTCATCTTTTCCGAGTTTTAGGGCGCGGGCACTCCTGATGGCGCCGAGTAGATTGCAGATACCGGAGATTCCAATACTACCTCGGAAGGCAGAAAAGTCGCTTTCCGTAAAGCCTAGTTCTTCGCGAAGGACATTATCGGCCTCTTGTAGTAGCTGTAGACCTCGTACGCACTGGTCGTCGTCGATGCATATTAGTGCGTCCATGTTGAGCACGTTGTGGATCCAGGTGACGTGCTTATCTCCGATCCCCTCGATTCTGTGGGCTCCGTAGCCTACATTGTACAGCGTTGGGCACTGTATGGGCTCCAATCCAACGATAGCTGCACCGTGGGTGCTCTTTAGGTAATCACCGGCGGCTATTGTTCCGCCGCTACCCATAGCGGAGACAAATGCCGCAACTCGACCTCCGAAACCGAGCTGTCGGGATAGGGTCTCCGCAGCAGGACCTGTAACTTCGTGGTGGAACCTGTAGTTTCCAAAAGCTTCAAACTGGTTGAGGACTTTAATGCCATCGCGCTTCCTTAGGCGCTTAACCTCGTCGTAGATCTCCTTTACATTTGACTCAGAACCGGGGGTTGCGATTATTTCGGCTCCATAACCGCGGATACGCACGAACCGCTCGGAGCTCATTTCCTCAGGAAGCACAACCATTGATTTGTAGCCCATTCTAGGTCCAACCCAGGCGCCGCCAATACCGTAGTTACCAGTTGATGGAAAAACCAGTGTGTCTCGCCCTGGTTCGATCTCCCCTGAAATTTGCTTCTCAATTAGGCACGAGTATGCTGGTCCAACCTTATGTGAGCCAGTTGGGTAGCCGTTGCCAAGCATCATCACAATAGGTGCTTCGACACCTGTGAGCGATGATGGAACCAGCCATCCGCGCACATTGCCCGAGTCATCAGCCCAGCGTAGTGAAAAAAGTCTGATGGGATCTAGAGGGTCCGATTTGGCAGCTTTTGCTAAGACTGAATCGTCTATTAGGGTTGGGTTTCGCATCTCAGCAAATGTTGGTCCGAGAATCACAGGCGCTCCTGAAGTATGATGTACAAATGGAATATAACTATCGATGCAGTGTATGCCGAGAGACCTATTACGACTTGACCATAATGACATGCCCTAGCTGTGGAGTTTGGGGTATTTTGGAGGTCGAAAATAAGCTTTCAATGCCCTTAACGGACGGATCTGTGGGTATGAAGCGATTTCTTCCACTTTTACCGATAGCTGCTGGGGCCGCCCTGCCAGAGCCAGTTGTGGGAGATACACCGTTGGTGAATGCGCCACGGTTGGCAGCTGATCTTGGGCTGACATCCTTAAGATTAAAAGATGAGGGTAGAAATCCTTCTGGCTCTTTAAAGGACAGGGCGAGTTGGGTTGGTGCGGTCGCGGCTATGGGTCGCACCACAGCCTGTGCATCAACGGGTAATGCAGCCTCGTCTTTGGCTGCTATGTGTGCCTCGCTGGATACAAGAGCGGTAATCTTCGTACCAGAACGGGCGCCTGCAGCCAAAATCGCACAGCTACAGGTTTTCGGCGCGACTGTCTTTAGAGTGAAAGGGGTCTATGACGATGCGTATGAGATCTCTCAACTCGCTGTGGAACATTTTGGCTGGTATCCGCGTAGCGCGGCTGTGAACCCCTTACTTGTAGAGGGTAAGAAAGTCTGTGGACTGGAATTAGGGGAAGCGGAGGCAGCGGACTGGATCGCCCTATCTGTCGGCGACGGCTGTACAATAGCTGGCGTTTGGAAAGGGCTAAAAGAGATGTATGCTCTTGGAGTATTAAGTAGGTTGCCCAAGCTTTTGGGTGTGCAAAGCGAGCGAGCCCCGGCGCTATATAATGAGTGGTTGGATGGGGGAGATACTGGGCCTGCACGAGCACCAAAGAAGGGCGAGGCGGCAACAGTGGCTGACTCAATCTCAGTTGGTGTACCAAGAAATTGGCGCCGTGCGGTTAGGGCCGTGAATGAATCGGGTGGCGAGATGATTATTGTCAGTGACGCTGAGATAGACAAAGCCATGCTCGCTCTGGCCCGTAGAGGTGGTGTGTATGGTGAGCCCGCGGCCGCTACAGCGATAGCGGGTTTGGCAAAAAGATCTCCCAAGGGCAGCGCTATTGCGGTTGTCTCTGGTTCTGGTCTGAAGGATGTCCTGGGTGCGCAACGAGCAGGTGGTCCACCAATCGACATAGAGCCAGACCTGCAACAAGTGATCGATTCAATAAGATTAGTGCCAGCGCAACCAGTCATTTTGAGATAATTACCACCTGTTAGGAGATTATTATGGATGACATTGAGGCTTTGGTTGAGACCGTAGCAGCCCGCGTTCGCGCTAGAATTCAAGCTGAGACAGTACCACCTCTGGCATCTGTTCGAGGTACTTGGTACGATGAGACAGCTCTAAAGTCATGGTTGCGAAATGGCGTTGACAGGATCGGCTCAGATGGGTCGACAGTCAAATCTACCGCTGGTGATGTTGCGGGTCGGATTGACCATACAATGCTCAAGCCGACCGCGACGCGAGAAGACATAGTTCGAGTTTGTAACGAGGCTATTCAACACAATTTTGCCTCCGTCTGCATAAACACCACATGGCTTCCATTGGCCGTGGGGATGCTTAAGAATTGCAGTGCAATGGCTATCTGTGTGGTTGGATTTCCTCTTGGGGCAATGGTCACGGCAGCAAAGGCGGCAGAGACTCGCGAGGCAATCCGTCTAGGAGCGGATGAGATCGACATGGTGATTAATATTGGAGCTTTAAAGTCAGGAGATTACGACCTAGTCCTCGAAGATATTAGGCAGGTAGTAGCCGCTGCTCAAGGTCGACCTGTAAAGGTGATCTTGGAGAACACAATGCTGGAGCGAGAGGAGAAGATTGCTGGTTGTGCTCTATCAAAGGCGGCAGGCGCTGCTTTTGTTAAGACGTCGACTGGATTTGGCGGTGGCGGAGCAACCGTTGAGGATATTCGTCTGATGCGCTCGGTGGTTGGTCCTGACATGGGTGTGAAAGCCTCTGGTGGGGTTCGAAGCATTCAAGATGCACACAATTTGATTGAGGCGGGTGCCACAAGACTAGGAGCATCTGCTTCAGTGGCTATAGTCACCGGCGGTACAGGTACGGGCAGTTACTAACTCGCTACACGGGCAGTTAATTTGGAGCGATTATGATCTTAGAGTGGCTGGAAGCGCGTCGAGAGGGGCGCGAACAGAACGAAGAGGAGATCGCAGGGTTTGTAAATGGGGTCGTTGACGAGTCCATAACCAGGGCTCAAGCCGCCGCTTGGCTCTCTTTCGTCTACTGCAAAGGCATGACTGATAAAGAAATCGTCTACCTGACTATGGCGATGACCGAATCTGGAGACAAAATGAGCTGGCCCGAGTCCGAGGCCAAGCTCATAGACAAACACTCTACTGGAGGTGTAGGCGACAAGGTCTCCCTAATACTAGCTCCGTTGTGGGCCGAGTTGGGCTATCGCGTTCCAATGATCTCTGGGCGGGGACTTGGGATCACTGGGGGTACGTTAGATAAACTGGAATCGATACAGGGGTATCGAACAGATCTTACAGATGTGGAGCTACGCTCACAGCTCGCTAGCATAGGCTGTTTTATTAGCGGTCAAACCTCTTCTTTAGCTCCAGCTGATAGGATCTTATACGGTCTGAGAAACGAGACAGCCACTGTTCCTTCTATCGCCTTAATAACAGGCTCTATACTCTCCAAGAAGCTCGCCGAGGGCGTCGACGAATTGGTCCTGGATGTAAAGTGTGGCTCCGGTGCCTTTATGAAAACCCGAACCGAGGCTCGGGCCTTGGCCGAGTCTTTGACTCGAGTCGGGAATTTGGCTGGGGTTATTACGAAGGCTCATATCACTGACATGTTTGAGCCTCTGGGTACCGCAGTTGGTAACGCTTTAGAGGTTGAGGAGTCGATAGCTTGTCTCAAGGGGCAAGGCCCAAGGCGCTTGGTGGAATTAATAGTAGAGCTCTCTGGTGACGGAGATCGGGCTCGAGAAGTTCTGGCGAGTGGTCGGGCTTATGAGAGATTCGAGAGAATGGTTACGGCTCAGGGAGGTGACCTCTCAAAACCGCTATTGGGCGCTGGTTGTGAGCGAATCGTCGTTAGGGCTAAGAAATCTGGAGTTGTGCGTCGCTGCGACGCTGAATCCATTGGGCGAGCCGCGTTTCTCTTAGGAGGCGGTCGGTCAAAAGCTGTGGACTCTATTCATCACGGCGTCGGTTTGTTAGTTCACGCACATTGTAATGAAGAAGTTGAGTCCGGGGATCCCCTTGTAACGGTAGTCCACTCAGAAAAGGGTCTAAGTGAGGCTCTTAGGCATGTCGAGGCCGCATTTGAGGTGGAGGAGCGATGATACCGGCTTCTGCAATTCCTGAGCCTGGATATGACCTTTCACAAGTAGTATCTTTGGGAGGAATAGGGGTATTTATAGCCCTTGCTTGGTTGATATCTGTAGACCGAAAGTCAATTAATTGGCGCACTGTTTGGTACGGGGTCGGTCTTCAGTTTCTCTTTGCACTATTAATCTTAGGAACAGGTGCAGCGGATGCTTTTTTTGGGATAGTAGACGCCTCGTTCACTAGGTTGATGTCCTTTGCGGGTAATGGGATTGACTTCGTCTTTCAGCCCACCTCTTTCTTTCAGGAAACAGTCGGAACCCCAGGGCCAGATGGAATAGCGCTAACAGAGCAGATCTACCCTATTACGGATCGAGTTCAGGCAGATGAAATGGGTCGCATGGCCCCTAGCATGAAAACTTTTGCGTTTTGGGTGCTGCCTACAATCATTTTCTTCTCCTCTCTCATGAGCGTTTTGTACCACCTTGGTATTATGCAGATTTTCGTAAATTTCTTCGGCACGATCATGCACAAGACTATGGGGACATCTGGCGCCGAATCTCTTTCTGCAGCCTCAAACATCTTTGTAGGTCAGACCGAGGCTCCACTAGTTGTGAAGCCATATATTGAGAACATGACCAAGTCAGAACTCCACGCAGTAATGACCGGTGGCTTTGCAACAGTAGCTGGTGGGGTCATGGCGATGTACGTAATGATGCTGAGTCATGTAGAGGGCATAGCTGGGCACTTGGTGATCGCATCCATTCTATCGGCACCAGCGGCATTAGCGGTCTCTAAGATCATCTATCCCGAGACCGAAGTCTCGGAGACGGGAGATGGAGCAAAGGTAGTCGTTGAGAATAGCTCATCTAATGTCATTGAGGCTGCTGCTCGTGGGGCCACGGAGGGTTTGACCTTGGCGTTGAATGTGGCCGCGATGTTGATTGCCTTCATAGCTTTAGTGTTCATGTTTGATTGGACCTTGGGGCTGTTACCTATCCGCTTCTCTGATGCGGGCGCGTCGTTTGGTTACGCTCTTGATAGCTCCCCACTTACCCTGTCTCAAATGCTTGGGTGGCTCTTCTCACCGTTGGCGTGGAGCATGGGAGTTCCTTGGTCAGAGGCCACAACAGTCGGCACTTTGCTCGGAGAAAAGATGGTTCTAACAGAGCTATATGCATACCAACACCTAAGTGAGATCCTTTCAGATCCAAACGCTCTCTCTCAGCGGTCTGCGATAATTGCGAGTTACGCCCTGTGCGGGTTCGCAAACTTTGCCTCTATTGGAGTCCAGATTGGCGGTATTGGCGCAATCGCTCCTAGCCGTGTGAAAGACCTTGGATCTATAGGTCTACGAGCGATGCTTGGAGGAACTTTGGCCGCCATGATGACTGGAACCATCGCAGGTGTGTTACTATAGGTTATAGGCGGGCAAAGGGCGCTAGACAGTGAGGCAGGACGCTCTACAAGGGGAGAATATGCATATTGCGAGTAAAAATAGACGTGGGGTATTCAATTCACTATTGGTTGCTGTTGGCTCTACGTGTGCTCTTTATTCTGCTCCTGTGGCCGCCGAGGGGGTGTGTGATGACGCCCCAGCGTGCGTGATGGACCTCCGAAGTGTCGTGGGTGATATTGACCCAAGTACGGACCCTCATATCGGAACATTGCTCGCCCAGTCTGGAATAAGAATGGACGAAGCGATGGATATTGGTATCGAGGCTAACGGTCACGGACCGTACTATGGGAACAGGTCCAGGGCTGACGTACCCGAAGGCGTAAAGGCCTTGGACTGTACGGAGTACTTAATTGAGATCCTTAGGAAGGGTTTCGAGGCTGCTGGTCATGCCGATCTTATTGATTCAATAATTAAAAAGGCAGTTAGAGACAGCGGTTCGGCGGGTCTAAAAGGTATCGTACTAATGAAGACCCTCCAGGACGAACTTGGTTGGGAGGGTGTTTACTTCAATCCAGATGTGAAGCATCCAGGCGACAGCAATGACGAGCACCCTTACACCGCCTACATTGCGAGCAAAAATGGTACATACTACGGTCTGAACGTCAATAATGAACGCTCTCTCTTGGATTACAACCCTTCCTCATACACAGGCTCTAACCCTACGGAGCAAAATCTTGATGCTATTCAGGGGGCTGATGACATTCCATTTGGTATTGTGGCAGCTCGAGGTGGTACACATATGGCTGTGATTATAGACGGTGACGTATATGAGGTTCACTGGTCAGCTAGCTCTGAGAATCCAGACCTGATAACTGCCGTCCCTCTTGAAGAGTGGGGCTGGATGTCAGGGGCGATCCTTATGCCGCCGTCAGAATAATAGCTTAACTGAAACCTTAGTAGTTTCGAGGCTCAAACTAATAAACGTGGTCTAGTGTTGTCAATAAGCGGTTGATTATGCACGTGGTTTGTGGGACAGTTGCGATCTTAGGTCGAAGGGAGGAAGGATGTCAAAGGAGTCATCATTGTCGCGAGTCTTAGTGTTTCTTGTTGGCGTGGCGTTCATCGTCACTGCCCCAAGGGTGGAAGCCCAAGGTCTTGAGCCTCAGATCGAAGTTGTAATGGAGCTAATGCTAGACGGTGACTTTGAGGAGGCGGAGCAAGCCTTACGGAACTTTGAAGATATAGCCGCTGGTTACTCTAGACCCCTAGGCAGCGACTTATTAGCTGATTTCGCCTATCTAGACGGAGTCCTAGCTTTTTATCTAGATCAAGATGAAGCGGCGGCTGAGGATAAGTGGCGCTGGTGCCTCGAGGCCAATCCAGACTACCAGTGGAGGTCAGACCTCGTGGGTGGAGCGGGAGAACAGTTGTTTGCGCAGTTGTCAGGAGACGGCGTTCGGTCGTCACGTATGCCTGTAATTCCTCTTGGGTACGAGATCTCTAGGTCTATCTGGATTGATGGTATTAGAGCCACGGAGCGCTCAACAGTCTCGGTGGGGTGGCATATGATTCAAGCTACATGCAGAAATCGCAACACAAAGGGGATGTATACCTGGATAAGCCCTGACGAGATTTTACCGTGTCCCTGTGGGTACGGCGGTTGCTTTGAAGAGATTCCAGAGGAGGCTACCGAGCAAGACCAGTTTGTTTTAGAGGTAGGTATCGGTGGTTTTTTTGATTCACCAGATCTTTATACTCGTCAAAACTTGGGTGGAAGTTTTCATACGGCTTCTAAAATGGTGTTTGGGCTAAACATCGGTACATTGTGGCTGGATCCAGCCATTTTGGATGTCGCAATTGACCTTGAGACGAGGTTTGGTACTTATATGGACGTCGGGCGACTACGTTTGGCTGGCGGGGCTATTGTGAACACGCAGCTCGACATGGATGGGGCTGATTATGTCGGTGCTGACATCTTGTTGGGTCTCTTTGGCGAGGCGCGAAGCGCTCCGTATGATGATGCATCTCTTGGGTTGCGAGTAGGTGTTTACCCTATTGAGCTAATCAACAGCCCGATCTTTGGTGAACTGGTGACAGCTCTCACATTTTTCGCGAACTACGATATTTAGAGCACAAAATCCAAAGCACCTCTAAATATAGGGGTATGGAGCCGAGTTGAAGTACGATTACAAAGGCATTTCTCCGACCATCCACAAAGATGCGTGGGTACATCCTGACGCGACTATAATTGGCGACGTTACCCTTAAGAGTGGGGCAAATGTCTGGCCAGGGGTAGTGATGAGGGGCGATCAGGGTTCGATAGTTATAGGTGAGGACAGCAACGTTCAAGATGGCGCTGTGGCTCATGCCACCGGTGGCTTCTCGGTTGTGACTGTTGGTGATCGAGTCACTGTGGGGCACAAGGCTATCTTGCACGGCTGTACGGTTGAGGATGAATGCTTAATCGGAATGGGTAGTATTCTATTGGACAATTGTGTAATAGGATCGGGCTCTATTGTTGGTGCTGGAGCTCTTGTGCCTGTCGGTCGAGTAATACCGCCAAACTCTTTGGTGTTGGGTAACCCTGGAAGGGTTGTAAAGCAGGTGACTGAAAAGCACAAAGCATCTGTGAAGACTGGTCGCGATACCTATCTGAGATTAATGGCGGAATACAAGGCCGAAGGGGTCGAATAGCGCACTTTATACCGTAGTGAGAAGTCACTATCTTCGAGCAAAATGAGGCCGGCTGGGGTAAAGTTACAAACGGCACACCACTATTATTTGAGCACAACCACCTCAGAGTTTCATGCGTATTAGAAAACTCGAATTGCAGGGATTTAAGACCTTTGTGGATCGGCAGACGTTTCACTTTGGCAAAGGCATAGCTGGGGTCGTCGGACCTAACGGTTGTGGTAAATCCAATTTCTCGGACGCTGTGCGGTGGTGTATTGGAGAGATGTCGGCAAAAAATATGCGCGGCAGCTCAATGAGCGACGTGATTTTTAATGGAACTTCTACCCGTTCAGCTGTGGGTATGGCTGAGGTATCCCTGACATTCATTGCCGCTGGTGAACCATTTCCTGGTCAGTGGGCGAGGTTTGAGGAGATCCTGATTACCCGAAAGCTATACAGGGATGGCGGGTCCGAGTATTTGATCAATCAGGAGCGTGTTCGTCGTAAGGATATTGTGGAGCTGTTCATGGACACTGGAATGGGTAACCCATTCTACTCGTTCATCGCCCAAGGTCGGGTTGAAGAGCTAATAAGCGCGAGACCGGAGGAACGCCGCGATCTCATCGAGGAGGCCGCGGGGATTTCAAAATACAAGGCGCGTCGAAAAGAAGCGCTGGGCAAGCTGGAGACCACTACTCAAAACTTGGATAGAACTACCGACCTCACCGATGAGATGGGGCGACGATTAAAGACCCTTGAGCGACAAGTGGCAAAAGCCGCCAAGTACAGAAGGTTTAGAGTGCAGGTGCGCCAAGGAGAGATGTACTTACTTTTAGCTAAATACAGTGGATTATCCGGTGATAGAAGATCGATCTTTTCAACCCTGAGGGATGCTAAAAAGCTGGTAGAGCTAACAACTCGCGAGGTAAAGCGTCAAGACATTGGGTTGCAGGAGCTCTCAGAGGAGTTGATGGTCATCGAGGCCGTAGTGGGGGGGCACCGGGACGAGTTAGCTGAGCTAGAAGCGACCCGACGTGAGCGCGAGTCAGCACGTCATTATCAGTCTCGTGAATTGGAAACCATCTCTCAACGTGTTGAGGCGATAAAGGTCGAAATATCAGCAAATGAGAAGAGTGAAGCAGAGCTGACTTTGGATGTTGAGCAGGCGTCCAACTCCGCTGAGGCTGTGAGAATATTGGTAAAGGGTGGGCAGAGCGAGGCGGCCGCTGCAGTTGAGGCCGACACGCTTGCCTCAAATCAGTTGCAGGCTCATCGACAGAAAGAGTTGGTAGCGAACAATGAGTTTTCGGCAGCCCAAAGAAAACTCACGAGCCATCGAAGCAATACATCTGTGTTGGAGAACACACTCGAACACCTAAGCCAGAATCTTGCCGCATTGAAGGAAGAGGAGGGCAGCGCCGCAGCAGAAAAGAGTGTGGCTGCGGACGAGGTCACTACAACATCTTTGCTAGTGGAGAAGACCGAATTTACCAAATCAGAAGCTAGATTAGCACTAGATATCGTGAAGGATGAGGTCTCTAAGGCCAAGTCGCGCCTGGGGGAGGCTAAAAATAGGCGTAGGGAATTTTCTTCTCGCGTGGCAGCTGAAGAAGGTCAGCTAAGTAGGCTGGGTATTCGAATGGCAGCTCTCGAGGAACTTCAGCGGAGTCACGAGGGGTTTGATGACTCAGCTAAGGCGCTATTAGCGCATCCAGACTCGTTAGGTACACTGGCAGAACACTTGAATATTCAAGAAGATTATGAGGTTAGGGCACAGCAGTTGTTTGGGTCGCTCCTAGAGGTTGTACTAGTTGAATCTGACGTCGCATTGGGGCGCCTGATCGCTGCCGGTCACTCTGGGGGTGAGGTATCTGTTCTTTCTTTGGAGGGAGCCATTGCGTCTCCCAAGCCCAACGAATTGATAGGGGGGTTTGGAGGAACAGAGGTAGGTCTACGGGCCATGTCTAAACTCTTCACGGGGTGGGTGGCAGAAGACGATATAGACGCTGCTATGGCGATATGGCGTGATGGTGCTGCTCGTGGTGTCGTGACTGTTGGTGGGGTCAAGCTTAATATGTCGGGCTTGACTGTCATTGGGAGTGCGTCTACAGGAGCCGCTACCGCCGTTATTAGGCGTCGCCGAGAGATCGACGAGTTGGATAGTCGCTATAAAAAGAAATCAAACGAGGTTATTGAGGCAAAGAAAATTTTAGCTGCTGGGGAGGAAGCAGCAGTCGCCGCACAGGCTAAATTAGATGCCGCCAACACTGCGGAACATACACAGAAGCAGCTGTTCGAAGTTTCAAATAGGATGGCGGTAGAGGCTGGGTTGAGGCTAAGACAGGCGACCAATGAGGCTAAAAGGTTCGACGGCAGGTTTGGCACGATAGCGTCCAAGATACGACTGCTGTCAGCTAAAATCGAGGAGAGGAAAGGGGCGGCAATAGGGTTGGTTGCGGAGGTTGCCACCGCCGAGAAAGCATTGATTGCGTGTGAAGCCAAAAAAGAGACCTTAATGAGGGAATCTGATCGCATTAGAACCGAAGCCGAACTCGCCAGAGCTACCCTTCTAGAGCAACGAGCTAGTCAGGCTACTGCGATGGAGCGCCTAAGCCTCTTCGAGGCTGCGGTTGAGAAGTCGTCGCGCCAGCTTCACGCGCTTACGGAGCGTATAGCAAAAAATGAAAAGGAGATCGCGGATTCTGAACTTCGCAGTATCCAATTGGTAGCTGAAGACAGTACATTAAATATCGAGATTCAGAAATTAGGGGAGTCCCAGGGCGAGATAAGGGAGAAGTTGGCTCAAGAGGCTGTGCATTTGGGTAAATGTCGCGAGCTGTTAAAGGTGAAGAACGAAAAAATTCGGGTCGCCCGCGACGAGGAAAAATCGGCTTCAGATTCGGCGACCGTTTTGGAGGTGAGACTCAACGAGCTTAAGGCTCAAATAGAGGCAGTTAGAGAGCAAGCGGAGTCACTTCACGGAATCTCATTAGCTGGGCAGTTGGACACTTTGGAGAGAAAGGGGAGTTTGAGGTTCCCTGTGGGCGATGCCGTGCAGTTTGATCTCCCAGTTGATGAAAGCTCGCTGCCTCTAGTGTCAGACCTAGTGGTGACCTTTGAGTCACTAGAAGATGAAAAGATGATCCTATCTAATGTAGAGACCGTGAGGCACGCAAAGCGTCAGATAGAGAGGCTTGGTGAGGTTAACCTTGCGGCATTGGAAGAGTACACCGAACTCCGCGGTAGATATACTTACTTAGAGGAGCAGAGGAACGATTTAGAGGAGTCCGTGGACTCGATAAAGAAAGCGATAGCTCAATTAAATCAGACATGTAGGGAGAGGTTTAGGCTGGCTTTTGACCAGGTCGAAAAGAATTTCAGCGAGCTATACCCAAGGCTTGTTGGGGGTGGTTCAGCAAGGCTCGAGCTCACAGACGATAGCGATTTACTAGAGACTGGAATCGATATATTGGTCGAGCCCCCCGGGAAACGCCTTCAAAATCTAAGCCTGTTATCCGGTGGAGAGAAGGCAATGACGGCTATAGCCCTAATTTTCTCCCTTTTCTTGGTGAAGCCATCCCCCTTCTGTCTGTTAGACGAGGTTGATGCGCCATTAGATGACTCAAATGGGGCGAGATTCAACAATATGTTGAGGGAGATCAGCGAGATTTCCCAGTTTGTGGTGATAACGCACAACAAGAAGACAATGGAGGCTGTAGACACTCTATATGGCATAACCATGCCGATACCGGGAGAGTCTAGGTTAGTGACAGTTCAGATCGATTAGTTCTAATCGTTTTGAGATATATTTGCCTTTTGTTAGGTGCCATAGCTGGCGCCAAATTACTCCCGCGAGATAGAAGCCAGTCTAAACAAAATTCTTCTCGAGGTTGTTATGTCTACTGGCGTAGTAGTTGTTCTAATTATTGTTTTAGTTATCTGTGTTTACTCTGGTTCTCGACTACGAATTGCCAACAAGCGTAAGATTGAAGCGCCAGAGACTAATGATCTTTTAATAGGGTCAGATCAGTTTGACTCGACGGTAGAGCCGGAGTCCGCCCCCCAGAAGACCGAGTCTGTGTTGGAGCGCTTCACTCGTGGTCTCTCGCGGTCTAGCGCGGCTATCGGGGGCGCCCTTTCATCAGTCTTCTCCAGGTCTGCTATTGATGACGCCTTGTACGAAGAACTCGAAGAAGCTCTATTGGGAGCAGATGTAGGAATCCGGACTACCACTGCGCTGGTGGAGGCAGTGCGGCATGAGGTAAAGAGCCGGAAAACCTCGGATCCCCTAGAATTAAAGCCCTTATTAAAAGAGGCTGTATGTGCTGTCTTTGATCCAGAGGCATCTGCACTGTGTGAAGGGGTCGAGGGCGAACCATATGTCTTGCTCGTGGTAGGTGTAAATGGAGCTGGAAAGACTACGACAATAGGGAAGCTGGCAGCCTTGTTTGCGTCCCAAGGTAAGAAGGTGCTTTTAGGCGCGGGCGACACATTTCGGGCTGGAGCTATCGAGCAGTTAAAGGTGTGGGCAGACCGGACGGGGTCTGATTTTGTCGCTCACCAGGAGGGAGCCGACCCCGCTGCGGTGCTCTACGATGCTCTTGAAGCGGCTCGAGCGCGCGGGTGCGATGTAGTCATCTGTGACACAGCAGGGCGCCTACAAGCCAAGAAGACGCTCATGAATGAGCTGTCAAAGGTACACAAGGTAGTTGGGAAAGCTATCCCAGGGGCTCCGCACGAGGTGTTGTTAGTACTGGACGGCACTACGGGGCAGAATGCACTGTCGCAAGGGAAGATTTTCGGGGAAGTCGCTGGCGTGACCGGCGTGGTGGTTACGAAGCTTGACGGTACTGCTCGTGGAGGGGTGGTTATCGCGATAAATGGAGAGCTGGGGCTCCCGGTCAAATTTATAGGAATTGGCGAGCAAGTCGACGATTTAAGACCGTTCGATGCGAATAGTTATGTGGACGCCTTGCTCGCAGATGGGTAGAGATACACATAAAGAAGGCTGGAGAGACCAATGAGCGTACAGATTACAATTCAGGGACGTCAGTACACTATCCGCACTGATCAGCCCGATGAAGATCTGCATGAGGTCGCCAGATATATTGACGGAAAGATGGATTCTATGAAGCGCGGATCTTTTGATTCGTATACTATTGCTATCTTGGCAGCCCTAAATGTGGCTTCTGAGTACAAGGCATTCCGTACACGGGTTGGCGAAAAACTCGAATCATTAGATAAGGAAGCTGCCGGAATTTCGGCAGTGCTAGACGCGGCTATACCAGGTTCGACCTGACTAGTTTGTGTTGTAGTTTACTTTAGTGTTGACTGTTTAGTTTCATTATTGTTTCTTTTGGTTGGCACGGTATTACACCACTCGTTATAAGCAGGGGGCTTCAGAGAGATGGAGCGTAAAACGTTCGCTGGATTGGCTTTCAGCTAACATTTGGTCTTTGAAAAATAGGTAGAAGTTCTCGTTTGGTTCAATATAGAATTAGAGAT
>CAWVYO010000027.1:0-22472 GCA_963934385.1 uncultured bacterium
CGGTCACCCCTAGTCCTAGAACGTAACTGCCCTCAACATCTGGTGTGAACGATGGAGTCGCCGTGAAAACGTCTGAGATGTCGTTGTCTGTTAGGGCGCTTCCAGTAGCGACGCTAACGAAACTCCAACCGTACAATAGAGGGTCTCCATCAGCGTCAGATGAGCCCGACCCGTCTAGCGCCACCGTGTCGCCTAGAGAGGCAGACTGATCGGCTCCAGCATCGGCGACGGGTGCAGTGTTGGTTGTTCCAGTCCCAACTGTGATGATTATAGTGTCTGTGCCGTAGTCAGTGCCGTCGGTGACTCCTAAACCTAGAACATAACTGCCCTCAACATCTGGTGTGAAGGATGGTGTCGCCGTAAAAATGTCTGAGATGTCGTTGTCTGTTAGGGCGCTTCCCGTAGCGACACTAACAAAACTCCAACCGTACAATAGAGGGTCTCCATCAGCGTCAGAGGAGCCGGACCCATCTAACGTTGCAGTGTCTCCAAGTGCGATTGTCTGATCTGCCCCTGCATCGGCAACTGGCGGGGTGTTGCCCACTGGGTTTGTTGCCGAGATTACGACGTTGTCCGAGTCCGTACTAGAGCCGTCATCCACAACTAAAGTGAGCTCAAAGCTCCCTTCAACATCTGGCACGAATTGAGGCAACGTGGTGTTCGAGCCGAAGATCTCGGAGTTCGATAGACCGCTGGCGTTAGGTATTGAGACGAAGCTCCACAGATAGATAATTGGATCTCCGTCGGGATCGTTTGACTGGGTGCCATCTAGGCTTACTATTGAGCCAACAGTGACCGATTGGTCAGGACCAGCATCTGCTATTGGTGTTTGATCGTTGACGACCAAAACTATCATGGAATCGGTATTGGAGTCTTTGTTGTCCGAGACTGTAAGTCTCACATTGAAGGTCCCCACGATGTCGGGAGTGAATTGCGGCGAAGTATCGCCAACAGGGCTGATATCATCGCTGATAACTGCCGAACCAACAGGGACTGAGTCAAAGCTCCAGAAATAGAGAAGGGCATCGCCATCAGCATCTGTAGAACCACCACCATTTAGGGTTACAGCTTCTCCCAGGGAGATGATTTGGTCGATTCCAGCGTTGGAGACTGGTGGGTTGTTTTGCACGATATCGACTACCTCTACGGTAGTCTCGCAAGCAGGTGAGTTGTAGAGTCCGTCGCTTACGAAAAGTCGACCTCGGTAGGTCCCAGTCTCGTCCGCATTCAGGGTCGCTAGGGCCTCGTCTTCTCCCTCCAATATTGGGTTGCTGCCAATAGGTTTGGCTGATATCGCCCAAGAGTAAGTAAGTTCGGCTCCTTCTGGATCAAATGATTGTGTGCCGTCCAGTGGTGCAACCTCTCCAATAGTCACTGCTACTGATTCAGCGCATATGGCGACGGGCGCTGTGTCACTCATGTTTGCGAGGTCCACAATAGCGTCAGTTCTAACTGAGTCGTCTGTACCGTCGTTGACAGTTAGACCAACTACGTAGATACCAATGATGTCAGGCGTAATGGATGCAGCGTGCCCAAGGGGAGAAATCGCGACATTTGATCCCTCTGGGTAGGAGATAAGCTCGAAATTGTAGGATACGACCTCTCCATCTGGGTCGTAGGAGTCCTCACCCTCTAAAATAATAGTGGAGCCAACCTGTAGTGATCCAGAGACGGAAAGGTGTGCGACGGGGCGTTCGTTGGGTCTCATGGCGGTGACAGACATAATGTCTGGAGAGCTTTCGAGACCTTGTGAGTCTATTACAATCAACTGAACGGTGTAGATCCCGTCGCGATCCGGAGTGAAGGTAGCCCCGTCTCCGTCGTCCCCTGCAATCTCTATCTCGCTGTATTCTGGAGTTGAGAGCAAACTCCACCTATAGTCAATAATTTCGCCATCCACGTCGAAAGAGGCGTCGCCGCTTAGGGATACATTAGCCCCTCTAACGACAACCTGGTCAGAGCCAGCGTCGGCGCTAGGGTGCCAACTGGGGCTGTCTGAGCAAGCAGTAAAGAGGGGCAGGAGCGCCAATCCAAACCCTATTGGAGAGCGAATATTTTTGAAGCAGAACATTTAGGGAGCCTTCTTCGATAATCGGTGAAGTTTTATATGCCCCCATTATGGCACAAACGGCTCGTTGTGTCAGCGCTTATGCCACCATTTGGATGCAATAGGTGTAATCGCGAAAGTAGCGGCGATCCTAATGGGTTGGGTAAGTTTGGCAGCCGCCCACACAGCGAAAAACTTAGCCGTATGCCCGCCGCTTGTTTCTGTGTCCCAGCCAGCGGAAATGGCTATGAAGAAGCCCAGAACGGTTAGCCCAAAGATAGTGAGGTAGACGACCAAAGCGATAGGTCCGTACTCCTCCATTAGCCCCTTGATTTTGCTCTTGAGCGAGACCTTTTTGGGTGGCGATTCCGCGACTTCAGGAGTGACATCCTCGGCTGACGAAGACATCTATAGACTCGCAGAGATACGAATGCCGATGACATTGTTTACTGCGTTGTAGGTTCCGTTTGTGCCGGCTTTATAAGGAGACTTTGGGCTGAACCTATCGTCTACATAGTCGGCGGAGTCAGGGTCGCGAACGTCCCAAGCAGAGTTGGTGATTACACGCTCTAGTGGGAAGAAACGTGTGTAAGCTAGACTTAAGCCTATTGAGTCGTTCACCTGATAGTTAGCCGAAAGTCCACCGCCGAAGCTGGTGAAATCTAGGTTCGTTGCGCTTACCGCAAAGTCCGGAACTGCGTTTGTGTTGTACATGCCGCGGGCGACTACCGAAAGGTCGTCTGATGCCTGATATTGAGCTGTTACAACATAGTTAGAGCTGTTTTGCAGTCTGCGTGGTGACAGCTGCTCTATCCCGATAGGGAGGCTGACTCCATCATCGGGTCCTATGGCGTCGCCGTCCGCGCTTGTGAGTTCAATCTTGGTGTCGCCCTCTGGTCCGCTACAGCAGTCGCCCCATTTTTGAAGCTCGTAACCAAAGCCGATTGTTAGTGTGTCTGTGGCCTCTATGTTTAGTCCCGCGCGTATTACCGCAGGAAGATCCAATCCTACAGCAGAGAGGGCATCATCTACTGTTAGCGCCTCGGGTTCTGGCGTAAGGGCTGCAGGGACTGTCACCGATGCTGTCCCTTCGGTCTCGAATCTTGCAGAGTGTGCATATGAGAGACCCAGAGAAACTCCTTCGAAACGATCAATTAAGATCCCAGCGTTCCATGTTTTGTGACTTCCGCTCGCCGATAGTTGAAGAATAGAGTCCCATTCGGTTGATTCGATCCCAAGTGGATCAGAGCTCTGGACAGCCTCGATCATGTCGTAGACATACGAAATCCCGCCGCCGATATGTACACCGTCTGTGACGGTTAATGAGGCGGCTGGGGTTACCGCTAGTGTGAGGATAGTCGTCTGCACTCCAGCATAGCGTTGGTGACCCACATATGGTCCACCCTCGGTCTCACTAGCCGAGTAGTCTCCGCCTCCTACCCATGCGTCTGTTGCCCCGAGTCCAAGTGCAAACTGGTCGTTTACTTTCCATGTGCCGCCCAAGAAGAACACTGGTACCACTGCATCCGCGATGGCGAGGGGGTATGCCTCACCGGTGTTGGGGTCGATACCGTCGTTTCGAGTAGTTGACACCTCAGCGTGTGCAAAGGCTGTCTGTAGGTCGAACATCACATCTACACCCTCTGAGGCGCCTATTGCGGCAGGGTTATAGTGAATGGCTGCGGGGTTTGAGGTCGCAGCCCCTGATTCTAGCCCACCGATTACGCCAGGCGCGGTGATCGAGCCCGCGAACGCGGTGGATGAAAATAGTGATAATAAAGTGATGGTTCTCATGAATACCTCCAAAATTTATGGTCGCCTGAGAAACTAACACCTGCGCTAATTATAGGACTGAAATATTTTAGGTTTCATGGCTTGTGGTTATGCCTTGTTTAATAAGTACAAGAAGCTGGAAATAATGCCTTTCACCATAATAATTAGCTTTATTAGACCAATATAATTTAAATAAATGACGATTGAACTTTGTAGGTTTCACGTCGTTTGTTACTTGGTCCGTGACACAGGTGTTCTGCCTAGTGGAGAAGATAAAAAACTATTGCAATAACAATGATCGCAATAACAATGGAGACAATAATTATGAGAAACCTTATCACAACAATGGCTATCATTTCACTCGCTGCTTGCGGTGGAAAAGATGACGAGACAGGCGACACATCTGTCGTAACAGACGACACATCAGTTGTAACAGACGATACTGGAACTACTGGAACCGTTGTCGACGCTAGCTTCTCGCTTTCGGGCAACGCCATCGATATGCAGTTTATGACACCTGTATCATCTGGTGCTCTCTGTATGACTATTGCTGACCCAACCGAAGCTATTGCCGGTGGCGATCTAATCGTCTTGACACAGACAACTATTGAAGCAGACACTGGTGCTTGGGCAACAGATGTATTTGAGACAGATAGCGTTGTTGGACTTTTCATGATCGTTTCAGACTGTGACGGTTTAACCACAGTAGTTTTCCCAACTGCTACAGGGTTTAATAGCTATGCTGACGCAGGCGATGGCGAAGATATTGGTGGTCTTACATCTATCTCAATAAGCATGTTGGCAGCAGGCGGCATGAATCAGAGTTTTGCCGCTGCAGGAAGCTCTATGACATTAGCTGCTAACGGTGCCATGGCAGGCTTTGTCTTTGACGCTGATGGTGCTACACCTGTTAGTGGAGCCACAGTGTGTGGTGCTGACTGCGCCGACACTCTGTATTTCGATACAGCTATGGCTGACGGACTATTCACCACACAGGGTGCCGTAAATATGGAAACAGATGCCAGTGCAATGGGAGCGTTTGTAGTTCCTGGAGCTTCGGTTTACACTTACGTTGTTGACGACGGCGGAGCCCACAACTGGGACAGCCTGCTCTTCGGCGCAGTACCTGGAATGGTATCATTTGTGAGCTTTATAGCTAACTAAGCTCTGTGAAAAAATTGCGCCCGTGTTCTCAGTGCAGTACCTGCACACAGAGAACACGGGCGTTTTTTATTTTGTAAAATAGCCTCACATGTTGGAGTTCAGTGATTATGTCTAAAATTATGTTAGCGATAACGGTTGTTGGTTTGTATGGGTGCGGTGGTAAAGATGACGACACGTCGTCAACCGCTACGGATACTGGAGACACGTCAACCACAGTGACAACGGGTGATGTAGAACCCGCAGATGCCCTGTACATGATCACTTCTGAAGTAGCGTCAAACGGCTGCGGAGATTGGGCGCCAACCTTCAACCAGTCAGTAAACGGATCAGAGCTAGACATTTCGTTTCCAACAGAGGACTCAGCGGTCTTTCACTGGCCAATAGAGCTTACTTGCAGCCGTGATGGTGCAGTGGTCACCTGTGCCACGGACGAGCCGTTAGTTCTTGACGACTACGCTCCAGATAACGACGCGATCATAATGTACGAAGACGCTACAACCTTGGAGTGGTCTACCACTACAATGGCAGCAGGCCAGTGGATAGTAGATCTTTCGTGTGTCGGTTCGCAGTGCGATATCGTAGCAGAGATCAACAACAAATCATTCCCGTGTGAGATAGTTTTCGACTGGGTTCTCGAGGCTCAATAATCGTTCTATACTTCGGGCATAGCCTGTATAAATAGCTCGGGGGAAGATCCAACTCTAAAGGCCTCTGTCGATAGGGCCTGCTTCCACACTTTGGAGCCCGGCACACCTAAATAGAGGTTTAGCAGCGGTCGAGCAACGTGACCCAAGTGCCTCATGTTGCCAGCTGTTAGCTCGCGTTCAGCATACTCAGCCATCTGGTAGACAACCTGACGTCTTGTGACGGTTGGTGCATCTGTTCCAAATAGCTCTTGGTCTGCCTTTGAGAATATCCAAGGGTTGTCCCAAGCTGCTCGTCCTATCATTACGGCATCAATCTGCTCAAGGTGATTCTTTGCCTCGGCGAGGCTCTTTATGCCTCCGTTGATCTCGAACTGTACCTCTGGGTACTCTCTCTTTAGGCGGTAGACCCAGTCGTATTGTAGAGGAGGAACAGTCCGGTTCTCTTTTGGGCTCAAGCCCGTAAGCCATGCTTTCCTAGCGTGAACGCTGAGCCTATCGCACCCTGATGAGAGCACAGTCTCAACAAAGTGAGTGAGGAGCTCCCAGCTGTCTTGATCATCGATACCCGTACGGCACTTCACTGTAACAGGTAGGCTGCAGGCAGCTCTCATCTCTGCCACGCACTCAGCGACATCGTTTGGTCGAGCCATCATAGAGGCTCCAAAGCGTCCTTTCTTTACCCTATCACTGGGGCACCCGACGTTTAGATTTACCTCCGTATACCCGCGATCTTCAGCTATTTTGGCACACTTGGCTAGTTCGGCGGGACTGTCACCGCCCAGCTGTAGGGCCAGAGGGCGCTCCATATCGCTGTAGAGCAAGTGTCTGTCGGAATCGCCGTACAGGATCGCGCCAGTGTTCACCATCTCGGTGTAGAGCAGCGTCTCTCTGGTCATTAGTCTGATCATCACCCGATGGTGTCTATCAGTACGATCCATCATGGGCGCCACACTCAGGCACCTTAGGGTTCCTCGTCTCTCTGTTGTCATGAACCGCACAATAACCAGATGGAGAGCCATTAAGCAGGTTGTTTTACATGCAATGCGGATATTTTTAGGTTATGATGTATGAGTAAAACAAGGAACATATTATGGATGCCGTAAGTGTGAAGAATGAACTTATTAAGCTAACTGGGCCGGCTGTGGGCGAAGTACAACGTCTGCTTGCTGCGGAAGCTGACCCTGCTGATATGGGGCTGCGTTTGGGCATTAAGGGCGGCGGTTGTTCTGGCCTTTCCTATATGCTCGAGCTTGACAAGAAAAAAGAACGAGACACGATAATCTCTCAAGAGGGATTCGAGGTCTTTATGGATCCTAAGAGCACCATATATCTAAGCGATGTAATACTCGATTTCGACGGAGGGCTCGGCGGTAAGGGTTTCGTCTTTAAGAATCCTATGGCGACAAACACCTGCGGGTGTGGCGAGAGCTTCTCTATATAGAACGCCTTTCGGCAAGTATTTGGAGTCGATTATGGGGTCGAGTGGTGTGAAAGAGGTATCCAGTGCGGTTCGAGGCACAGGGGTAGTGGCTCCTCTTGGCTGTACAGGTAGTTGGGGCTTAGCGGACTTAGCGCTAGTAGTTGTACGAGGGCCAGATGCGAGCTCCTATCTGCACGGGCAGACTACAAATGATGTGAACGTGTTGACTATAGGCGAGTGGCATGAAAATGCCTTGGTCTCGAGGACTGGGCACCTAGAGGCATTATTTACCGTTCACAGGGTTGAGTCGGAGGTTTTTTGGTTAGTAGGGGAGCGTTGTGACGTGACTCATCTGCAAGCCCATCTCCATAAGTTATTATTCGCCGATGACGTTGAGATCGAGACGGGCGATTATGAATTTGTAGCTATCATTGGCGATGCGAGTCACCGTGTTTCCGAGTTGACTCTGGAGATGAAGTATTTTGAGCGCTCTTTGGTAGGCGAGCCAGCAAAGCTGTTCCCAATTGCCCCTGGAAGCGGGGCAGACTCGGCTAAATCTGCAGTAATCGCAGCGGGCGAGAGCTTAGGGGCCATGTATGTAGAGGACATTAGTCAGCCACTAGAACAGTTGCGATTGGAATCCGGCGACCTGCGTGTTTCGGTTGATTTTGGCGATCGTCGCAGGCTTTTACCTGAGACCTCTATGGAGAACCGGACAGTTAGTTATGCAAAGGGCTGTTACGTTGGACAAGAGGTTATTGCCCGAGCTCGTACCTATGGCTCTATGCCATGGTCTTTGCGGGCTATCTCGTTTGACCGACCAGTGATGGTTGAGATCGGGGAGGATGTATTATCTGAAGGGGGTAAGAAGGTAGGGACGTTTAGTGCTAATGGAGATGTTCCTGTTGTTGGAGGTTTTGTCTCTTGGGCCTTTTTAGGTCGAGCTTTTCGTACGCCGGGAAGTACACTAAGTCTTACTGTGGGGGGCGAAGTTGTAGAGGGGGAGGTTAGTCTACTACCTTTGTACCGAGGTGTTGATCTTGCGGAAAAGGTTACCTCTGGGTATGATTCGGCGGTGAGGCTTTTCGCATCAGGAGATTCTAGCGGGGCGATGACGGCCTTAGAAAATGTTCTCTCAATTGATCCGACGTGTCGAGACGCATACGAGCTTGTTGGGGTGATGATGGGCAAGCAGGGTCGGTGGCACGAAGCCGTTGACTTTTTCCGTAGATTAGAGGAAATAGCGCCCGATGAGGCAATGGTTAATACCAACTTATCTGTCGCATATATGAAGCTTGGAGACAAGGCGGCGGCTGAAGACCAGGCGGCTGCAGGGACTGCCAAGCGGTTCGCGGCCATGAACCGAGGCGACCGCTCAGTCGCGGAGTTTGCCAAAGATCAGCGTGAGTTCGAGGCCAAACTGACGGTTCGAAAGCTAGCTATGTTCCAGCGGGTTCTTTCTCTTGATCCCGACGACTCCGTTGCCCTGTTTGGGGTTGGCAGCGCCCAATCTACCTTGGGAGAGTGGGATGCTGCGGCCACATCGTTTCAGAAAGCTGTGGAAGTCGATAAAAACAATTCCGCAGCCTGGCTTGGTTGGGGAAAGGCCCTAGAGGGGTGCGAATCCGGAAAAAAAGCCGTGGATGTTTACAGAGAGGGGATCGAGATCGCCTCTAAGCGCGGAGACCTCATGCCCTTGAGGGAGATGAGACACCGAGTAATGATTCTGGAAGCCGCTAAAAGTTGAGTTCTAAGCGGGCCTCTTCGGTCATCTTGTCTGGGCCCCAAGCTGGCTCCCACACTATCTCAATGTTCACGCTGTTAATGCCTTCGATAGAATTGCACTTGTTCGTGATCTCGGCTGGCATGGACTGAGCGGCAGGGCAGTTTGGCGACGTGAGTGTCATTAGTAGATCCAACGCCCCATCGTTTTTGACGGTCACCAAGTATATCAATCCAAGGGCCCATATGTTGATTGGGATCTCGGGATCGAACACGGTCTCTATTTTTGTTACTACCGCCTCTTGAAGTGAAACTTCAGCGTCATCGTCCTCACATACCTGCCTTGCGACGGAGTTCTCGTCTAGGGAGTTGTCTGAGCTGAATGCGCTATTTCCTATCACTTCACCCTCTTCTGTAGAAGAGCCATTCAGTGCATTGGTTACGTGATCTGGGATCGCGGACTCTCCAGAATCCGGTACGTTTGATGGCCTAGCGACAGCACCTTCTGCTTCCACCTCTGCGTGGGTTGATGGCGCAGTGTAAGTGCTCGGTTTCCAAGTCGGAATAGGATCAGTGGAAGGTCCTCGCCTGCCGATTGCTTTCCTAGCTTTAGCCTTAATTCTATCTCGTATTCCCATTGATCTCTCTCTATTGTGAGTCGTCTAGTCCAAGTAGATTCACCACGCTCAATAGCGCTTTGTATAGTGTATCCACCTCGGATTTTGTGTTGTAAATGGCGAAAGATGCCCGTGCAGTACCTGTCAAGCCTAGCTCATTCATGAGCGGTTCAGCGCAGTGATGACCAGTTCTTATGGCGACGCCATGCTGGTCTAAAATGGTGCCGATGTCGTGTGGGTGGGCGCCTTTCATTATGAAAGAGACCACGCTCACTTTATTTTTTGCTGTGCCAACCAGGGTTAAGCTGGGGATTGAGTCCATCTTTTCTGTGGCATACCTAAGTAGTTCAGCCTCATGGGCCTTTGCTCCAGCCCAATCAATACTCTTTACGAAATTAACTGCTGCGGCCAAGCCGATTGCTCCAGCTATGTTCGGAGTACCCGCCTCGAACCTGCTAGGCAAAGCTGCCCAAGTGCTCCCCTCAAAACTGACGTGCTCTATCATGTCTCCACCACCTTGATAGGGTGGGAGCGATTCGAAAAGCTCGCGCTTTCCGTAGAGTATGCCGATGCCGGTAGGTCCGTAGAGCTTGTGTCCCGATAGCGCGAGAAAGTCGCAACCTAGGGCTTGCACATCAATACGGAAATGCGGCGCAGCCTGTGCCGCATCGAGGGCAATAGGGACGCCGTGGCTGTGGGCAATCTGAACCATCTCGATAGCTGGGTTCACCGTGCCAAGGGCGTTTGAGACCCAGATCACACTGGCGAATTTAGTCTTCTCTGAGAACAGCCCTTTATAGGCTTCAATGTCTAGCTCACCTGCTCCGTTGATGGGAACTACTCGTAAGACGGCCCCAACCCTGTCGCATACTATCTGCCATGGAACTATGTTTGAGTGGTGCTCAAGGGTGGTGATTATGACTTCGTCGCCAGCTTTGAGACCCGCTCCAATACCGTGAGCGATAAGGTTCATCGCTTCAGTTGTTCCTCGAACAAAAACGACTTCTTCTACGTGCTCGGCATTTATATAGTTCTGTATAGTGGCCCTAGAGGCCTCGTAAGCGCTAGTGGAGTTTTGAGAGAGGGTATGTACCCCTCGGTGTATGTTGGAGCGATAAGAGCTGTGGAATTCAGAAATCGCATCTATTACAACCTGCGGCACCTGTGCAGTGGCCGCGTTGTCTAGGTATACCAAGTCCTTTCCTCGAATCGATCGTGAGAGGATAGGGAATTGTGCCCTGACCTCATCGACTGAAAAGCGGGAAATTTTTTGGTTCATAAGCTTTTGCCAAGCTCTGTCAGGCGTTCCGAAATTAGAGCGCTATAGCGAGCTTTTAGTGACTCGTGTTCGACGCCATCAAGCTGCTCCATAACAAATGCCGTTGTGAGCATCTCAAGAGCCATCGCCTTTGGTATGCCCCTTACCCTTAGGTAGTGTAATGCCTGCGCATCGAGCTGTCCTATGGTGGTGCCGTGTGCGCACTTTACGTCGTCGGCGTAGATTTCAAGCTCTGGCTTGGTGTCTATTTCGGCGTCGCGTGTGAGTAGAATGTTGTGGTTGGCTTGGTCGGAGTCAGTGCGTTGAGCCTCGCGCCTTACCAGTACTCGTCCGTTGAACACTACCCTAGATTTACCAGACACAACACCTTTGTAAAGCTCTCGGCTTGTGCAGTGGGGTGCCACGTGGTCGATCTCTGTGTGGTTGTCGACATGTTGACGGTTGTCAGTGAGATAGAGTCCGCTCAGGTTACAGAAGCCCTCAACTCCGTTCATTTTTACTACTAGGTTGTTACGCGCCCAGCCTTCTCCCAGCCAAAAAGTGTGTGAGTCATAAGCGCTATCTCTATCTTGATTACAGATAGTCTCCCCAACCCAATGGCTCTCTTTGCTGCCAAGCTCCAAGATGTGATGCTCTAAAGCGGCACCCTTTGCCAGTGTAAGGTGGCTCTTAGTGTTGCAGAAGCTATTGTTGCAGCCCACGTAGCTCTCAACTACAGTTGCAGCGGCTCCTTCGCCCAAAGTAACGAAGTTCTTGATATGAGAAGCAGTCTCACTATCTGAATCTGTCGAAACAAACATAAGATGAATAATGCCATCGATTTCATGATTCTCTAGTACGTTTATGACCACGCCATTTTGAAAGAAAGCGTCGTTTAGGGACGCGAATCCTCCTGATGATGGGACAATGTCACTAGGGACTTCGGAGTTCTTCGATATTGGCTCTATGGTGATCCCGGCGATGCTAGCACCCCTTGAGAGATCATCGCAGAAATTGCCGTCTATAAAGACGAGCTCCGTAACGGCTCCTTCAAGTCGGTGTTGAACTATCTCGGTCTCTGTTACCGATGACTCGGCGTCCGAATGGCTCCATGAGGTAGAGGTGATGCGTTTGGGGTTGCTGTATCGCCAAGCCTCGTCTTTGTGGGATGGGTACCCACTCTCGACAAAACTCTCTAGGCCAGCGACGCGAAGTGCCTTTTTCCAAGGGAGTTCATTATTGGGCCCCTGTCCGTAGAGTAGATGGCCCCGCTTGTAGTTCGAGATTATCTCATTGTTAGTAGTCATCGTTACGCCTGTAGCTCCGTATAGCCACTCTTTTCGAGCTTCGATGCCAGGGTCTTGTCACCTGACTGTACAATCTTCCCATCTACCAAGACATGGACTACGTCGGGTACGATGTAGTCGAGAAGACGCTGGTAGTGAGTGATAACAAGGCACGATCTGTCAGGGCTGCGCATTGAGTTGACGCCCTTTGACACGACGCGTAGAGCATCGATGTCCAGACCAGAGTCGGTCTCATCCAGGATCGCCATCTTTGGCATAAGTGTGAGTAGCTGCAAGATCTCATTGCGCTTCTTTTCACCACCCGAGAAACCAACGTTCACAAATCGACCTCTGAACGATGGGTCCATCTCCAAGATTGCCATGTTCTTTTTGAGGTCTGTGAAAAAGTCAACAGAATCAATTTCATCTTGACCTTGTTGTTTTCTCTGTGAGTTTAGCGCAGTCTTCAGGAATGAGAAGTTTGTCACCCCTGGAATCTCTACTGGGTATTGGAACCCCAAGAAGAGCCCAGCCGCAGCGCGATCCTCTGGCTCAGTTCCGAGCAATGACACCCCATCTAGGATTACCTCGCCCTCGGTTACTTCATAATCTGAATGTCCCGCAATTATCTGCGCGAGGGTGCTCTTGCCTGCACCGTTAGGACCCATAATGGCGTGTATTTCGCCGTCTGGTACCGTTAGGTTCAGCCCCTTGATGATAGGGGTGCCTTCTATGTTTGCGTGTAAGTTCTTTATCTCTAGCATGATCTATTCTCTCTTCTTCTCTAAATAAATGACGGGTCTATCCAACCGCGCCCTCAAGGCTGACTTCGAGTAGTTTTTGTGCTTCAACGGCAAACTCCATAGGGAGCTGTCGGAAGACGTCCTTACAGAATCCGTTGACGATTAGGTTTACTGCATCCTCTTCGGAGAGGCCGCGCTGTCTCAGGTAGAACACTTGGTCCTCGGAGACCTTTGATGTGGTCGCTTCGTGCTCGACCGTAGCCGAGTTGTTTTTGACTTCAATGTACGGGAATGTGTGAGCACCGCACTCTGAACCCATTAGCAGGGAATCACACTGAGTGTAATTTCTAGCGCCATGAGCGTTACGACCTATTTTTACAAGTCCACGGTATGATTGGTCACCTTGAGCGGCTGCGATACCCTTTGAGATAATCGTACTCTTGGTGTTCCGCCCGATGTGGATCATCTTTGTGCCTGTGTCCGCCTGTTGCTTTAGGGCGGTTACTGCTACAGAGTAGAATTCACCGACGGAGTCGTCACCCTTCAATATTACGCTTGGGTACTTCCATGTGATGGCGCTGCCGGTCTCGACCTGTGTCCATGAGATCTTAGAGCGATCACCCTGACAAATACCGCGCTTGGTGACGAAGTTGTATATTCCACCTAAGCCGTTTTCGTCTCCGGGATACCAGTTTTGAACAGTGGAGTACTTTATTTCCGCATCTTCAAGGGCTACGAGTTCTACAACCGCCGCGTGGAGCTGATTCTCATCTCGCATAGGAGCAGTACAACCTTCTAGATAGCTCACATAGGAGCCTTTTGCCGCTATAATAAGTGTGCGTTCAAACTGCCCTGTGTTCATTGCGTTTATTCGGAAGTATGTCGAGAGCTCCATCGGGCATCTCACACCTTCTGGGATGTATACGAATGATCCTTCTGAGAAGACGGCCGCGTTTAGAGCGGTGTAGTAGTTGTCCGATGCCGGAACCACACTCCCAAGGTATTTCTTTATAAGCTCAGGATGGTTTTCTACCGCCTCGGAGAGGGGGCAGAAAATAACTCCAGCTTTTGACAGAGTGTCTTTAAATGTGGTTGCTACGGACACTGAATCGAACACAGCATCTACAGCTATTCCCGCAAGTGCGGCTCTCTCGTGCAGTGGTATTCCGAGCTTTTCGTATGTCTCTAAAAGCTTTGGGTCTACTTCATCTAAGCTCTTGGGACGATCTTCATCGGAGATGGGTGCGGAATAGAAGATGATCTCGTCGTAATTGATCTCAGGGTAATTTACCTTGGCCCATTTTGGTGGAGTCATCTTCTGCCATGCTCGAAATGATTTCAGGCGACTCTCAAGCAACCAATCGGGCTCATTTTTCTTAGCAGAAATGAAGCGGACGGTTGACTCGTCTAGTCCAGGGGGAGCCTGATCGGCTTCGATATCTGTGACAAACCCATAGGCGTAACTTTCCGCTACAACCTGTTTTACTTGGGCATTCGCGTTGTCATCTTCAATTATTGCTGTTGCTGGTGTTGTCATTTTTTCTCAACTAATATTAGTGTATGGAGAGGTGACGGCGTTTACTGTGTAACTTGGGATAGGGCTTAGTAGGTCTTGTAATGTCACGGAGCGCAGAGCGCTCTTTACGGCTAAGTTTATATGGTTCCAGTGGCTTTTAAGAGGGCAAGTGTGCTCCTCAGAGCAGGTTGCGTGTTCCGTGTCACTACATTCGGTGATAGCTAAAGGTCCCTCCATCGCAGCGACAATCTCAGCGACCGAGGTCTTTTTAGGGATCTTAGCCAAGGTGTATCCGCCAGTAGCCCCTCTTGTGGAACACAGTATGTCTTTTCGCGTGAGGGATTTTAATACCTTTGAAACAGTAGAAAGAGGAATATTCGACCCTTCAGAAATCTGTCGAGAAGTTAGCGAATTACCATCTTTTGCCATGAAGACTAATATTACAATACTGTAGTCTGTAAGTTTACTTATTCGAAGCATGTCGCCAATCCGTACCATAATGGTACCATTTGATAACCTTAATGCAGGGGAGTGTCTACCAAATGTGATTGCACACAGGGTTTTAGTATAATGTCGATTCCTACTTTGTTAACCCCAGAGTAGATCCGCTAACTCTCCAGGTTGGAGCTGACCGAGGGCTCCTTGTGCGGCGGCGTCCTCTGAGAAATCACTCTGCTCACCTTTGCCTTGCCACATGCTCAGGAGAAGAGGGACGGGTACCGCGATGTGGTCGCCTGTAATTGATGAGGTCCCGTGATCTGCAGTCACAACTACGCGCAGGTTTCCTATATATGCCGAGTTTGAATTTAGGAACAGTCCGAGGGCTTTGTCTATTTTGGAGATAAAATCCCTCTTCTCTAATGGCTTCTGGTCGTGGGCTGCGATGTCTGTTCCCTTTATGTGGATCGTTACCATCTCTCGTTGTTGTAGTAGCTCGGCTGCCAGGTTGAATTTTGCATCGAGATCCGTGTCCAGGTTACCCGTCATTGCGCCAGTCGAACCTGTGACCATTCCCACTACCTGAGCCACGCCAAGGGCGGTCCCGCACGATGCGACAAGCGCCGCCCTGTCAGGGTCGATAGTCTTTGATGGCACCTGTGTTGCCGATGCCGCCCCACGAGTAATAATGCAGTTTGCCGAATGTTTTCCGCTAGCGACTCTGTCGGAGTTGTGGGGGTGTTTAGACAGGTGTTTGTACGTAATGTCTAACAGTGCAGACAGTGCATTCGCGGTATGGTCGGCTTCTATTGAACCGTTTAGTGGTTTTGCCTCTAGAATTCTCTGAATTGGAGCGTCGCTTCCCGGGTCTGTATTACTGACTTTTGGTGAGAGCCCGTCTCCCTGCAACATGACGACAACACGGTGCTCGTGCCCTGGGAACAGGGAGCCTGTGACTCCGTTGGGCAGAGGTATGTTTCTCATGCCCGTAAGTAGATCAGCGACGCCGGCTCGGATACGCCCGGCTCTCCTGTCGACAAGGGTCCCGTCACTCTTTCGGGTGGCCATGTTGCCGCGAAATATTACACAGCCAGGTGGGATGGGCAGCCCTTGCCCTAAGGCCTCCACTATCCCTCGACCCATTTGAGGTACATCACCCCTCGAGAGGAGCGCCAACATACCCTCATCTGTGGACGCGGCGGGGCCATCGGTTGATCGAGATGTCATGATTCTGCCCAGACCGCCCGAGCCAGCTAGGGTGTCGAGCCACGGTGTGTGTGCGGCTTGAAGCGGGGTTTGCCCATTTAGGGCGGGGTTAGGTTCGTCGGACATTCCGTCTACCACCAACATTAACGTACGGAGCTTTCTCGCTGTGTCCCCTGAGGCGTCGCTAGTCATAGGCAGCACATGGCTAAGGTATTCCACAACCCCTAAAACGGTCTGACCCAGGCGCTCATTCGCTACTACTACAGCGCCTTCGTCTTCGGCCGCTGAGAGGAGGTCGTCGTGAATCCAACGCACGGATTGAAAGGCGTCTAGATAGGTTTCGGGTGTTCTGTCTGGTGACTTTTTTGCTCGCTCAGGAAACCGTTGCCTGTGGCGGCTCTCTTCTGGAACTGCCAGCACAAGCCCGGCGCAATAGACGTCAGCCCCTCGTGGTAGATATTGACTAAAAGGCGGCAGCAGGTGGGTTCCCTCTATGATGATGTGGGAGTTCTCCCTTATTGCTCGTTTTATTACTGCCCGAATTCCCACGGCTACCTGTGCAGATTGCTGCCGGAAGCCTGCCAGTACTCGTTCGCGAGGGTCTGAGAGTACCTGCCCACCTTGGACCATGCCTCGGAAGGAGTGATCGTGCAGACCAGGTACAACCTCTGATGACAACACTGTCCTCATTGTAGCTCGTATCATGTCAGTGCCGTTTACGAGCCTGATACCAAGGCGGAAGGCTAGCTCCATCGCCATCGTCGATTTTCCTGTGCCAGTGGCTCCTCCTATAAGGATCACTACTGGTTTGTCTACGCGTCGGATCCAGCCAGTCAGGTTGTATCGCCGCGCGTGAGCTTCGCCATGGTGCTCTAGCATCAGTCTGGCAACCTCTTCTTCAACCTCCTCTTCATCAACAGCTACTCCGCCTCTAGCCTTAAGCCACGCTTGCACCTCGTTCGCAAGAGACATGGCGGGCTCAATGCCCAAGCCAGCGGTAATAAGAAATCTCATAAGGATTCCACGGGAGAAAGGCAGCACACCCGCGGCGCTCTTGAGCATAGGTATCGGGGTTGATGCCCCATCTGTAGTAGTGCCTTCGGCGGGTAGTTTGCGCCCAAGTCGAGAATGTACAAGCCGTTGAAGCTCGCGTTCAAGCTCGTCAGAGGTAAGTTCTCCTCTGTTTGCTAGGTGATCTCTAAGCAGGTTTGAGATTGAGAACGCCTCTTCCATCTCTAGTCCACGAGACAGTAAAGTGGCGGTGATCATTCCCGTTTGAAACCTGTATCGCCCATGTCTACTGATAATCATGGGGCGGGCGTTCTTTCGTGTAGGCTTACTCATGCAGTTGAATGTACACTATAATTCTGAATTTTTTATTGAAACAAAATTGCAACGGCTCATGGTGTTTATGAACTCTGATGTTATCGGCGCTCATTGCATCACGGAGGCCCCCTAATGTTATCGTTATCTTCGCTATTTGGACCATCCCCTTTTAAGCCTTTGCAAGCCCATATGGAGCAGGTGACATCCTGCGCGAAAGAGGTTCCTGCTCTGTTTGAGGCTCTAATGATTGGGGACAGTGTTGCGCTCTTGGAGCAGCAAAAAAAGATCGCTGCGTTGGAGTCTGGTGCGGACAAAATAAAAAACGATCTACGCCAACATCTACCGAGAAAATTGTTTATGCCGGTTGATAGGCGCGATCTGTTGGAGATCCTGGATCTTCAAGACACAATCGCCGATGTAGCTGAGGATCTCGGTGACATTTTGATCGCCAGGAACTGGGTTGTTCCCAGTGAGATGAAGGGACCTTTGACAGAGTTTGTAGCCAAGGCTGTAGAGACATCTGTGGCGGCTAATGATGTAATGAACCAGCTCGATGAATTGGTAGAGGTAGGTTTTGCAGGACCTGACGTCGATAAGGCGCTGATTCAGATAAGAGAGGTTCTCGATCTAGAAGAAGAGAGCGATGAGCTAGAGCTAACCGTGACAAAGTATCTTTTTGATCACGAAGAGGAACTGGGTGCCGTGTCAGTCATTCTTTGGCTAAGGATCTTCGAGTTAATCGGCGACCTTGCCGATTATCCCAAGAAGGTCTGCAACAGGCTTCGACTACTAATCGCCTCTTAATTTTGGAGAACAAATAGATGATTGGAATGATTTCAGTACCGCTTATTGCAGTGAGTCACCCAACACTTTTGTTGGGTGTTATTTGTGTGGCTGGGCTCTATATGGCTTGGGCTATTGGCGCCAACGATGTAGCAAACGCTATGGGTACCTCAGTTGGGAGCGGCGCCCTTACCCTAAAGAGAGCGGTGATTATCGCGGCGATTTTTGAGTTTAGTGGCGCTGTCATCGCTGGTGGTAGCGTTAGCAAGACAATACGAAAGGGGATTGTCTCTCCAGAGGTGTTTAGCGACGCTCCCGAACTTCTTGTGTTTGCCATGTTGTCGGCTCTGTTTGCCGCTGCAGTCTGGTTGTCAATTGCCAGCTCTAAGGGTTGGCCTGTCTCAACAACTCACTCTATTGTTGGTTCAATTGTCGGTGTTGCCATTGTCTCGCGTGGTTTCGATGCGGTCGAATGGGGCAAGGTCGGTACTATCGTGGCATCTTGGGTTACATCGCCGGTTATTGCTGGAGTTACGGCGTTTACGCTCTTCACTCTTCTTCGGAAGTATGTGATCGCTGTAGAGGACCCCATTAAGAGAATTAAGAAGGTCGCACCTTTTTTGGTCTTCGGGACAACCATGGTTCTGGCGCTTGTCACCCTGTGGAAAGGGCTTAAGCACCTAGACTTGGAGCCGAGCACACTTCAGACATGGAGCGCGGCGATCGCCGTCTCGGCGCTCTCTGCGGTTCTTGCAGCGTTGGCGATACGAGGTGTAAAAGAGGATGTGGAGGAGGAGAAGGAGTTTCATTACGCCCGCGTTGAAAAGATCTTCGCGATACTGCAGATATACACCGCGTGTGCCGTGGCATTTGCCCACGGTTCAAACGATGTGGCTAACGCTATCGGCCCCATGGCTGCCGCGTGGGGCACCCTGCAAGACGGCGTAGTCTCTAGCAATAACCCAGTCCCAACATGGATGTTGGCTATGGGTGGCGTGGGTATTGTCATTGGTCTAGCCACTTGGGGCTACAAGGTGATTGAGACAGTCGGTAAGAAGATCACCCACCTTACCCCTTCTCGCGGATATGTGGCGGAGTTCGCTGCGGCGATCACTATAGTTACCGCATCACAGTTGGGTATGCCGATTAGTACTACTCACACCCTCGTTGGGGCTGTGCTTGGTGTAGGTTTGGCTAGAGGTATTGCAGCTACAAACTTGGGTGTTGTCGGTCAGATTGCGGTCTCCTGGGTCGTCACGCTCCCGGCTGGCGCAGGGTTGGCGATCTTCTTCTTCTACGTGTTGAAGTTTACGTTTGGTACCTAGCCGTTATTAAATATAAACATTGCAGTTAAGTTTGTTACACTTGCAAGTATGCACACTCTACTTTTATTGATAGCGACCGCCTCTAACGCGTCAGAGCCCTTTAGCTTTACGGTTGTCGGAGATACTCAAACAGACGGCTCCCACACTTCCATTAATTGGGATGTGGTGCCACCTATGATCGAGGGGATGAACGCCCTAGAACCAGATCTTTCGATCTTTGTGGGGGACCTTGTTGGTGGTTCTGGCTCTTTGAGCACGACCGTCTCTCAGTGGCAGGACTTTGACTCAGTCACAAGCGCCCTTACTAGCACTCGCTACCTGGTCCCTGGAAACCACGACATGTATGGTGGCCAAGGCACCTTCAACGCCTGGGCGACCATGTGGCCTGAGCTCCCTCGAGATAACAGCCCAGAGGGCGAAGAGGGGATGACCTACTACTTCGACTACGAGGGGGTGCGCTTTATAAGCGTTCTGACTGACGATCCTGTTCGTGGTTATGTGTCGGTTACCCAACCAGATTGGCTAGACGCAGTGCTCGCCGAATCCGGTGATTTTGAGCACATATTTGTCTACACACACCACCCTGTGAGTTTCTCGACTGAGAGCCCAACGGGTGGTTCCGAGGGGCGCTTCTGGCAGTCGCTTATTGCCGCCGATGTGACAGGGTTCTTTTCTGGCCACTGGCACCGCTATCAGCCGAGCCAGCTAGGTGGAGGAGGGGAGACCTGGGAGACCATTATAGGGACAGGCGGTGGCGCCTTTTTCCCTCCGTGGCGAGAGTATCAACAGAGATTTGGGTTCCTATTGGTCGAGGTAGATGGTGCTAGAGTTGATGCCACTTTTTACACTGACTCCGATGGTGATGGTGACTATGATGACGCAATAGACCACTACGTAATGTCGTGGGATGGCGAGCCCGAGACGGGCTTGGTGGCTCACTACGACTTTCAGGACGGCTTAGAGGATCTCGGGGCTCTGTCTATCAGTAAGGACGTAGACGGTGAGCTGTTTGGCGACGCTAACTGGCTTGAGTCTGGTGGGGTTGTTGGGGGCGGCGTCAGGCTTGGGGGCGATGGCTATGTAGAGGCGGGCTCCATTGGTGACTATGTCTTAGCCTTCAAGTTTGGCATGACTATCTCAGCGTTCGCTAAAGTTGACTCTGTCCCATCGGGGAGTTGGGGAGGGGCTATCATGAGTTATGGCACCTCTGACTACTACTCGGAGGATGAGGAAACCAATTACAGCTACTGGCTGAGCATCTTAGATGACGGGAGGCTGCTATCTTTCTGGGAGTTTGTAGACGGGTCTAATATCTCCTACTATTCAACTGAGTCCGCCCCTTTAGATGGGGAATGGCACCAGTATTCACTGAGCCGCGATATGGGGTCCAGTGAGCTTATCTTCTATGTTGATGGTCAGCCTTTGGGGGAGCCAGTTGCCTTTGACCAGCTCCCATCTGGTGGCGGAAGGGGCATGCTCTATCTGGGGGCAGATGTCGCTGGTTCAACGGGGTATGAGATGACGGGCGCTATAGATGAGGTCTGCCTCTTCAACCGCACCCTGACACCTGACGAAGTGGCAGAGATCTATAGCTCAAAGAGCTGTATTTTGGAGGTGCCTGAGCCAGAAGACACTGGTGGCACCGGAGAGTCCACCGATACAGGCCCCGACACTGACACTGACACTGACACTGATACCGACACTGATCTAGGTGGCGGTGTCGAGGATGTAGTCGGTAGCGGAGGCTGTGGGTGTGCGACTACCCTGACTCCACGGACTTGGTGGTGGTCGCTGTTCTTTACTGTTGTCATTATCGGCTCTCGCCGATCTAATGTAACGACTCTAAAGCGAGTTAGAATGACCGCATTCTGAGGATAACTGCTCACCCCACCACTCTATTCATGGAGCCTCTTCTAATCGTGTCGCTGGTTCTGCTCAGTCAAACTAAAAACGACTAGACATCACCAATCCAGACCTTTCGCGATTCATATACGGGGAGATTGAGGTCCGAGCCCAGAATGATTCCGGCGGAATAAAAAGGTTAAGCGGTCCGGTTGGTTGGCGGACCCTCCAAAGGCGATAGCCGAGGTAGGCGCCGCCGACCCCACCCAACAACCCCATAGAGACCGACATAATTTCTGAGTCCATGCTAGCTCCGAGCATGCCGCCCGCGAAAAGAAGCGGCACCGAGCTTGAAAGCATGATGTATGCGGGTTGGTTCTTGTATCCCATAAATCCGAACGCAATACCTCCCAAAATGCCGTAGCCCAAAAAGCCCTTTTCGCATTCAGAACCCGGGTTACCAGATATTATAACCGAAGTCCAGCAGACACTCGAGGCTAGAAGCCAAGTACTACCAAAGCCAAAGGCGCCTGTCAGTGCTGTCGCACCTATTGTTGCATTGACTTCCGCATTGCGGTGGGATTCTGTATTGGTCGCATTCTCACATCCGGGTCCCGAGACAGTCCCTTGTTGGCGGATAATCCGCGCTTCCTCGGTCCACCAAGCCGGTTTAGGCTCACAGTTAGGGTCCTCTTCAGGCGGATCGGAGGGCGCAGCCGTCTCGGATTCTTCGGGACCGGCTGTTTCTTCCTCACATGCTGCGGATGGCGAATAGAGCGTGAGCAATAGTACTGCTGCTCCGAATACACCGAACGAAAGAAAAGAGTGGCCTCGCCAACGTTTTAAAAAACACATATTCAATACCAATCCTTAAGTTTTCATGGCTGACTTAATAGAGTTGATATTAACAATACCTTTCTTTCTAGCCCTGTTTTTTCAATATCACGAAATGGTAATAGAAGAACTGCTCATTATTCAGTAGAGTTCAGACTTAGTTATTTCTGTTCTTCCAATCGCCGAGTAATATCCTTCGCCTGCTCGTCTCAACTGCTGATGTCGGCGTGTCGATTATTACCAGTGTTACTGTCGCCGTGCCCACAGCACCGTCGAGGTCTTTTACATAGAGCATCACCATGCCGTCGTTGAGGTGGACTTGGCTTATGTTCCCCACATTTGTATCGTAAAGATCTGAACTCTCAATAATCACCACCTCACACTCAGTAGTTCCATCGGGTGGAAGGTCTTCTGTACAGACCTCTTCACCAGCGACAAACCAGCTCACGGCAATGTCAGAGTTCGCGTTATCCGCGTCGGAAACCGATCCAAGTAGAGTTATCGTTTCGCCATCGTAGACCTCCT
>CAWVYO010000028.1:0-21833 GCA_963934385.1 uncultured bacterium
TTGGCTCGGCTGGTCGTCACATGGCGGCTACTATAGCGATTGACCCTATTGTTGAGGCTCACGCTCTGTTGGTGGATATTGAGTACCCAGACGGTGTTCAGGAGCTTACTGAATACCTTGCAGCAAAGGTTGCCGAGTTAAATGCCTTTGAGCCCGTAGCTATGGATATATTCGCTACGTACTCCGATTTCGAAGTCACCTCGCAGGTGTTCTATCTTATAGGAACTGCCTATGGGGCCTTGGCAAACATGTACTTTAGGGTGCCTGTCCCAGAAGGTCTGCCAGACAGTGTAGAGGAGACGTTCAGGACAGGAATGCAGGACGGAGCCGCGCCTCTGCTGGAGAGCGCTCTTCAGCGTCTCGACGCAGTAGTTAATCTATCCGAAGCCCAGGGCTTCTCCTCGGAGTGGGTAGACTTGGCAATGGCTCTTAGGGCTGAACTCAAGCCAGGTACTTACTCAGCCGAGAAACGCGAAACTTTCGGTGTCGCTGCTACTCAATACGTGCCTACAGCACCACCGCGCTCTCAGTCGTTTGAGCGAGTTGGTGACGATGATGGGGAAGAGTGATGAGAACATCATTATTAGCGTTAGCCCTTTTGGGGTGCGGTGGGAAATCGGTCGAACCAGAGGTGAGTGTTGAGCCTGTCGCAGTGCGAGAGACTCCGGTAGCCCCAGTTGTAGCGCCGATTGCTCCTGTAGTTGAAGCGGTCCCTCTACCTGTCCCTCCGACAGAAGAGGAGTTGTACGCCCAGGCAATGGATAATTTAATTCAGGCATCTGCGCTACTGACCACGGGGATAGAGGCTGATACCGAACGCGCAATTGTGTTGTTGAGAGGAATCACAAGTGAATACCCCGATGAGGCAGTGGCTTTCTACAATCTCGGAATAGCCTACCAGTTGAGGGGCTCAGAAAATGATTCTCGTCGAGCTTTTTTGAGGGCGACTGATATTGAACCACGTTTTGGTGATGCTTGGCTTAACCTGGGCGCAGTTCAGGCTCATTCCGGAGATTTTGAAAGGGCGCTACAGTACTACAGAGCAGGGCTCAGAGAAGACCAAGAGAATATGGTTCTTTGGAGTGCTGTCATCGACAGTGAACGTATTTTAGGTCGCCTCGATCAGGCTGAGGAAACGGGGCGCGAAGCCCTCATTGTAAATTCCAAGAGTCCGATCATTTACAACGGTTTAGCTCAGATTTATATAGATCGAGCCCGTGGTGCTGAAGGTGACTCTAGAATGCTGGACCGCGCTCTGTTTTATCTTCGAAGAGGAGAGCGCTCAGGAGCGACGGTGGATGGCGTCACGATCCAGAATGCTAGGATTCAATGTAATCTAGGGGTCGTCTATAGTCTAAAAGGGTTACCTTTCGATGCGCGTAGCGCATATATTAGGGCGCTGGAGATTGACTCAGATCTTATGGAGTGCTCTGCTCTGTTAGTTGATGATTACTTGTTGAACCGGAACTTTGCGGCAGCGTTGCCTTTACTTGAGCGGGCGGTTGAAGTAGACCCTGAAAATCATCAGTTGTGGATAAATCTGGGTGTAGCTCTGCGCGGTGTCGAGCGATACACCGATGCCGAGGCAGCATATGAAGAGGCGCTAAGGCTGGACCCTGGACTTCTTAGCCCAGTATTAAATTTAGCCATCTTGAAGGGCGACTTTTTGAACGACTTTGACGGGGCTATTGCTCTGTATGAGCGCTACCGGGATGAAGGTGGCGAGCGGGCTGAAGAGGTCGAAGAGTTTATTAGGTTGACCAGTAGTCGACAGCGACGCATCGCTCGTGAGGAGCGGAGTAATGCTCGGCGTGCTCGGAGAGCTGCAGAGGAAGCTGAGAGGGCGAGGTTGATCGAGGAGGCAGAGCAGGCCCCTGTGGTGGCGCCGGCACCTGTGGCACCTGTGGCACCTGCCACACCTGTTACACCAGAAGTCACAGCCCCGCCGGTTGCTCAGCCAAATCCACAAGTAACAGAGGACGAAGTGTCACCTGTTACTGAGCCCGCGGAGCAGACTCCGCCAGTACAGGAGAACTCTCCATGGCAATAATAGTTAAAAGAATACTGTTTTTATTTGTGGCGTCAGTGCTGATTGGTTCAGTTACTGCGGACGCCCAGAGTCGTAGCCGAAATGTAATTTTGATTGAGGCAGAGGAAGTGCAGGGTGAGGTGCAAATTCCAGACGTCACGGTAATTTTTGCACGGCAGAATCTGGACTCCAAAGACCGTTTGAACCTCAGAGAGAGCTTTATCCCTAGAATCATTCAGTCTGTTGATTCAAGTCCGTTCTAAATAGAGCGCGCGACGTGCAAGAGCACTTCAAAAGTGGCAAACAAATAATTTCCATTTTTAAAGAAAAACATTAGCCATTTACTTCTCGTGGCTTGCGTCGGTTTAAGTTAGTAACTTCAGATGTTTAGCGCTTTATTCGTCCCGAGTATTGAGGGGTGATTTAACTATTGTGACAACCACTTCACATCTGTGTAGCGACAGGTTGCCCGCAATTGGGTAGATTCAGTCCGTCTTGGGCATATACGTCTGAGAGTGGTTGGCTATCTCATTTTTGAGAGCGTTCAATCTTCAACCAACTTCATTCTAACCACTTGTTATTCAGCTAATGTTGAGTAGCAGCGATTGTACAGGAAACCACTGATGGAAATTATTATCAGAGCATTTAAAGAGGGTGGAGTTTTCATCTTCCCTATCTTGGCCTGCGCCGTGTTCGCGCTTGCTATAGCCGCCGAGCGCCTTTACTACATTATGGTTCGCGCTAATATCAACGGAACAGCGTTTTACGCTCAAATCCAAAAGCTTATTATGGCGAACAACATTGATAGAGCGATAAAGCTCTGCAACGCTGAGCCTAATGCAGCGCTCCCACGTGTACTCAAGTCAGGTCTTACCCGCGCTAACCGCGGTGACATGGAAATTGAGAACGCTATCAACGAGAGCCAGTTGGAAGTAAACCCAGCGCTTACTAAGCGAACACCGTACCTTTCAATGCTTGCCAACGTTGCAACATTGACAGGACTATTGGGAACTATCCAGGGTCTTATCCAGGCTTTCGATGCTGTAGACTCAACAAACGCCGAGACCAAGAGCTCAATGCTCGCTAAAGGTATCGCCGTCGCGATGTTCACGACCATGATGGGTCTGATTGTTGCGATTCCCGTACTTATTCTGGCCTCAATCATCCAGAACAAGACTACAAAGATTCTCGACGAAGTTGACCTTTACTCTGTAAAGACTCTCAACCTTCTGGGTGCTCGCCGACGTGGCACGCTCGCAGAGGATGGCGAAGCAAAAGCTTAGCCTCTATTGATGAACGCAATCATTGACCGCTGTAGCTGATAGCTGTGGCGGTCAATGAGTCCAAATAAAATATTTACGTAAGGAGCCGACATGCCTGGAAAGGGTAGGCGAGGATTAGCGAAAGATGAGGAGTTGAACTTGGTTCCGATAATGAACCTAGTGTCCATTCTCATTCCATTCCTTGTTATGGCGAGTGCTCAAGTTCAGCTGGCGGTAATCGATTCAACGATGCCCGCGATTTCCGAGGAACGCCCCGAGGAAGAGCCTGAAGAAGATGAAGATCCACCTTTACAGGTGAATGTTGTGATTACCGACCAGGGTTTCTCTGTGCGACACAACAAGTCTTCAACTGACGAAGAAGATGCTGTGGCAGTTGTTGTGGAAGAGGGCGAAGAGGAAGACGGTCCTACCGTTCCTTGCGTCGACCAACTGGGTCAGCCTGTAACAGAATGTATGACCGTTTTAGTCGGAAGTGCGTGTGATGCAGCTACCGCGGCGGGTCAATCTTGTGTGCAAGACAATTACCACTATGCCGGACTCACTGAAGAACTCGCCAATATTAAGGCTGAATTCGGTGAGCCATGTCCTTATATTGAGGGCAGTCCTGAGTACGGTAACTTCAATGCCTGTGACATTAACCTAGATGAATCGACTCTTGAGTGCGACCGCAACATCATCATTGCCCCAGAGAGCGCCGTAAAATACGAAGTTCTTATTAGGGCGATGGATGCTGCTCGGACTGAGTCTCGTACTGGAAACCCAAGCGGTGGAGATTTGATCTCTGGCGGTGGACTTCGAGTGAGGGGCGCGGAAGAGCGTGATCTTTCAAGCGGAGAGTACAACCCAGAGCGCCCACAGGACGCTAGAGTTGATCGCGTAGGTCATTATGTGGCACGAAAGTTGTGTTCTGAGAACACCGAGACAGGTGAGCGAACAACGCGTGAAGAAGAAATTCACAATGAGCTGTTCCCGTTCGTAGTAATTGCCGGCGGTACCGCTGGCGCCAGCGAATAGCGGGAGAGGGTTTAGAATATGATAAAAAAATCAAAACGGACAGAGATAGATGATGGTCTAAACATCACCTCGATGATGGACATCTTCACTATTATTCTTGTATTCTTGTTGAAGTCATATTCGACAGATGCGATTGCTGTACAGCCGTCGGACGAATTGCAACTTCCGTTATCATCAGCTCAGACCACAACTGAGTTGGCGGTAAATGTTGTCGTGTCTTCTTGTCCAGAGTCTGTATCTCGGACAGGTGGTTGCGTAGCGCTTGTAGTAGATGGCGAGCCCGTGATTCAAGCTATGGAAGAGCGAGAAGATGCTAATGGCGACACTACTTTGTTGTTTCCTGAGGACGAACTCCGAGGTGAACTAATCGCAGGGTTGGTTGATGCTTTAGAGATAAAGGCCGATATGGCGAAACGCATGGGCGAACGTCTTGGTAATTCAGCTCAAGGGTTCAACGGTCGAATTCTCCTCCAGGCGGATCGTATGCTGTCATTTGAGGTGATTAGGCAGGTAATGTACACGGCGGGTCAGGCTCAATATGGTGAGTTTAGATTTGTCGTTCGGAAGCCGGGCTGATGCCTTCTGCGCCAGTTGTTGGCGGCGGCCAAGGCTCCATTCTTAATCGGCGTCACTTTTCGGTGTTGCTGTGAATGAAGCCCCGTGGTTGTTTTTACCATTATTTGTAATGAATGATGGGAAACTGGAGGAGGGGTCTTGCGGTTTACCGCTTCTCCGATCTATTCTGGAACAACGATATTTACGAGAGTTGGTTTGAAAAAGCGTTCTACTAATAATGCAGTTACTTCGAAAAGATCAAATTTGGATTTTTTCGACTTTAGACTAAACATATTGGGCGCAATTGTCGATCATATTGATATGGGCAAAACATTGTCACGGTATGGAATGCCACCTTTGGGTGGAAGTGTTCTATGCGGTGTGATTAATAAAAAGACTTTGGTTTAGGATTCTGAACAATGGCGGCACAGGCATCGCGAAATCGAGTTCTTCGTATTGGAATAGTACAAGAACAGCAGATCGTTCAAGAGCAACTTATACGGGACCAAAGTAATGTAACGGTAGGTGAGTCTACAAAGAACACCTTCGTACTCCCCCCGAGTTCACTGCCCAAGCGGTTCCCTCTATTCGTAACTAAGGGTGCAAAGTACTTCCTTCAGTTTACGGACTCGATGAAGGGAAAGGTGTCCATAGAAGGGAAGATTATTTCTCTTGATGATCTGAGGGCAGGGGGTCAGGCTGTTCGCCGGGGGACTACTTGGATAATACCGGTCCCAGAGACCAGTCGAGGCAAAGTCGTAATCGACGGCGTGTCTATTCTTTTCCAGTTTGTACCGCGTCCACCCGAGCCAATCGGTGCCGCGGTGAAGATGGATTTCAAGCCGATATTTATTGAAGCTGGAGATCCAGTATTTTATGGATTCTTGTCGGTCTTCGCTGCGTTGGCCGTCTTGCTTACTGTGTTTGCTCATACTACCGAGTTGGCTCCATCCTCTACTGTTGAAGAGATGACGGAGAGATTTGCGAACATGTTGCTGGACGAAGATGAGCAGATTGACGATACAGAAGATGACGAGCCAGAAGAGACCGATCCAGATGGAACGGAGCCTTCAGAGGAAGCCGATGAGCCGCCAGAGCCAGAGGAAGAGGCTGCTGTGGCTGAAGTTGAGCAGCCTGAAAGACCACAAATATCCGAGGAAGAACGCCAACGAATACGCGAGTTGGCTGAGGCACGCCAAAGAGCAGCTGAGGAAGCAGCGGCAGATGCTATGGTTGCACAGTTGTTAGGAACTCTTGGAGAGAACAATTCAGGCGGGACAACTCGAGATTTCGGGTCACAGTTTGGTCGAGAAGACATGGACGCGTTGTTGGCGAATTCTGACCGTATGGAGGTCGGTACATCACTGGAGGCCCGTGCTGGAGAGACCGCCAACAGAGAGGCTGTCGATCTGGGTGGTGTTAGCGAAGGTGCTGTAGGCAGCGCTAACATCGACGCAGGACCTTCTGTGCAGGTTGACGGTATGATTGACCTAGGTTCAGCTGAGATCGAAGCTGTGGCAGGAGAGGCAGGTGGAGTCACCTCAGTCGTTAGGCGCTATAAGAACCGCTTGAAGTTATGTTATGATCAGGCTCTTCGTCGCGACCCACAGCTATCTGGACGCGTGGAGATATTCTTCATGGTAGGCGACGGACGAGTGTTAGAGTCGGCCATAGAGGGTAACACCACTCACGATTCAGAATTGGGTGAGTGTATCTTGAGAAAGGTCAATGCTTTGACTTTCGATGTCGACGTGGAAGCAGAAGTAGTCTATCCTTTCATACTGTCAGCCCAGTAGGGTAACGTTCGACTGTAATTAATTGGGTGTGATAAGGGGAGGTCAAATGGCTAGTTGTGGTGTTTTTCGACAGATGTTCTTTGGCGTGGCTTTTTCATTAGCAGTATCTCTTTCGGGGCAGAGTTTTGCTCAGGATGACGATAGTGTGCCAGTATCTCCTGCAGAGTTGCGTATGGAGGCTGAGAGGTCTCTCGGCGAGATCCAAACGTATGTGGATACGATGACCAGTGATTTAGGAGATGCCGAAGGAGATAGGGCCGCTGCGCGGCTTGAGTGTCTTACGGGCAAACTCTCTTCCACTCGAACATTGAATGAAGTGAGCCAACAGGCCGGCGAAGAAATGGAGGTTGCTCTCCAGGCTGGTGAGGTAGAGAGGGCTCGCCACGAGTTTAGGAAGATTGGGGTCGCATTGGAAAGAAGCAGGCAATATGCAGCCGAAGCTCAGAATTGTCTGGGAGAAAGAGGTGCGTCTACAGGAGTAACTCAAGTGGACGTTGTCGGACTGGGTGACGACCGCGACGATACCGAACCACTTGACGATGGAAGTGGATTTCTTGGCATAGATCCACCTGATGCAACGCCGTTCGAGTAGAAAAAGTAGTTATTATGTTGAATATTCTGGGTTGTGGGTGGCACATTGCTGCAGATGAGGTAGAAATCGTTGGTGAGAGTGGATTTACCAGAAATTAAGAGCTGTATCGTGTATCTGTGTTTTGTGTGCGCGTATAGTTTTATCTCGGTGGCTGCGGCTTCTCCTGGTGACCATGTTCGTGTGGGGGCCGCGGAACTTACACCTTCCGTGAAATTTGTAAATCAGTGGCAGTCTAACGTTTATTTACAGGAAGACAGCGAGCAGTCAGGGTTGAACCTTCAGGTTATGCCGGGCTTATCTTTAGAGTTGGACGGTAATAATCTTCAATTGAAGGTCGATGCGCACTACACAGCCCGCCAATACTTGGACTCGTCATTCTCGAATCTCAACCAATATAGCGAAACTGAATTTGAATTGGATATGGTCGGGCTGCCGAACTCAGCCGTTGGGTTTGATTTTAACGATTCCTTTAGTATTTCAACCCATGCAACTGAGGCGACATATGCGGAGCGGGCACTGATTACCCACCTGACGAATAACGCCTCGGGTAGCTTTTCAATTCATCCTGGTGGGGCGCTAGATGTAGATCTGGGCGGCCATTTTTCTTACGATGATTTTTACACTCCACTAGAGGCATCCCTTGCCAACGCCGCAGCGAACTTGAATAGCAAAGTTCACTTCGGTCCAAAGGTTGGCGTAAAGTGGACGTTTTTCCCACGTACTGCATTTGTGCTCAATTATTCACAATCGTGGTTTGATTGGGATCGAAATCTAGTGGTTGCCAAGGGTGATGAGACTGGTAACAGTCAGGACCTTGGGGCTTGGCTTGCGGTTCCAGACGGAGCCTCATGGCGTGTTACAGGCGGACTTATGGGTAGGTTCACGCCGAAATTACTTATAAACTTAGTCGGTGGTTACGGTCAGATTACCTACGATGAACAGAGTGTTCTCGATTATCAAGGGAATACGGATGTCACGGCAGCCGAGATCGATCCGGTATCTGCGGGTTTCGGGCAAGATTTGAGTGGTTTTCCAGGTGGGATTATAGGCAAGGCTCAGCTAGAGTGGAGCCCCAATTTCGCCAATGTAATCACGCTTGGTTACAGCAAGGATTTCGAAGACTCGTGGTTCACTAACTACCTCTCGTATCATTACGGGTTCCTGCGATACAAACTGTTGATGGGCGCGAGGCTGGGTGTCACCGCTGAATTGGGCTACCGCATTGAAAGTTATGTCGGTGAGGTTACTCGGACTGATCAAATGATGAATACTCGTGGTGGGTTCGAGTATCATGCAAGCAGCTGGTTAGACATAGGTGTCGACGCTAGGTGGGGAAGACGTCTAAACCCTACATCCCCTGTTATTGAGTACGATGATATCTCTGCAGCCCTAACTTTTACGGCTACATATTAGTACCTGCACCAATCATAGACGGCGCAAATAATGAAATCGCTGAAGATCTTGGGTTTAATATTTAGCTGTTCTCTCTTGGCAGGGCCGAGTTTGGGCGGCATTGACGGGAGCTTGCCAAGCCAAGTGACCTATCGCGTAGGTGCGGGTGACAGCATTGGCGTGGTTGTGTTCGGTGAGGAGGACCTTTCTATTGAGATGCCAATCGACCGCGATGGCAACGTGCACATACCCTATGTTGGTCGAGTAATGGTTCAAGGGCTCACTTCTCAAGAGTGTGGGGACTTGATAGAACTGAGATTGCGAGATGGTTACCTGGTCGACCCACAGGTGACGGTGACGGTGGCTGAGTATGGGGCAAGACCGGTTCAGGTTTTGGGTGAGGTTGAGAGTGCCGGGATTTATTATTTAATGGGCGATACGAGTATCTTGGGAATGTTGGCAAGAGCTGGCGGATCCCCTGAAAACGTGACTCGTGGACGTATTGTCCGAGAGTCTAATGGTGTGGTTGAGACTATTGAAATCGATCTCGAGCTAGATGTACTCAATACTGATGGCTCTCGTACGGTGTTGATGTCCGGGGACACCCTGCAATTGTTGGCCCCTGCTATTGTGTTTGTGTCAGGAGAGGTAGAGGATGAGGGGGCTGTCCCTTGGCGCGATGGAATGACTGCTTGGCAGGCTTTGACTCGCGCAGGCGGACCGACTCGTACCGCTAAGCTTAGGGCTGTCTATGTTCTCCGGGATGGAGAGACCATTGCTATAAATATGAACGACGTGGCTGAAGGACGTCAGGATGACGTTATTCTTAGGCCGGATGATCAGATTGTAGTGCCTGAGAGCATGTTTTAGCTAAGCTAATACTTGGGGTTTTTAGCCCATGCCCATGCGTGGTTTACTATCTCATCCACGTCGATATACTTTGGGGTCCAGCCTAGGTCTCGCTCTGCTTTAATAGCTTTAGCGTAAAGACCTGGAGGGTCTCCTTGTCTCCTGTCTGCCTTTTCGTATGGAACTGGTTCACCAGTTACCCGTTCAATACTCTGGAGGATCTCCAATACCGTAGTGCCCGTACCCGTGCCTAGGTTCCAGGATGCCCCTTTAGATTTACCCGAGCACAAGTGTTCCATGGCAAGCCTGTGTGCTAGCGCTAAGTCCATTATGTGCACGTAGTCACGAATACATGTTCCATCCCTAGTTTCGTAGTCATCACCAAATAGTTTCAATGGACCGCGACGCTTCATGTTTGCATCTATGGCGATTGGTATCAGGTGCGTCTCTGGTTCGTGTGACTCCCCGAGTGTTCCATCTGGATGTGCGCCCGCTGCGTTGAAATAACGAAGGGCTGCAATGCTAAATCCCTCTTTATCTCTGGCGGCGTCTAAGACCTGTTCAACCATCAATTTTGACTGACCATATGGGCTCACTGGCGCCATAGGGTGCTTCTCATCCAGAGGCAGGTATTCAGGCGCTCCATACACCGCACAAGTGGACGAAAAAATAAGATTCATTACACCTGCAATTTGCATCTCAGTCAGTAGGGCAACAGTGCCCCCTACATTTACGTCGTAATACCTAAGTGGGTTGGATACCGATTCACCTACAAGTGACTTTGCGGCGAAGTGCATTACCGCATCGAACTTGTGTGCAGAAAATAATGAGCGTAGAGCTTCTCTGTCTCGAATGTCACCACAGACAAATTCAGATGAAACAGCCTCTCTGTGTCCCGTTGAGAGGTCGTCGAATACGACCGTGGTATGACCGTTTTCGATTAAATCTCTTGTGCAGTGTGAGCCAATATATCCAGCCCCTCCGACCACTAATACATGCATTTCTAAACCCTAAGATTTGTGTTGATAATTCCGTAAAATAGTTATCCCGTCATGGGCTCTAGTTTATGAAATATCCCATAAAAAGAGTATGTTATGTAGATAAATTGATAACTTGGTTAAGTAATTGGGTGACGTGTCAAGAGCAGGTTGGTAGGATAGTATTAAGCGATCTGATCGAAAAGGGGACTACGTGGCAGCAACGAAATCTAAACCTGTAACAAAAAGAAAAAAGCGTACCCCTAAGAACTCTTCAACGAAGGGAAGAACCGCTAAGTCCCAACAAGGTATTTCGCTCGAGGTAAAGCGCGGAATGGCATACCTCTGTGCGTTGGCGATGTGTGGTTTTGTCTTGTTATCTCTTGGCTCTTATTCGGCAACCGATGCATCTTTCGGATCATACTCTTCGACCGGTGAAATTCGCAATCTTTGTGGTCCTTGGGGTGCGTCCATTTCTGGTCTCCTCTATCAGGGGTTTGGTTATATGGCGTGGGTCACACTTCCCTTTACTGGTTGGGTGTGGTTGAGGTTCGCGGGGAGACCTGGTGGTCGAACCTCGCGTCTGCTAACCGCAGGTTTGTTTTCCTGGTGTTTTGCGACTTTACTCTCATTGATCTTCTTTAAGGATCCGACTGTTGCGTTTCCTGCAGGTGGAGTTTTCGGAGAGGCTACGGCCTCTATATTGTTCACATATGTTGGTACTTTCGGCGCATATATCGTGGCATTACTTATGGTTGCCTTGAGCGCTACATTCCTTTTCCGTATCGATTGGCACACTATGGCCCGTTTAGGGGTGAAGGGGGCAGAAGAGGTGGCGGACATTTCTAAGAAGGCCTTGTCTCAGACGTCCGTGTGGGCTCTTGAGCAGGCTAAGAATGGTAGGGATGGCGTAGCAGAGTGGTCAAGTAACCGAGAGGAAAAGGAACGGAGAAACGTATCAACCAATAGGCACAACCAAGAACTCGACAGTTCTGAACCTGAGTTTGGAGGTGTTGAAGAGATTCGCATTGAACCAGCAGTTGAGCTTGACGAGTACCATACGGTTCAAGAGTTCGATGCAGACGCTAATTTGGACGCTGAAATACCGACTATAGCTGCCGTTAGAGATCTGGTGGAGGTCGAGTACGAGCCCACTAATGCAGAGTTTTCAGATCCAAACACGTGGCCGGATGAGCGGGTCGGCGGCAATTCCGCGGGGGCGACGGTTGAATTCGGTGAAGAGGAACCTCTCAATGGAGGTTTTGTGGATTTAGATAGCACCGGTGATGCGGAGCAATCTGAAAACAACGATATGGACGATGCGGAGGCGTCAGTACCTGCAATATCAATGGAACGGAAAAAATCTGTGGTTTCAGCGAAAACCGATCGACCAGTTAACTCTAGTAAGGCACTGGTGAAAAAAGGAGATTTAGAGACTGGTGGCGATGACTCTGCGGGTGTGGTGGTAGAACGCCCATCTGCACCTGATTACCTCTATGAGCTCCCGACACTCAGCCTCTTGGATAAACACCAGAAACAGGTAGGAGTCCTAGACGAAGAGGAGCTGCGAGCACAGGGTCATGTTCTTGAACAGAAACTAGCTGACTTTGGTGTAAAGGGTGAGGTCACAGCCATTAGACCCGGTCCAATCATCACTGTCTTTGAATACCTCCCTGCACCTGGAATAAAGGTCGCTAGGATCGCCAGCCTGACCGACGACATCGCTATGGCAATGAAGGCTATTCGTGTTCGTATTGTCGCGCCTATCCCTGGGCGTGGTGTGGTGGGTGTGGAAATCCCCAATGTTTCCCGGCAGACAGTGTGGTTCCGTGACCTCCTGGTGTCAAAAGAATTCCGAGATTCTGATCGTCAATTACCTATGGCGTTAGGTAAATCTGTCGACGGTAAGCCAGTAATTGCAGATCTGGCCTCCATGCCTCACTTGTTAGTGGGTGGAACCACCGGTGCTGGTAAATCAGTGAGCGTCAATGCAATGCTGATGACTCTACTGTATGCGAGAACTCCAGAAGATTTGCGAATGATTCTTATTGATCCCAAGATGTTGGAGTTCGAGCTCTACAGGGACATTCCACACCTTCTTCACCCAGTAGTCACCAACCCTAAGCTAGCATCGGCTGCGCTTAAGTGGGCATGTGGTGAGATGGATCGCAGGTACGCTATCTTGGCTCGGTGGGGTACTAGAAGCATTCACCTCTACAACAAGAAAATGGAACGTGAGATGCAGAACTGGACGCCTGAAAAGGCTAGAAAGTTCGCGCCCAGAGAGTGGCCAAAAAGCGAGCCGCCTCCGACACCTAAGAAGCTACCCTACATCGTTGTTGTTATCGATGAGTTAGCGGACTTAATGATGGTCGCTCGCAAAGAGGTTGAGGAGTCAATAGTTAGGCTGGCCCAAAAAGCCCGAGCCTCAGGAATTCACCTTATAGTCGCAACACAGCGCCCCTCTGCCGATGTAATTACGGGTTTAATTAAGGCTAATATGCCGTCGCGTTGTTCTTTTCAGGTGCGTACAAAGATCGATAGCCGAGTGATTTTAGACCAGAACGGTGCGGAGACCCTTTTAGGAAAGGGAGACATGCTATTTTTACCTCCAGGTGTTGGTGCTCTTGAGAGGGTACACGGACCGTTTGTATCGGACGAAGAGGTCTCTTCAGTGACGGACTTCCTAAGGGAGCAGGGTGAGCCAGACTACGAGGCCGAAATTCAGGTCTTCGGTGAAGATGGCGGAGTTGATGGTGAGGAGGAGTACGATGAAGTCTACGACCACGCAGTACAAATAGTCACAGAAGCCGGTAAAGCCTCAACCTCCATGATCCAGCGACGTCTTAAAATAGGCTATAACAGAGCCGCTCGAATAGTAGAGATGATGGAGCGTGAGGGAGTAGTTGGACCAGCGGATGGAGCCCGTCCAAGAGAGGTGTTCGCTCAGGCTCATCAATAGTGTATTAGTTTGAATATACCTTTAGACCTGTGCGTTTTGATATTGTCATCAACAAGAGGTTTGCTCATATGTACGAGCCTTGATATCTGCGGCGATGACCTACCGTTAGGGGTGTAAGAATGAAACTGTTTTTAGCAATCGTGTATTTGGGTGTTTTTGTTGCTCGACCGACGACCGCTGCTGTACCTGAAACTACCGAGTCTGCAATCCAAGCTGTGGAGACAGTCTACGAGACAGTGACTAGTGTACAAGCCAATTTTGTACAGGTTACTCGCTCTGTTGCTATGGGTACAGAAGATAGGCAAGAGGGCAACATGGCGGTAATGCGGCCAACGATGATGCGCTGGGAGTTCACATCTCCAGATGCAGCCCTAATGGTTAGTAACGGTGAGTTCATGTGGGTCTATCATCCAGCTGAGGCAATGGTAATACAGTACGGAGTTGCGGGGGCTTCTCAAGGAAGTGTAGAGTCTCTCCTCTCGGATCTCGCCAACATTCAGGAACAATTCAACGTGGCTATGATCACTGTTGATGGCGGTCTGGCTGGTCACTTCGCTCTGAAGCTTGAGCCAAAGAGCGCCCAGTCGTTTAAGACTATTGTACTAGAGCTACAAGAGGACACTCTGTCACTTGGTAGGGTTACTATTCTCGACAGCTTTGACAATGAGACAATATTGACATTAAGCGATGTTGTACTCAACGGATCTGTTGATCCAGCCCAGTTTAATTTCGAGATTCCCGATGGTGTTGAACTAGTAAATACGGATGCGATGTAAACCATGAAGAACGTCTATATGGTCTCTCTGGGTTGCCCCAAAAATCGAGTCGACTCCGAGGTAATGGTTGGTCTGTTACAGGCCAGCGAATATAAGATGGTCAACGAGCCAGGTGAGGCAGACGTCATCGTCGTCAACACCTGCTCCTTCATACAACCAGCAACAGAGGAGTCCATAGAGACCGTGTTGGAGATGGCCAAATTCAAAGAGGGTCGATGTGAAAAGCTGGTCGTCACAGGCTGTATGGTTCAGAGGTATGGAACCTCACTAGAGGGAGAATTTCCAGAGGTTGACCTCTTCTTAGGTACTGGTGAGTATCACCGCATCGAGGAGATCTTGAAATCACGTGGAGGAGCTCCGATAAAAAGTCACATAGACGTGCCGCTTTACATCCATGATGAAATGGCTCCTCGAGTGAACTCTTGGGCTAAGCACTCGGCATACCTAAAAATCTCGGAGGGCTGTAATCATAGATGTAGCTTCTGCATCATCCCGACCCTACGGGGCACGCTCAGATCTCGTACCGTTGAGAGTCTCACAGCAGAGGCTTTAAGATTGGCATCTACTGGGGTTCGCGAGATCAATTTGGTTTCACAAGACTCCACAGCCTATGGTCGAGATATCTACGGATCGCCTCGTCTAGGGGAGCTGTTGCGATCCCTCGCGAAAATCGACGGTATAGATTGGATTAGAATCCATTATGCCTATCCCATCGGGCTTCCAAATGACCTGCTGGAAACCATTGCCAGTGAGAAAAAGGTTTGCTCGTATATAGACATGCCTCTTCAGCATGCTTCTGGACCTATGCTGAAGGCCATGAAGCGAGGCGTAACTAGAGAGGGGCAGGAGCGGATCCTGAGACGTGTACGTGAAGCTATTCCTGGCGTAGCTATTCGGACTACCTTTATTGTTGGCTTTCCAGGCGAGACCGACGAAGATTTTCAGGTACTAATGGATTTTGTTAAGAGCGAGAGGTTTGCCCGAGTTGGGGTATTTACCTATTGCAAAGAGGATGGGACGACTGCTGCTGAGTTTGGAGAGGATGTTCCTGAGGCGGTTAAGGTTGAACGCCAGCGCCAGTTAATGGAACTTCAGGCGGGTATTTCTTTGGAACATAACCAAGCCCTTGTTGGTGAACACGTAGACGTCATGGTCGACGGTGTCTCGGATGAACATGAGCTCTTGTTGTCTGGTCGCCTGGAAACCCAAGCACCCGACGTTGATGGTCTGGTATTACTGACCTCCGCCCCCAAAGGAGTAAAGGCTGGAGATATCATTAGTTGCCGAGTAGTTCAGGTCGCAGAGCACGATCTCGTAGCCGAGTACGACCCTAAAACAAGCGCTGGGATGAACTGAACGTGGCGGTTGGATCACTCAGCGTAATACTCCCAGCGTTCAACGAGGCTGAGAATATAGGACACTCTATAACGCGTGCTATATCGACCTGTGAAGCACTGGGTTTGGAGTTTGAGATCATCGTTGTCGATGATGGTTCTAACGACGAGACTAAGAGGCTCTCTGAAGAGTACTGTGCCATAGATTCGCGAGTTCGCACGGTGTGTCATCCTAAAAATAGAGGCTATGGTGCTGCCTTAAAGTCGGGCATACTGGACTCAACTTGCGACCTTATTTTTTTTACGGACGCTGATCTTCAGTTTGACATAGGTGAACTTGAGCGTCTGTTAGTCCATGCTGGGCAGCACGACATTATTGCTGGTTTTAGGGCTGTTCGCTCTGACCCATTTGTACGTAAATTTAACGCTTGGGGTTGGGGTAAAATAGTCAACGCCCTGTTCGACCTTGATGTCTTGGATGTTGACTGCGCCTTTAAGGTCTTCAATCGCAGGGTGTTTGAGACCCTACCAATCCACAGTGTCGGTGCTTTTGTGAACACGGAGATTCTGGTGCGAGCCAAAGCTGCAGGGTTCTCGATAAAGCAATTACCTGTCTCGCATTTCCCGAGACCTGCGGGTCAACAGTCAGGTGCGGACTTGAAGGTGATAGGGAAAGCCTTTTGCGAGCTATATAGATTGCGAGGAGACCTGAACCAATCCGTTGAAAAACATCAGGGATTACTTCGGGTTCAATAGTTCTCTTCTGATCTTTGGAGCTCGAGTATCTCCGATAAGAAGACTGGTCTCAGTAGTTCTTGGGGTGCGTTGGCTATGAAGTCCAAGAGCTCAGATAGATGCTGAGACGTAGCTGATATAGTTACAACTAGGTATGGTTGACCCCTCAATTGGTGCTGAAATCTTAGCAGACCGTCGTCTCCAATGGACAGGTTGCTAGTTATCAGCCTTACGCCCTCGCTAGTCGCCTCTCTGATCGCCGGCGTCTCTGTAGATACTGGCAGCGCGAGCATATAGTGGTCGCTCGCTGAGAGCGCAGCATGCGGTATCTCCCTTGGCGCTGACGCTAGTAATAGCCCTGTTGAGTTAGGTACGGCTGATATGGCCGAGGCGATATCTTCACTCGATAAGTCATCACCGGTGGACGTGACAATCACCTCCTTGAAAAAATGCAGAGAGTCTCTAGCGTTTCTTAGGGCGAAAGGAGCGAACGGATCGATCGCTACTGTAATTGGAAATTCAGTCTCTATTATCTCATGATCTGCTCGACCGTTGTGCCCTAACCCGGTGACCACGACAGCGAGTAGGGCGGGTGTGTCGCCTTGAGGCGGTAGTAGAGTGGAGAGTGTCGGCTGTAGGGTTAGGTGATGTGTCAGCCGCTTGCCCAGATATATCCGAAGGACTTCGACATTGTCCTCTGGTGATGATCTGTAGACCGTAGCATGTGGGGCCAGTTCATCGGTCATTTGCTCCAATTCAGCAGCGACGAGTCTAGTATCTAATGTCTGTGGTAGCCGCCATGTCATCTCTGTTGAGGACCACTGACCTTCGTCGTCTGTTCTAGACGTTTTCTCCTCTACCTCCAATATAGCGTTACCCAAAATAGCAGGCACCAGTGTCTCTATGACCAACTGTTCGAACCGGGTTTGAACGACTGGGTTGTCGGTTAAGTTGTCGACTCCACCGGAGTTGTGGGCAGATAGTCGGAATAATACAGCCCAGTACAGGCTTAATATGACAATGGTAAACCCTACTAGATAACCGAGGGCTCGCTTCACTGGTCTGTAAGCTCAGAAGCTATGCGAAACGCCGCTGCTAACTGTACATCTTCGTCTATGCGTTCAGATAGTGGTCCGCGAAAACGAACTCCTCTGTGTCCAGACTCGATGGGTTGTTCTACCACTGTGTCGGGGGTTACCCCACCAACGGTCTCAATCGCGCGACCGTTTGGTAGGTGGTACCGGGCGATAGTTAGTTTCATCGCGCTTTGGTCTGGTAACTCGTAGATGGCCTGAACGGATCCCTTACCATAGCTTTTAGTACCAACTATCTCGCCTCGATCAAAGTCCTGTATCGCTCCTGCGAAGATCTCAGATGCAGAGGCGGAAAACTCGTTGATTAGTACAACTAAAGGCAGGGTCGTTGCGGTGTCAGATTCTGCATTGAAGGTCTCTAACAGTGTATCTCCGCGACCTCTTGTTGTGACGATTGTACCCTCTGACACAAAGAGGTCGATGGAGTCAACGGCCTCTGAGAGAAGCCCACCAGGGTTATTTCTAAGGTCTACCACTATCGAGCGAGTGGATTCTGGTAATGCGTCAATAACCTCAGCTAGTTCTCGACTAGAATCTATACGGAATTTCTTGAAATGAATGTAGGCGATGCCGCCATCTCCCATCTCATATACAATTGAAGGCGTGTGTACCTGATCTCGAACGATAGTTATGTCTAGATAAATCAGTTTATCTGTCGCGGTCTGGTCTTTTCGTTCTACAGTTAGAGTCACTGGAGCACCAATGGGACCACGTATTATTGATATTGCCTCCGAATAAGATATTTCTTCCAAAGACTGACTGTCCACAGCGATAATCCGGTCACCGACTACCAAATCTGAGAGTTCGGCTGGTCCGTTCGGTATAATTCCAGAAATCTCCAAGCCAAATGGCTCGGCCTGTCGAACTTCTACTCCTACACCGTAATAGTTGCCTTGGGTGTCTCGTTGGAGTTCAGCGTATTCATCTGGATCAAAGAACACGCTGTGAGGATCAAGACTCTCAAGGGCTCCGTTTATCGCGGCATACGCCAGTTGATCAAGATCAACATCATCTACATAGTCGCTATCTATCTGGGCAAACAGATCTGCCAGAGTCTTCAGCTGCTCGCTCTTACCTAAACCCGCTTCATAGGTGTTTATTGCGAAGTTGTTCCCCGCTGAGAACCCTCCTGCCAACACTGTTACTGTCAGAAGAAACGCGCCAAATATTTTCAAGGTCGCCCCCCTGATCGCCTGGAAAGCCACTGCATAGGATCTTGTGGGGATTCGTTGTATCTAACTTCAAAGTGAAGCCTTGAGCCTAACCCGTCGGTGGTTCCCGTCTCTCCGACTAAGCCTACTAGGTCTCCCCCTTGAACATGAGCTCCTCGGCTCACTTGAATTCTACCCAGGTGGGCGTAGACAGTAGCGTAAGGTCCGTGCTCCAACACAACGACTAAGCCAAACCCGTTCACGTACCCCGTATGTTTTACTATGCCTTCCGCAACTGCCCTTGTAGGGGTCCCAAACGCCGCTTGAATATCAATGCCATCATTGGGCTCAATAACTCCACTGGCGGGGTTTACGCTCCTACCGTAGCCCCGCATTAGGGTGCCAGTTGTAGGCCAGGGTAGTGAACCTGCCAACTCCCGAAAAGATCTAGTGTCGCTGTCGCTGTTTTCTGTGACAAACGAGGGAGCCGTTTCAGTCGGGCTTTCTACGTAGTCATTTATCTGGGAGCGTCCAGCAGTCCTCTGCTCCAACGCCGCCTGGGCCAATTCTCGGCGTTCCTGAATCTCCGCCAATACAGCTACCCGCCGTGCCCTAGAGTCGCGTAGCTCAGCCTCTCGTAATCGTAATTCGGCACCGACAGCTGACAAGGCCTCGTTGTCGCCGGCGAGGCGGTCTAGTGCACCCTGTTTGATTCTGACTTGCTCGACAATCCTGCCTGTACGCCCTTCATCTTCTTTCAGGACAGCCATAAGGTAGTGGCTAGTGCGCTGCACCTCTCTTGGGTCGTCAGACGAAAAAATAACTCTGGCAAAACCTCTGCGAGTTAATCGATAAAGCGCTCTAGTTCTGGTACCAATCTCCTGCCTCAGGTGGGATAGGCTGGCATTCGTAGCTGCCAATTCATCTGAGTGCACCACCCTCAGCCTCTCAGATTCGCTAGCCCGCTCTCTGAGAGCATCGATCTCGCTCTCGACCGCGATGAGCTCGCGCTCCAGATCGGCGAGAGCTTGGAGCACTAACCGCTCCTCCGAGCGAGCCTCTGCCAAGGCTCGCCTAGGCGACTCCTGGGCGGCTACTTTTGGTATAAAACTGCCGTAAAATAGGCTAAATACACCCAATACAATGAGGCAGAATCGTCCCACTAGCTGGACCCTTTCGGTCATGAGGCGGCCTTCCAGAACTTGTTCACTGCTTTGTAGCAGCCCGCCATGCCCAGTAGAATCCCAATTAATATTAGCAGGACAACCCACGATACGGGCAAAAACACTAGGCTCTCGTTTGACATAGCCAAATTGAGATATTCGCCGACTCTAGCAAACAGAAGAATGTGTATGGCTAGGAGCCCACATGTCGCAACTACTCCACCCAATAGACCCAGGACCGCTCCTTCGATTAGAAAAGGGGTGACAACAAATCCAAATGTTGCGCCTACGAGCTTCATGGTCTCCAGTTCGGGTCTGCGAGCGTAGACTACGAGGTGCATTGTGTTCGCTACTAGAAAAATCGATGCTAGTACAATCAGAGACCCAATGACAGTCCCTAAGGCCTGTAGCATCGACAGAAAGCTCTCGAACTTTCGAACCCACTCTTGACCGTAGTCGATCTCTTCGAAGTCGTGCTGAGTGATGCCATCGACAAACTCTTGTATTAGCTCGGGGCGCGTGTAATTAGGTCTGAGCGTGATCTCCAGTGATGCAGGGAGTACCTCTGCGCCGAACTCTTCGATTATTGGCGCCACATCTGGGAGTCGCTCTATTAAGAAGAGCGCGGCATCTTCTTCAGAGAGGTGAATAACCTCCTCTACAGCAGGCATTGCGGCGATTTCGTCCATGATTGCGAACTGATGTTCCCCTGGATCGTTACCGTAAAAATAGGCCGATATGTGAACCTCTCGATCCCATGAAGTCATCACCTTGTCGAGATTATGGATTACCTGCAGGTAGGTTCCAGCAAGAATAAGCGCCGCCCCAATTACTGAAACAACCATTGCATTTAGTGATAGATTTTCCCAGCACGAACGCAGCCCCCGTCTAATTAAATGCTCTGTTGTGCTGTTCATGACTTCACCAGCCGACCGTTCTCAAAGCGTAATTTTCGGTTTGGAAACCTGTCCATTAGTCCGGTGTCGTGGGTGGCGACCATTACTGTTGTACCTCTTAGGTTGACCGCTAAGAGTATCTCCATCACCTCTACAGCCATGGCACCGTCTAGGTTTCCTGTCGGCTCATCCGCTAAGAGTATCGCGGGGTCATTGACTATTGCACGAGCGACGGCGACTCGCTGTTGCTCACCACCTGAAAGATCAGTAGGTAATGAATTTTCCCGACCTCTCAGCCCAACAGTGTTGAGGACCGCTCTAATTCTCCGCGAGATGTCGTGACGGTCCATGCCCAGAACCTCAAGGGCTAAGCCCACATTGTCTGCGACTGTACGGTTGGGGATCAACTTGAAGTCCTGAAACACGACTCCTATGTTGCGTCTTAGGTGAGGTAGTTGACGGTCAGATAGCTTTGATGCGTCTATTCCACCGACAAGTAGCTTACCTGACGAGGGATGCTCGGCGCCGTATAGTAGTTTTAGAAGAGTGGTTTTACCCGCTCCGGAAGGTCCGGTAATATAGACGAAATCACCTTTTGGGATGTGTAAGTTTACATCGATTAAGGCGTCATGAGGACCATAACTCTTTCCTAAATGGTAAAGACGAATCATTTGATCTCCGCAAAAATACCACACTGTTCGCCAATGTCGACAACAATTGCGGGCTCTGGAGGCGCACCCAAAAACGAAGCGCCGCTCTTTAGAAATCTGTTTTTATTATCTGTCACTATAAACCTTCTATCTCCAATACCCGCATTGGTCGTGAGTAATGCCATGTTTTTTAGGCGGATAGCTAGGGCTCGAGCGGTAGCCTCTGCCGAGTCTATAAGAGTTACGCCGGGTAGTACAGCCTGAATTGTTTGTTTTAGCATGGGGTAATGAGTACAGCCTAAGATTACCGTGTCCGGGCTGGACGTAAACTTAGAGAGGTATCGCTGTGCTACGAGCTCTGCTATGGGACCATCTGTCCAACCCTCTTCGGCGAGGGAGACAAACAGAGGGCACGCAAGTGCCTCTACAGAGACCCCTGACTCCCGTAGCAGGGCTTGATACCTACCCCCTAGAACTGTCCCCTCGGTACCCAAGACACCAACGGAGCCGTTTTTAGTAGCCTTGAGGGCTTCGGCTACACCTGGCTCAATAACGCCAATGACAGGGATTCCGGCTATTTTAGAT
>CAWVYO010000029.1:0-21660 GCA_963934385.1 uncultured bacterium
ATCGGTATCGGTATCGGTATCGGTATCAGTATCGGTATCGGTATCGGTATCGGTGTCAGTATCGGTATCCGTGTCAGTATCCGTGTCAGTATCAGTATCGGTGTCCGTATCAGTGTCCGTATCAGTGTCCGTAGTCGTGTCCTCATAGCAGTTGCCATCTTCTTCGAGATGGAAACCGTCAGCACAACCGTCTTCATAGCAATTGCCATCTTCTTCGAGATGGAAGCCGTCGGCGCAACCGTCATCTTCGACCGGGTAACAATTTCCATCTGGACCCTCTTCGAACCCAAGATCACAAGTTTTTGTACAGGCGGGGGCTAATAAAAATACTGTCCCCAAAAAGACGGTCATAAGAACACTTCGCATCGATACTCCTCCAAGGCATAATATTGCCGTAGTTCAATACTCTTACATCAAAAATAGGCTTAGAGCAAGAGTTCTCACGCAATATCCCTAAAGGAACACGTTAACTTCTCTTCTTTTTCACCCCAACGCTCTTTGCGGTAACGCTATCTTTCATTGGTAAAACCGTTCTCCAGACCTTGTCAAATGAGTACATGGCACCGGCTATAGCTGGGGCTGTAGGAACGAGACCTATCTCTCCAACACCTTTGGCACCCCATGGTCCATGGGTATCTCCATGCTCAACCAATATGGTCGAAATTTTAGGGGTATGACGGGCTTTAATAATACCTAAATTTCGGAACTTCTGGTCGGGCATTCCATCAGTAATGACCAGCTCTTCTGACAGAGCGTAACCAATCCCCATATGCACCGCCCCCTCAATTTGTCCGGAACACAGGACTGGATTTATAGCTTTACCGACATCATGCGCTGCTACAATTTCAAGGAGTTTCCCCTCTTTATCTATAATTGCGAGTTGAGTAGCCCAGCCAAAAGCATAGTGCGTCACGGGGTCAACATCATCCGAGTAGTCACCTGGAACGTGGGTCTCAGGTGCAGTCCATTCCCCCGCGAAGGAGAGACCAACCAACTTACCCAAGTCGCCGTCCGCCTGCGCAAGCGCTGAATTAAATCCAACCGCCGCCGCTTTTACCGCGTTCCCGCCCAGATACGTAGCCCTGGATGCCGTAGTCATTCCAGTGTCAACCATGACGCTGGTGTCACACTCCACTGTGAAAATATCGTCTGACAGACCAGTCGACGTAGCAGCGAATTGTCGCATGACTGTATCATGACCCTGACCCATTTCAGTGAACCCGGTCTTTATCACTATGTGACCAGCCCCGTGCACTTCAAGTACAGTCTTACCGACCTCGGTGAGACCGTTCCCCATTCCGGTATTCTTTACGGCACAAGCTACCCCCACGTGATGACCAGCTTCAATTGCACCGAGGTACTGACCATGCAGCGCCTTTAGAGTTGCGCGAACCCCAACGGAGGCGTCCATCTTCTGTCCAGTACAGAACCTGTCGCCTACATCTAGTGAGTTCTGCCACCTAATCTGCCATTTGTCCATGCCCAGCTTCTCGCAGAGGCGATCAATACAACCCTCCATAGCAAAGGCGATCTGGTTCACACCAAACCCTCTCATGGCACCGCATACTGGATTGTTAGTTTTGATGGTCAGAGCCTCGACACTTACGTTGGGTACAAGGTAGGGACCACAAGCATGTCCCGCTGCCCTCTCTAAGACCTTGTCGCCCACAGATGCGTACCCGCCTGTATCTCCCAAGATTCGGGTCTTCACTGCCACAAACTCGCCTTTTTCGGTAGCTCCCAACGTAAACTCGATATGAGTTGGGTGGCGTTTGGGGTGATACCTTAGCGACTCCGTCATTGTGAGGGCTATCTTCACGGGACGACCAGTAATCAGCGCTAATTTTGCTGCGTGTGGTTGGAGGTTTAGATCCTCCTTGGCACCAAAAGCGCCACCAGTTGCGACAAGCTCTACCACTATTTTCTCTGCTGGGAGACCAAGTACCGACACGAGCTGACGTTCATCGTCAAACACTCCCTGACCACATGAGTAGATGTGAACACCTCCATCAAAGGTTGGCACCACAAGGGTCGCCTCGGGCTCAAGAAATGCCTGATCAATAACCTGAGTCTGAAAAGTCTCGCTGATTACGTGAGCGCAATCCTTAAGTGCTTCATCTGCGTCGCCTTTCACGACATTACAACTCTTGAGCAGATTTGCTGGATCTTTCGACGCCTTAATCAGGTCTGTGAGGGGCTCTAGCTCTTCACAGGTAACCTCAATGAGATCTCTGGCTTTTAGGGCGATATCTCGTGTCTCTGCAGCGACCACTGCGATGATGTCAGCGGCACAATTAGTCACCTCACCAGTCGCAATCATTACGGGCCAGTCTCTGTAGATAAGACCAACTTTTCGGTCTCCGTCGAAATCCTCAGCCACCAGAACGGAAGATACTCCCTCAAGAGCTAACGCCTTCGATGTATCCACTTTTAGAATCTTGCACTTTGGGTGAGGAGTCCACACCACGGCGCCGTGAAGCATTCCTGGGCGAGTCATATCGTCTATGTATGGTCGCTCCCCCAACACCTGTTCATGCCCCTGATCCCTTGGAAGGCAGCCACCTACCCCTGATATATTCTCTTGTATAGCGGGCTTCTCGCCACGCTTTAGAGCTGCAGCGTGGTGGATGGAATCGCGTATCTTTACCCAGCCAGTGCATCTACAGATATGCATGTTGAGAGCTTTGTCTATTTCGTCGTCGCTAGGATCTGGGTTTTTTTCCAGGAGAGCGTGAGTCTGAAGGGCGATTCCTGGAGTGCAGTATCCACACTGTGAACCACCAGCTTCGACAAACGAATCAGCTAAAATCGAGCGATCTTCATCACTCAACCCATCCAAGGTCGTAATGCTTTTCCCCTCAAGAGTCTTGAACGAAAGAGTGCATGAAAGCCTTGGTTTACCATCAATAAGGACAGCGCAACAGCCGCAGATACCCTGAGGAGCACAACCCTTTTTCAGGGATATTAAACCCATGTCTTCTCTAAGCACCCTCAACATTGAGCGATCAAGGGAGGCCGTATGGCTAATTGTTTCCCCGTTTAGGCTAAACTGCAAGGTCTTACTCTCACTGCTCTTTGGCATGACTCGCTCCATGGGTGTTGTTTCAGTGCTCGACTATAGATATATCACGACCCAAGGCAATCAGTGTCGTATTGTTTGTCCAGGCCTCGCCCCAGTAGTCTCGCCATCACGCACTACGACCACTCCGTTTACCACAACATGACGCACCCCAATAGGGTGTTCCCTTGGGCTATCGTAGCCACCTAATGGGGCAACAGTGTTAGGATCAAACGCAACCAGATTGCCTTTGTAGCCGTGAGCCACGCGCCCGAGCCCTGTTAATCTGAAACTTTCAGCAGGTAGCCCAGTCATCTTGCGCACAGCCTCTGGCCAGTCCACCACCTGACGCTCTCGTACCATCCACGAAAGTGCGCGAGCAAAAGCGCTATAAGTGCGCGGATGGGGCTGACCACCAACTAAACCATCAGTACAGACCCCCACCCATGGCTCCCTAAACAGCCTCTGTATGACTGACTCAGACTGTGAGAACGCTATCATAGAGACCCCCATCTGCTCTTGGCGCAACAAGTCCAAAGCAAATTTGACTGGGTCTCCTCCTCCAACCTCTGCACAAGCTCTCGCGAGGCTCATCCCTACAAGTCTTTGGTTTGGGGATGAGGGATTTGATACGTCCGAAATCCTAATCCCATCTGCACCAGACCAAGCCCAAAAATTATCCCACCTTTGAGGCGGAGCCCCGTGCATCTCGGCTACGATTTTATCCACGACCAAGGGCTTAGACAATCTATCCAGAACGGCGCCATCTTCATGGGCCCACGGGGGCAAAATTGCGCCCATCATTGTTGACCCAGCGGTGTATGGGTATTGATCGGCGGTTATTTCAACCCCACTCTCAATCCCTCCATTTATGAGGTCTAGCATTGGGTCTAGCTTGCCCCAGTTGTCACTACCTGCGAGCTTGATGTGAGATATACATAGGCGGCACCCAGCTGTTCGAGCAGCCTCAATGACCTCAGAGACAGACTCCAGCGCATAGTCGCTTTCGGAGCGTATGTGCACAACAAACACCCCGTTGTGCTTGGCTACAACCTCGCAAAGAGCCACGACCTCTCTGGAGTCAGCGTAACAGCACGGAGGATAAATCAGACCCGTAGAGAAACCTACGGCTCCATCAGAGAGCCCTTTGTCCAAAATTGCGCACATTTTAGCCAATTCAAATTCGTCCGCTACGCGCCCCTCCATGCCCAAGACACCCCGGCGCACCTGACCGTGAGGCACTAGGTATGCTGCATCTATTGCAGGTCGACTTGAGTCAATCCTGGTTAGATAATCGCCCACGCTGCGCCAGTCCCAGTCCAGGTCTGGTGGAGCCCCATCCAGCCCCGCAAGTTGACGCTTTACAGAGTCTATGTCCTCCTCTCTAATGGGAGCTACACTTAGACCATCTTGACCCAAGACATCGCAACAGACCCCCTGGCGAGTCTTACACTCCAATAGAGGATCGTGTAATATTGCTAAATCAGTGTGGCTGTGGGTGTCAATGAAACCAGGCGCGACCATGAGACCAGTACAGTCTAGTCTCTCCGCACCGTGTTCGGCACGGTCTACCTGTACGCCGCTTGAGTCCACATGGACATCCTCATAACGTCCGTCGGCACCCGTTCCGTCCAGCACCATCCCCGACAAAAGTGTCACGGCCATAAACTAATCCTCCAACTCGGATTTGTACCTAAGCCAGAGTTCAGAGGCAACCTCTCGACTCTCCGACATCAAAGCTTCCTGATTCAAAGTGAGAAGTTGCCCGTTCTCAACAACTTGTTCCCCACCGACCCAGACATTTCTAACCTCTGAGGCTGAGAAGCCAAACAGCAGGTGACCAATGAGGTTATCGGACCCCATTGGGGTAGCAGGGTCGTAATTAAGTTGAACTATGTCGGCCTGTGCACCGACATCCAAAGTACCGAGTTTTACCCCGAGTAAGGAGCTAGCCATAGCTCCATTTGCAGCCAAGAATGCCGCAACGTCAACGTCGTGCCGCTCCTTACGCGCCTCAAAGAACAGATCGCGAGCCGCGGCAAACATGTCGGATCCAATACCATCCGTACCCACACCGCAGCGATCTCCGAATCTGGCTGGTTTGGCATAGCCAACCCTGTTGTTTCTATTTGAGGTAGGATTGTGCACAAACCAACACCCTCTCTCAATAGCGACTTCGACCTCCTCGTCTCCGAGATGCACTCCGTGTGCGATGATCGTATCGGGCTTCAGAATTCCAAAATTATCAAGACGACCCAAAACTGAGCCGTAGCCCCTTTCTCGCGCGTCACGTTGGTCTACAACCCCCTCGGCTACATGAACGTGAACTGGTGCGTCAATATCCGCGAGCTTTTGAAGTGTGTCATCACTAGCGGTGAAACTGGCGTGAAGCCCTAACATTCCGCGGACAAAGCCTAACTCCTGCTGATCAATACCTCTAATACACTCATCTATCCCCGCCTTGGCACCATCAGCTCCGTTTCGATCGGTGACCTCATATGCCAAGACTCCCCGAGCCCCGACATCTCGAATACCTTTAGCCAACACTGAAAGTGAATTCTCAATAAACGACGGTGATGCGTGGTGGTCGATAATAGTAGTTGTACCGTTGAGCAGAGCTGAAGCTGAGCCTACCATTGCGCTCATGTAGACTGAGCGCTCATCCAAGGCCCTGTCTAAAGGCCACCACATCCGCTCCAACGCCTCCATAAAGTTCTCAACTTGTGGCGCGGGCATGCCCAGCGCGAGCGAAGAATATAAATGCGTATGCCCATTGATCATACCAGGCATCAGTATTGAGCCGCCAAGCTCGATAATTTTAGAATTAGCCGCTGGTAGGTCGGTGCCCACTTCAACGACGATTCCACCCTCAATTCTAAGGTCGACTTCGGCTAGGAAAACAGGGCTCCACGAGAGCACCTTTCCACCTCGAAAAAGCGTAGACTGAGCCAATGCTGAGTTATTATTGGTCAAAAAGGTAGATCGTGCTGTTTTCTGGAGCTTGTCGAAGCTGGCGAGCAGCTACCCGCTGAAGACCAACAGGATGTTCGTCCAAAATGCGCAAAGAACGCTTGATTTCGCTGTTTTCAGACAACAACTCAGAGATGCGATGTTCTACCATCGCCGTCTCCATTCCGAGCTCGTGCCGACGCACTAAACCATGATCACCAAACACTGCCATCACAACTACCGCCATCATTACTAGTATTGGCGCTACAGTGAGCGCCAATCTTCTAAGTGTAAGAGGTGACAATTGTTGGACCTGTCAAGAGAATTAAGATGCCTGAAACGTATAGCGTGTTTCGACCCCATTAGTCTAGCAAAAAATAAAGGTTTTGTCTAGCCCGAAGAGTTTTTTATTGTTCTCCCTCAGATTCACCGTCTCCCCCGAGACTCTCTGTTGCGATCGCAAGGTTTGTAAGCCCCTTTTGGCGAGCTAGATCCATCACTTGAACCACTCTCCCATGACCCACGTTTTCATCCGCTTTTATGATAACTGTGACATCTGGCTCGAGGGTAAACCTACGCTCGAATTCAGCGCTAAGTACGTCAAAATCTACGGGCTCATCATCCAACAAAACGCCTCCGTCTTCTGTTACCCACACATTCAGATCTCGAGACTCGCGAAGTATTAAATCGGCGTTGGACTCGGGTAGTTGAACCTCAATACCCGCGGATGACACAAACGTTGTTGAGACCATGAAAAAGAGCACCAACTGAAAGATGATGTCTATGAGGGGGGTCAAGTCCAGACGAGCATCCGGGCGCCTCGATCTAGCGAAATTCATTTCGATTCCGCAGTAATGGTATCCAGTACCTGCGATGTGACCCTCTCCATAACCAAGCTCATTTCGTCCACCTTCGCTAGCAGGTATCTGTGAGCAATGAGCGCTGGAATACCGACGGATAACCCGGTGAAGGTCGTGATTAATGCCTGAGAGATACCTCCCGCCAGACCGCTAATCTCACCCATGCCCTGTACCTGAATCACGTCAAATGTCTGAATCATTCCAAGGACAGTGCCCAATAGCCCCAAGAGTGGCGTAACAGCAGCTATTACTCCGATTGCCTCGGCGTATCGCTCAAGACCAATTACCTCTCGCCTACCAACCTCCACTGTAGCCTCTTTCAACTCTCTCCTACTCGCGCCCACTCTCTCAAATGCAACCTCCAAGACGCGGCAAATTGGGAGATCATATTTCTTGCAAAGAGTTGATGCGTCAGACCACCTGGCTTGGCGCGCCAGTTCGAGCACCTCTACGCATACCTGTCTAGGGGCGACCTTAGACATCCGCAATGATGTCACACGCTGTAAAAAAAGGGCTAACGCAATCACAGAACAGAGCCCTATAGGCACCATTATGGGACCACCGCGAATCAAAAAATCGATCAATTAAGACTCCGTACGCGACGTTGCGCGTAAACTGAAACTGCTCATGAATTTATCTAACCCCCAGAGATTACCCACCATCAAGCATAACAGCCACCCTATGGTAGAAAAGTCTTTTGATTATCCCCATACGAAACAGAGAGCGTCACTTAGTCGCCGAGCCCTCCTAGCGTCGTTTAGTTGGATTATACTCCAGGGCTGCGGAGGGTGCTACGTCACCAAATCAGCTTGGTTTCAAAGTGAATTACTTCTGTCCAGAGAATCAACGGATCGCTTAACAAGTCGGGGCGAACTCTCTCCAGAACAGACCGAAAAAGTAGCGATCATCGCCGATGCTAAGGCGTTTGGTGGGGCAATTGGGCTACTAGCCACAGAGAATTACGAAACCATCGCTTGGGACTGGGAAAGGACGATGTGGAACGTAAGTGCTTCTGACCCCCTAAGGTTCGACAATGTCACATGGTGGTTTCCAATAGTTGGGCGTGTTCCGTATTTGGGGTATTTCCGCATTCAAGACGCACAGCGCGAGGCTAGTGATTTGACAGAGCGAGGGCTCGACGTTTACGTACGTACGGTTGGCGCATATTCTACGCTGGGTTGGTTTAAAGACCCAATTCTACCTGGGATGCTCCACTGGAGTGATGACCGGTTGGTTGAAACAGTCCTGCACGAGATGGCTCATGCCACACTCTGGGTCAGGGGATCCGTGGATTTCAACGAATCCTTCGCATCTTTCGTGGGCGAAAAGGCCATGTACCAATGGTTAATCGCTCGGTATGGCGATGCCAGTGAAGAGGCTCAAGCGGTCAACGCCCGCCGACACGACTCCAATGTTTGGAGAGATCTGCTGGGCGAACTCTACCGAGACCTCGACCGAATTTATAGCTCCCCCACCCTCACTGATGTGGAAAAGACGGAACTAAAGAGCCAACTAATACGCTCACTACCGGATCGAGTTCACTCGGCGCGATTAACAGCCCCTGCACCTTACCTGGAGGCAGCGGAACAGGATTCTTGGAACAATGCAAGACTGGCTCAATTTCGAACCTACAATTCAAATCAATCTGAATTTGAAGAGCTGTTTTTATTAAACAACTCGAACATTAGAGATTTTATCAACCATGTTCAGTTGATAACCGAAGACGCTCAAGACCCCTTTGAGGCCATCTCGGAGGCAGTGAATGTACAAAATATTTGAACATCGTCAAGGTCTTGAACACTTATTCCGTTGTTATGTCGGACGGGATCGGTCAAAATTTCAGCGGCATCCCATAGCAATCTTATTACAAACACAGGACTGATCACCATGGGCTCCTCAGCAACAGCTAGAAAACAGATAGATGGCACGTCCCTTGCATTCGTTAATGGTGCCAAGCAGAAGAATTCGACTCCTGTCGTGGCTACCCCCGGAACGGAGAGCGATATGGGTCAAGCGCAAAGTAAGAAAGCTTCAAAAGTTGCCAAAGAGACTGGTAACGTACTTCTAAACAGATACCTGAGAAAGATGGGTGGAATTCCACTACTGTCTCGGGCAGACGAAGTTGAGGTTGCAAGACGCGCCCAAGAGGGCGGGCACGACTCAGAGCTCGCCAAGGTCACGCTAATAAACGCCAACTTGAGGTTGGTTGTCTCCATAGCAAAACAGTACAGTTACCGAGGTCTACCTCTATCAGACCTTATTCAAGAGGGAAACATCGGCTTGATGAAAGCCGTAGAGAAGTTCGACTACACTCGTGGCTTCAAGTTCTCTACATACGCATCTTGGTGGATTCGTCAGTCAATTATTCGAGCAATAGAGTCACAGATTCGAACTATTCGCATTCCTATCTACAAGCTCGAGATTGTGAACAAAGTTCACCAGGTTCAGAAGATAATGTTCCAAGAATTTGGACGTGAACCAACTCTTGTTGAGGTTGCCAGGCGACTAGAGGTCGACATCGACAAACTTCAGGCGTTGATGAAGCTCACTCGTGAGCCGATGAGCCTTGACGCTCCAGTAAGCAACGAGTCTGACTCGACTATTGGTGACTTTATAGAAAACCTCAACGCGGATGCACCATCCGATGCTATCGAGAACGCGACTCTACGCGAAGAGATAGAGGAGGCCTTATGCACCCTCTCTCCAAGAGAAGAGAAGGTACTTCGAATGAGGTTTGGAATAGGCGAGCCTACGCAGTTTTCACTAGAGGAGATCGGAAGCTACTTCAAGCTCACTCGCGAGCGCATTCGTCAGATTGAAATCAAAGCGCTTCAGAAGCTACGCAGAGCTCAAAAACAACGCGGTCTAGCTAGCTACATCGCTTAGAGCACTACCAGCGCTCCCACCAGCCATTCTCGCCGCTCTCTAGTTCGCGAGCAGGATCTTCCATTCCATTTAGCTCTGCGGCTGTGTCTCGGAGCCCATAACGCACCTCCATGGCACGCACCTCGGCAGCTGGGGTGTGTTCTGTCGAGAATAAGTATGGATAGGATACGCTCAAGGCCCCTCGAGCTGGAGCTGGGAATGAGAGCTGCTCGACCACCGCCTTAACACAATCCATCATCTCGCGGTTTGAGATTGATGTTCTAATTATTTGGACATTAGTCACCCCTCCCTCTTCTGTAATTTGTACGCCGACAACCAGTTCACCCCAAAGTGTAGGGTTTTGGGCTAACGCGGTGACAAAACACTCGGTGACAACAGAGCGCGACGCTTGAAACACCTCTAAAACTCTGTCGCGTTCACTCATGGGGCGCTGCGTTACCTGAAGATCTTCTGTTGCTACTCCAGTTTCTATTACAACATGAGTGACATTACCGGTAATTTGACTCTCTGAGGCCCCCATAGGTTTGGGACAACCAGCCAAAATCAACAGCAGCGAAATCATCCTCGCCTCCTCCTAAGTACCGCGGCAAACGGGGCAAGAAGCCACCACAACCCACGGGATCCACCACCAGAGACTCCACACCCACACCCCGAGGTCACATCTCGAATTGGTACGTGTCCCCAAACATCTTCTTCCGAAGTATCAATCCCTGTGTCACTGCCAACCGGGAGCAACGCGATCGAGCACCACCACTCTCCAGAACCGGCGAGTATCTCTACGGTGCATTCTGAGTCGATAAACCCTTGTGCCGAAGCAGAGACGGTCCACTCACCGACACCCAAATCCTCGAACCTAAACTCCCCATGTGTATCGGTAGTAGTGCTCACTGAACCATTGGTAAGTGTGACTGTCACATCCTGAAGCCGGGCTCCGTTGTAAATATCCGAATCTGCGACTACGCCTAGCAACACCGCAGTTTCGCCGCTGCCACCGTTGACATACTCTTCCACGTACTCCATGTATCGGTCCCAATCCCAACCATTACCAGGATCCGTGTGGGTCGCCCCCGGGACCTCAACGTGCCCAACAATATGATCGCGATCCAGAGTGACATTCGTTCGAGCAATTATATCGGCAGCCAGTATAGCTGAACTGCGGTACATCGCCTCTGTGTACCACTGGTCAGGATCATCTATGTAGCCTTCGTGTTCAATCCCTATTGAACGCTCGTTGTAAGACCAATTACCTGCGTGCCAGCCAATATCTTCTTCCCAAAGACACTGAGTCACCTCTCCATCAGCAGAGCGAACAACGTAGTGAGCCGAGACATCGGCATCGCTGTTCTGAAACCAGCTGATAGCTCCAGAATAGCTACCCTGTACCGTGTGTATGACAATGATGTCAATGTCAGACCCGGCTCGACTAGCTGCGGTATAATTTGTTGAAGAAGCCTCTACAAAAGCTGCAGAGCCACTGTAGTCGCCAACGGGTAGCGGGGGTGACGTCATAATTCCATTGGGCAAATCATCAATAACTGGCGCCACAATGAATTCGCCAGATTCAAACCCATAATGCATGGCCTCAATTATAAATTGCGTGAACCTATCCTGAACAACAGGTGAGGAGCTCGCCGAGAATGGGGCTATCGCTGGCCCCCACGCCTCCAAAGGAGCGTCTCTCTCAATAGAAGCCATATCTGCATTTAATGCGAGCCATATGGCCGCTGACTCAACCTGAGCTCTCGAGTCCATCGTTAGCTCAGCTACTGAGAGCCCAACCAGCCTGGCAGCCTCCTTCAATTCAAGCCCTCCCTGCCCTTCTGGTCTAAAACCAAAAAGTCCCACTCCGCCCCAAGCCGACACTGCAGTCGGATCAAACCGCGATGCCTCCCAAGCCAGAGTCAATAACAGAGCCTCTGGCACATGGTGCGCCGATGCAGACGATTCAAAATCTTCCTGAAAAACTTCAATGATTTCAGAGAATGCATCAGGTGACGATTCTGGCGCACATGCTAGAGCTAGGTCTCCAGTAAATAGGGCTACGCTAAAAAAGAATATTTTAGACAATATTCTCATAAAACCTCACTCTCTTCTGAAAATGAATCCATAGACGGGCAAAGACATGCGAAGTTCCTGTCACCCCAGGCGTTATCGACACGGCCAACAACCGGCCAAAACTTGTGCTGTCTACTAGCGGGATAAGGAAAGCCTGCTCGCTCTCGGCTGTAGGGGCGATCCCATGAGTCCGACAGTAGAGCCTCAGCAGTATGAGGTGACCCCGTGAGAAGGTTTACCTCCCTGTCCGCCACACCGTCTTCGACTTCGCGGATCTCCTTTCGAATAGAAATCATAGCGTCACAGAACCTGTCCAATTCCTCTTTGCCTTCACTTTCTGTAGGCTCAACCATTAGCGTGCCTACAACGGGCCACGACATAGTTGGAGCGTGAAATCCATAGTCCATCAGACGCTTAGCGACATCCTCAACAGAGATACCACTAGCCGCTGTCAGGGGTCTCAAGTCGAGGATACACTCGTGAGCAACCCAACCACCGGCCCCTTTGTAGAGAATCGGGTAGTGGGAAGAAAGAGTCTTGGCGATGTAGTTAGCATTCAAAATAGCTATCTGGCTTGCTGCTTTTAGACCGTCAGGTCCCATCATTGCAATAAAAGCATACGATATTGGAAGCACCGAAGCGCTGCCCCATGGTGCCGCCGAGACCGGCCCCATAGACTCACTACCACCCATCTCGATTAACGGATGGTTTGGTAGGTGGGGGGCCAAATGCTCTAGGACGCATATAGGTCCGACACCGGGACCACCGCCGCCGTGAGGTATTGAAAAGGTCTTATGAAGGTTGAGGTGGCAGACATCCGCACCAAATTTTCCGGGCTTGCATAGACCGAGCATTGCGTTCATGTTCGCGCCATCAAGATATACCTGACCACCATTTTCGTGAATAATGTCACAGATCTCAACTATGGTGGACTCGAAGACCCCGTGAGTAGATGGGTAAGTGACCATGATAGCTGCGAGAATATCCGAATACTTCTCAGCCATCTCTCGGAGGTGCGCAACGTCGATGTTTCCCGAGTCGTCACATTTTACCGGTACTACTTTCATGCCGGCCATTACCGCTGATGCTGGGTTGGTTCCGTGGGCAGACATCGGGATAATACAGATAGTTCTGTCTTGATCCCCCCGAGCATCGTGCCAGGCTCTTATTACTCCAAGTCCAGCATACTCACCTTGAGAGCCAGCGTTTGGCTGTAGAGAGACCGCATCAAAACCAGTTATCTCAGCCAACATTGCCTCAAGCCTTGAAAACAGAGCCGTATATCCCTCTGCCTGTTCAACTGGTACGAGCGGGTGAAGCCCTCCGAACTCACGCCATGTAACGGGAATCATCTCCGCAGTTGCGTTGAGCTTCATTGTGCAAGAGCCTAGAGGAATCATAGAAGTTGTAAGAGACAAGTCCCGTGATTGAAGCTTATTCATATAGCGCAGAAGCTCTGTCTCTGAGCGGTATCTATGAAAGGTAGGGTGCTGCAAGAAAGTCGATTTTCGGGTGAACTTACCAAAGTCACCGCCCTCTGCAGACACTGGTGTCGCGTCGTCCCCAAAGATCTGTAACAGCTCGTACAGGTCATCATCAGTAACGGTTTCGTCCAACGATATTGTGACGCCCGACTCGCTTCTTCTAAGGTTTACACTAGCGTCTAAGGCCACACTCATCAGCGTATCTGCCTCAACAGGGCCACCAACGACATGCACCGTATCAAAGAATGGAGCCTCCGATAAAGTGTAACCAAGCGCTTTGAGTGATTCAGCTAAAACAGTCGCCCTTTTATGAACAGATGATGCAATTTCCTCCAGCCCATCGGGTCCGTGGTAGACGGCATACATGGACGCTACTACAGCCAACAAGACCTGTGCAGTACATATATTGGATGTAGCCCTGTCTCGCCTAATATGCTGCTCTCGGGTCTGCAGAGCCAACCTTAGTCCCGGCTTTCCATTTGAGTCCACAGAGACCCCTACCAATCTTCCTGGTAGCTGCCGTTTATAAGACTCACTTGTCGCCATGTAGCCCGCGTGAGGACCACCGTACCCAAGGGGCACACCGAACCTCTGGCTACTACCCACAGCTACGTCCGCACCAAACTCTCCAGGAGGGGTGAGCAGCGCTAGGGATAACAGATCAGCAGCCGCGACAGTCATTGCACCGTTGTCGTGGGCCAGCTTGAAAAAGTTGCTGTAATCCTCGATAGAGCCGTCAACATCTGGATACTGAACCAAGACACCAAAGGTATCCGTAGAGAAGTCCCAAGAGGCGTGGTCACCTACAACAACTACAATGCCTAAGGCCTTAGCGCGGGTCTGTACTACAGCGATAGTCTGAGGAAGGCAGCGCTCAGATACAAAGAAGGTGTTGGACTTGTTTTTTCGCCCCAACACCCTGCGACACATAGTCATAGCCTCAGCTGCCGCTGTCGCCTCATCCAACATTGAGGAGTTGGCGCACTCCATTTTAGTTAGATCGCAGATCACAGTCTGAAAATTCAGCATCGCCTCAAGGCGACCTTGAGATATCTCCGCCTGATAGGGAGTGTACTGAGTGTACCAACCTGGATTCTCTATAATGTTCCTAAGAATCACTGGAGGGGTAATGCAATTGCTGTACCCAAGTCCTATGTAAGACTTAAACATCTGGTTACCAGAGGCAATATTGCTCATATCAGCGAGCAACTCCTGCTCACTCAATGCGCTGGGCAGGTCTAGTTCAGCCCCCACCAAAATCTCCGCAGGCACTACCGCTTTGGATAGTTGGTCTAGGCTATCAACGCCCAGATATGCCAACATCTCCCGGAGTTCCGCACTCCGTGGACCGTTGTGCCTATAAGCGAAGTTCTTCTCGATCGTTTCAGTTCTCAGAATAGACATGCTACCTCCAATTCGCCCAGTTCTAGCGGGGGGTGTTTCTTATTGGTGGGCTCCCCGAAAGGAGAAGATGCACCTTATAAAGTCGCTTCGTAGTCACCAGCACTCATGAGAGAGTCGATCTCAGACGGATCTGAGAGCTTGATTTTAAACAGCCAGCCAGCCCCGTATGGATCGGAGTTGATAGTGCCCTCCTCTCCATCAAGAGCTTCGTTTATCTCGATCACTTCGCCACTGACGGGCATGTACACATCAGATACAGCCTTTACTGACTCGAGCTCTCCGCCAGTCTCACCAGACGTAAAGCTATCACCCACCTCTGGCAGATCGGCGAAAACGATATCGCCAAGAGCATCTTGGGCGTGGTCAGTAATGCCGACAGTCACGACACCCCCATCGATCCGCAACCATTCGTGTTCACTAGTATATTTCAGTTCTTCAGGACAGTTCACGGTTACTCCATCTCTCAGTTATAAATTGCTTACTCTCTAATAATTCAACTGAGGCCTATTGCCTCATCATTTTTGACCGTTAGTAGTCCCGTTTGTAGAACGCCCCTTTGACGACCACGGCCTTGGCTTGTCGCCCTCTAATATCGACGATTAATTCCGTACCAGGACGACCAAACCCTTTTGCCACATACCCCATAGCTATGTTCGTACCCAAAGTTGGAGAACGCGTCCCTGAAGTTACCTCGCCAATAATCTGACCATCGGCAGATAGGATGGCACAGTGTTGCCTAGCGATACGTTTCTCAACTACCAAACCCACTAACCTACGCTGAAGCCCTGCCTCACGTTGGGCAACAAGGGGCTCACGCCCGCGGAACTCACCCTTATCCAGCTTTGTTATCCACCTCAGGCATGCCTCTAGAGGGGTTGTGTCGTCTGATATATCGTTACCATACAGTACGTTTTTTACTTCTAAACGGAGGGTGTCTCGGGCCCCGAGCCCGATCGGTTTGATTGAAAACTCGGCGCCAGCGTCCAGCACCCTATCCCAGACAGGTGTGGCCTCTTCGCTTGGGACAAACACCTCAAAGCCGTCCTCTCCAGTGTAGCCAGTGCGGGCTATCAAACAGCCCTCTACACCCGCAAATTTACCAGCCGCGATCGCCCCTCTTCCCATTGATGACAGATCAACAGAGGTTAATTTCTGAGCTACAGCCTCGCCATTTCTACCTTGAATCGCGATTTGAGCCCAACTGTCTGATTCATCGACCACTACTGCACCAGCAGGGTCTGGGTTGTGATCCATAATCCAAGCTGCATCTTTTTGTCTGTTCGATGCATTCACACAGACCAAATACTCGTTTTGACCCAGGCGATACACAAAGACATCGTCAACTATTCCACCAGATTCATTCAAGATCGCCGAGTATTGAGAGCTCCCAATATCAACTGTTCTAACGTCGTTTGAAAGCATAGAATTTAGGGACTCACAGGCTCCCAGTCCACGGACCATGACTTCGCCCATGTGAGAGACATCAAATAGTCCAACGCTCTCTCGAACAGCCTGGTGTTCGGCCATTATGCCCACGTATTGTACTGGCATTTCCCAGCCACCAAAGTCTATAAGTTTAGCTCCATGTGATTGGTGGCAAACGAAGAATGGTGTTCTTTTTAGTGTCATCTAAGATAGCTCCAGTATTTCGGTCACAACCTATCACGGCTGATGCAAAAAGGCAGCGCTTCTAAATCCCTAAAACAATCATTTGATATATACTTCAACGGAGGAGGTTCTACGAAAGCCAGCGCTTACCTTCTTAGGAGTTTTGGATGTGGTTTCTATTAGCCTTGGCGTGTAACACTAGCGACCCCGTCGACACGGGAAATTATTCAGTCTGCGACCCTACATTTCCAGTCTCGTGGAGCAATTTCGGCGAGGGATTCATGGCTACAAACTGTGACGGTTGCCACGCAGCCAGCACGCGAGAGAGAAACGACGCACCTGAGAGTGTAACCTTCGACACGGAACATCAGGCTATGACAAGAGCAGATGATATTCTGAGGGTAGTTTTAGACTATAAGACCATGCCTCCAGCTGGGGGCATAATAGAGGAAGACCTCATTCTTGTCGAAAAATGGCTTGGCTGTTTCGCGGAATAGCCCTAAAAGGGCTCAACTCCTTGGCTAATCTGTGCGCTTCGGAGCGTGTTTTCCATTAGCATCGCGATAGTCATAGGACCGACTCCCCCTGGCACTGGGGTAATGAATGAGGCTTTGCGGGAGGCCGATTCGTACTCAACATCTCCAACCAGAGAGCCGTCAGCCACTCGGTTTATTCCAACATCGATCACTACAGCGCCCTCCTTTATCCAATCGCCCTTTACCATCTCCGGTCGACCGACAGCCGCCACAACCAAATCCGCACGAGCCACGGTCTCTGCTAGGTTCTTGGTGCGAGAATGGCATATGGTAACAGTACAATTTGCCGCGAGAAGAAGCATAGCCATAGGCTTCCCAACAATATCAGAACGTCCCACTACGACAGCGTCCATGCCCGACAGATTTATCTCATATGCCTCCAACATTCGCATGACACCTAGAGGTGTACATGGGACGAATCGTGCACGCCCCTGGGCCAACAGTCCAGCGTTAACCGCATGAAAGCCGTCCACATCTTTGGTGGGAGAGATGGTATCTAGCACCTCTTGCGAATCTAGGTGCGCGGGGAGCGGCAGCTGCACCAAAATACCGTCGATCTTTGGGTCGACGTTAAGCGCTTCAACAACTCTCAGAAGCTCTGCCTGTGTAGTCTCAACTGGTAGATCAACCTGCCTGTGGTAGAACCCGACCCTGTCTGCTACGAGCCCCTTGCGCTTTACATAAACCATAGATGCGGGATCGGCGCCGACAAGGACCGCAGCGAGCCCAGGAGCGCGGCTTAGCTTGGCTGCCCCAGCTTTTACTCGACCTTGGTTGAGTGCCTTAGAGAGCTTTCTACCGTCTATTATGTCAGCCACGCTTACTCTCCTCCCCCTGATGAATCAGACCCCTTTCCCGCTTCTTTGTTAGACGTCTTGAGACCATAATGATCCTTGTACCACCCTTCCCCTTTTAAATGAAACGATGACGATGATACTACCCTCCGCACCCGTTCTTCACTGCACTTTGGACAGACAGAAACGTGTGCGTCAGAAACTTTCTGAAGCTCATCGAAGCAATGATTACATCCGTCACATAAGTATTCGTATATTGGCATTTAGTGGTGCTCCCTAGATGGTATCTTTAGCAATATGCGGGGCAATAACAAGCTACCAGCGATAGTTCATTATCAGGCGAACCAAATCTATTCATTTTTACATGGATTATTTAGCGAAAAACAGCGTTTCAAGGTAGTTGAAAAACCATTATAGGCCCTCCAGTATTTACCGCTTGCCGCCAATGAATGGGCAACAAGCTCACCTAGGCAGAATAAGCTTGCGAATCTTAGACTCTAAAATCGTGTTTGTAACAGGCAAAGGCGGCGTAGGTAAAACCACCATAGCAGCTAGCCTCGCCGTTAGAGCCGCCGAAGAGGGTAAGCGAGCGCTTATTGTTGAGTCCAATGGTGCAGGGCGGGTACCGAAAATATTTGGACAAGAGCGTCGCTCATACACACCGCTCTCCGTAGCTCCAAACATCCAGACTCTTTCGATCACGGCAAAAGAAGCGATAGAGGACTACATCTTAATAAAAATAAAGGTGCGGGCGCTCTACAAGCTAGTTTTCCAAAACCGAGTAATGGAACCTTTTATGTCGGCTGTCCCAGGTTTACACGACCTGGTTCACCTGGGAAAAATACACCACTTGTCACTCGAGAAACGCAGGGACGGCTCTCCTCGGTGGGATATTATAATCTTCGACGCACCAGCCACAGGACACGGACTGACCATGCTAGAGTCACCTCTTAGTATGATGAAGCTAACAATTGCTGGCCCGTTTTATCAGGCCGCTAAGCTAGTTCACGACACATTTTACGACAGCTCCAAGACCGCAATAGTGTTGACCTCGCTGTGTGACGAACTCGTCGTAAACGAAACATTAGATCTTTATGAAAACCTAGGTCAACACAAAGCCCATGTCGTTGGCGTTATTTTAAATGAGACCCCAACGAAACCATTTGAACCAATCTCCCTCTGGCAGAATGTCCGCCCATCACTAGACTCTGGTGCAAGCGAAGAATCCTTCAAAGGGCTGATCAAAGCTGCCGACCGAGCTGTGGCAAAGTTCAATAACAAAGAGACAGCTAAACAACGTCTGTCACAGAACATCCCTGCACCGTGTTCAGAGCTACCTCTGCTAAACAACCGAGATCTGTCCCTCGGGGATCTCAGGGTGCTGTCTAGCTACTTGGAGGGGGTATGACTGAGCTCACAAAATCGAGTATTATTGTCTGCTGTGGCACTGGAGGCGTTGGAAAGACGACCACAGCGGCCGCCCTTTCGCTTATCCTAGCCGCACAAGGGTCTCGCGTGGTGACCATCACCATTGATCCTGCAAAGCGTCTAGCCGACGCGCTGGCTATTAATGAATTAATCGGCGCTCCGACCCCTGTCCCTGTGGGGAGGTTGTTCCCAGGTCACGACTCGGAAGAGACCACCCCAAACGGCGGCTCCCTTGATGCGATGATGCTAGACGTCAAAGCTATGTTCGACGAAGTTGTGGTGCGCCACGCCCCAGATAAAGCAACAAGCGAACGCCTACTCGCCTCTAGGTACTATAAGCTAGTCTCAGAGAAGCTAGCGGGTTCAGTGGAGTACATGGCGATTGAGCAGCTCTACAAACTCTACACGGAGTGCGACTACGACGTCATAGTGGTAGACACCCCGCCCTCCCTAAACGCTATAGACTTCCTTACCGCACCAGAAAGGCTAACAGCGATGATGTCTGACTCGGTGATAAAGTGGATGAGTGCTCCAAGAAACCCAAAAGGTCTGCGGCTCTTCGAAAGAGGCTCAAGGACGATCATGACGGTCATGAAGAAGATGATCGGCGAGACCACTGTCACTGAGATAGCCGAGTTTTTTGAATTGATCTCCGGGCTAGCGGAGGGGTTCAGAACTCGCTCTGGAGAGATGATCGATCTACTAAAGAGCCCTTGTACGAGCTTTCTCCTGGTCACAACTCCGGCACCGTCGGCAATCGACGATACAATAGCGTTTAGGAAACAGTTACAATCTGAGAGATTCCCGCTTGGGGGAGTAATCGTAAACAGAGTGACGCCAACGCTCGAACAGCTAAATCCAACCACATTAGAGGCACGTATTGCCACTGATAGTGATTTGTCAGAAGAGGACCTACAGAGGGTTTTAAGCAACCTTCAAGAGCTACATAGAAACCAAAATAAACAGTCAGAAGCCGACAAGATCGTTGTGGATAAGATGAGTAAACTCTCTGCCACTTGGACTGTACCTATTATGAACATAGAGATCAGCGAGCTCGGATCTTTATTTCAACTGTCAAACAACCTCAATGAGGCTGCACAAACCCTCAAACCCCGCCAATCTCATATTCAACACTAATACTAGAGCCCCTCGGCGGTATATAGTCACCATCAAACCTAAGGGTCTTAAACTCCGTATCAAATGTCCAGCCGTTTACTGGATCTTCGGGAACAATATCTTCTCCAATAGATACGACTATACTGCCCTCAAAGGGAGTGTAGCTCAGCTGAAACACCCGAACCTCTGCTAGCACAGTCAGCCCCATCTCAGCCATCAGATCGGAGTAATCTGACTCACATATGTCTCCTAGAACACCACCTGAAACTTCTGAGATGGTCGAGTAACGGTGACCTGGCCAGCTGTCGTCACAGTTGTTAGCCACATCAGGACCCACAACCGACGAAGAGACAACTCTAGCGCCCGGTCCCTTGATGCCTTGAAAATCAGTAACAAAGTCCTTTACAGGGATGAGCATATCACGATCATCGTAGCAACTACTTCCCGATGAACCATCTAGCGTATCACCATCTGAGCAGTCATCCTCGTCTGACACAAAGATCAAAAGAAGAGTGGCAAACGGTCTCAAAAAGCCTTGATTCGGACCTGACAGCATAGGCTCAGTAAGAGCGTGAAGAGCAGCTGAAAGACCTTTTTCTTTATCTGAACCACCGACACCGACCTGCACTCTTTCTTGAAACAACTCAATGTAATTGTCTTCCGAAGTCAAATAGGACGGTTCACCGACCAACACACCTCGGTTTGGGTTTGATAGGTCCATGTCCGTAGATACAACACCAATATGAAAGTCAATGTTGGTCTCTTCAATACCAGCAATAAACGCTCCGAACCCTTGAGCAATAAGCAGTTGCTCCTCAGCCATCGAAGGTGAGTCATCCACAACCCATAGGATGTCTACCTCTTGGTTGGGCTCCTGTAGGAAAACCTCCGTATACATTTGCCTCGCTACTGAATTGTCGATGCTACAGCCAGTCGCGAATAAGGCACATAAACCTAATGACGATGAAAATATTCTTTGCACAGTCTTTCTCCTAATCTGGTCAGGAACTTACCGAAAGATACTGGCGACCGCCACCATTCAAAGTGTGTAAGTTAACTAGTTGGCTTCTAATTCACGAAACCGATCTCAGAAACACAGGCGCAATCGTAATCGGCGTTGTCCACCGCCATGTTTCCTTGCCGGACCGCAGAGAGGGTCACTCTCACCGAAGAGGTCGTTATAGGACTGATATCGACGATCTGCTCCCTCGCAGAATTCCGAACGGACACCACCTGCGAAGTGCCGTCTGAAAAGCCAAGAGTCAGTTCCGTCATTCGATTAGATTTCATCCACCAAATCAAACTATAGGCATTGCCATTCACAAACCTAAGTGCAGAGACACGTTGAGCGCTGCCGAAATCGACCTCGAACCACTCTCCTGATCCGTCTCCCTCTACACCCTCACACCACATTGTGTCCAACAACCCATCCCACATATTTTGGCCGATATATGTGCCGTCACCATCTTCAGGGAGGTGGCT
>CAWVYO010000030.1:0-21627 GCA_963934385.1 uncultured bacterium
ACTGATGTGAACACAGGTGTCGTCGAGAACCTGTTTGCAGGCGACTTACGTTTCTTGGAAGAGATGTACAACCGAATAAATGAAGACGAGGTGATGGTGAAAGCTACCTGCCCTGAGTGTAGTCATAAGTTCGAAAAGGAGTTTGGCCGCCTGGGGGAATAGCTAGCTACCCCTTAGAGGCAATCCTCAAGGAGGTAGCGTTTATAGCTTACCATTTTCACTGGGATCGAGAAGCCATCATGGGGCTTGCGCATCGCGAGAGACATGCTTGGGTTGGAGAGATTTCAAAGATTAATGAAAAGATAAACACGCCGTCCTAATCGACGGTCGAACAGGAGAAAGATTGGGCTCAAGCCTGCCAGGAATTAACATTAAACATCACGTCACGTCGCGAGGACGATTTGACTTGGTGCGCTCTGATGTTGGCGGTGTGATTGGGTTTATTACGGAGGCAAAATGGCCTGAAAAGGCATTAGCGGGGGATTCCGTAGAATTTGTGCTGACCTCGTATAGAGAGCTGGATAATCATCCTCAGAGGGATCGCTTGGACCCTGCCTCTGTAGTGGCCGCCAAGTCATTTTTCGACAACGGCGGCACTCGCTTACACCTCTTTGGGCTCTGTATATCAAATGAGTCTGACATCATTGACGATGCTACCTGTTTGGGGGTGCTTGAGCCTCTGTTGAGTAGGTTGCGAATAAACGAGGACATCTCACAGTTGGCATGCCCCGGTGCAGCATATCTACGGTGCCGGGAGGACAAACTCGGAAGGGTCGTGTCTGATGCGGACGGCATATACGATGCCCTGCTAGCCCATTGCATGGAGATGAATCACCGATTCTTGATTATTGACGCCCCCAAGGATCTGCATGGTAAGACTTTGGTTAGTTGGGTCGAGAACATGCGGAACAAAAAGGTAGAGAGCCGCAGTTACTGCGCCGTTTATTACCCTTGGATCGAGACAGAAAGTGGGCTTCAGCCTCCATCGGGTGCAATGCTTGGTGTGTTTTCGCGTATAGCGTCTACTCGCGGTCCATACGGTGTGATCTGGCCACCAGCGAACCAGCCCATCCGCAAGGTAAGAAGTATGGACATGGAGCTTGACTGGCAAGAGTCTCAAGAGCTGTGCGCCGCTGCTATTAATACTCTTGTCTTAGAGCAAGGCAGAGGTGTTCGAGTTTATGGGGCAAGAACTCTCTCCAGAGAGTCGTCCTGGAAATTCATTAATACTCGGCGAGCGGTTTCGATGATCTCGGAGCAGCTTCGAAGAGACAACATGTGGGCTGTGTTTGAAACTAACACTCCCATGATCTGGAAGGCAATTGAGCGCGATGTTCGTGTGAGGTTGGATGAGTTTTGGGAACATGGGGTTTTGTCGGGACGTACAGCTGGCGCAGAGTATTCTATTGCCTGTGACGCCGAGACAAATGATTCGGACTCAAGAGCTAGAGGTGCCTTAAACGTTTGGGTAAATCTGCAACCAATTGGCACCACGGAACAGATCCGCATCGAGTTGAAATTAAGTGAGTTAGGACCGTCGGCTTAGGCCTATCGGTCGGTCTATTTTAGGGAGAAACAATGGCTGCAAGTGACGATTACAGGCAATTTATGGAGGCGGACGGCGCCTTTCTGTTTCTGCTAGAGATTGAAAATCGAGTAGTCGGGCACTTCAAGGAGTGTTCGGGGATTAAAAACACAACGGAGGTCGTTGAGGTTGTTGAGGGAGGGGTGAACTATAGGGTTCACAAGTTGCCTGGTCAGACTAGATGGGAAAACATCACTCTGAGATACGGCTCTTCCCCAGACTCATACCTCCTTGATTGGCGAAACGAGGTTCTGCAGGATCAGTTCAAAGGGCGACGTAATGGCTCTATTGTGTTGATGGCAAACGATATGACTGAGCTTCGTCGATACAGCTTTATGAAGGCTTGGCCGGTCTCGTATGAAGGGCCAAGTATTAAGGCCGACAGTTCAGATTTGGCTGTCGAATCAATTGAGATAGCGCACTCGGGCATTAATGTTGTGATCGCCTAGCACGGAGTAGAAGGTAAAATTGGAAGAAGAGCGAAAAGCGCTGGGAAGTCAACTGACTGAACGCCTTGAGAGTCGCCTAGTTAGGCGCCCTCGAATAGGTTTCTCTCCGGGCTTTTACGAGCGTTTTGGGTTCACTGATCCTTGGCTTCCTCAGGCTTACACAGAATCACAACACGGTGGAGATGAGTACACATTCCTATCCGGCGCTCCCTTCAGAGAGTTTATGGAGTCTCTTGGTCGACACAGGTGGGAGCGAGAACAACGCTATGAGCGACAGTTCTCCAAGGCTTTAGGTGCCTCATCATATGGAGTGACTTCGAGACAGATGCAAATGTCGGGTAGCCGAGGTTTGTTTGGAAGCCTGTCGATGGTGCTTCCGCCGCCTGTTATCACAGCGGCCATGGTTTCTTCAGAGGCGGGTCACTGGGACGAAGAATCCCCTCGTTTGGCTGATGCTAGACCATATTCTCATGCTAAAAAGTCTGAGAGTCCGTGGTTATCTGGACCCACAAAATCGCCAAGGGTCCCTAGAGTTAAACCGGCTGCCAACAAAGTGGAGAGCGAAAGACTCCCAGATGTTTCTTCGGCAGCAAGTGCAGTTGAGCCTGATAAAAAGACAAAGGTTCGGGCAAAGTTGACGAAGACTGGGGTGCCTGCTGTCGCCAAAGTAGACACCGGTAAGGTAGAACAAGCTACAGAAGCTCTCGCTATTGATGTTGTTAGGAAAAACGCCAGAACAACCCTTTTAGCACGCAAATCTAGCGTTGCTGAGAAGAGGTCGCAGGAGGCAGTAGTAGGTGGTAGTGAAGGACAATCATCAGGTAAGGTGGTCGTCGCTCCTCAACGCACAGGAGGTGTTGCGAGTAGGGTGCCTATAGGCGCGACATCGAGTGAAAGCCAAGAGCCTGTATTCGCTCCGTCGAGTCGATCGGTACCATCGCACACTCAGAGGGCCGTCCAAAGAGCTGGACAGGTTTCGTTTGAGAGTTCGCCGTTGGTAAACACGTTGCGCGACATATCTCCAGCTCTGCCTGCGCGGGTTCAATCGGCTCTAGTAGCAGTGCTTTCGGATACATCTATTAACTCGGAGCGCAGCGATGAAATGGTGCGCTCTATTATTCGAAAAGGGGGCGTCCCTAGAGCCATTAGGGCGTTGTTAGAAGAGCGTCTTTCTCCTAGTGACAGCCTACCAATGGAGGCTGCGGTATCTCGAGCGGCCCCCGACTCAACAAAAAGACTTCGTCCAGTTTTATCGAAGTCGCCAATTGTCGGGGAGCTATTGAATCCGGCGGCGGCCTTTATAGACCAGACGGTCGCAGATGATGAGAGAGAGACTTTAGCTGCCCCTTTTAGGCAGAGGGCTCTGAGATCGCCTGTTGACTTGAACTCCCCAAAGAGCGTGTTGACCGACTCCCAAATGGAGACCTCACCATCTTTAGGAGCTACTTCTTCACCGCCTGCCCCACAGTCGTCATGGGTCGCAGCTCGCTCTGCTTACGGCACTGCTCCAATGGGTAGGGCTGTTAGAACTCTCGCTCCTAAGATTGTTTCACCAGTGCGCGAAGAGGCGCGTGTAAGGTCTCCAAAGCCCCGCAAAAACAGGTTGTCTGCAGGGGGCGGAACATTGCTTACCCCTTCGGTATCTGCTGCTTTCAGAGACCTTGGAGAGTTGGCTCAAGACCACCAAGCTTATGACGATAGCAGATCCGCTGTTCGAGGTGAGACTAGAGGTAAGCCGAGTCGATCCCCTTTGACGAAAGTCGCTCAGAACAGGCTTGAGGATACACCATTAGATGAATCAGGGGCGCCTGTAAGAAGACCCGGCGGTCTCGCTCAGCCCGAGCGTTCGAGCCGCCTCTCGTTAGATTCACCAACTCAGACACCAATCGATAATAGTCCCAGCGCAACGGTCCCGGCTGTAGAGCGCGTCGAACAGGTCGGTTCCACAAATGCTGCTGGTCGAAACGAGACTATAGATAAGCCCAGCGCAACAGTCCGGGCTGCAGAGCGCGGCGAACAGATTGGTTCCACAAATACTGCTGGTCGAAATGAGGCGGTAGATAAGCCCAGTCGAGTCCCTCTGACGAAAGTTGCTGAGAGCAGGCTTGAAGGTTCGCCCTTAGATGATTCGAGATCGTCTGCAAGAAGACCCGGTGGTCTCACTCAGCCCGATCGATCGAGTAGACTATCGTTAGGTTCACCAACTCGGACACCTATCGATAACAGTCCTAGCGCAACGGTCTGGGCTGCAGAACGAGGCGATCTGCCAGCATCCAGTCCAGTGTTTAGGGCTACATCTGCACTTCGCTCTCACATACCGTTTGCCGTCTCTCGCGCTTTGAAGAATGCGCCAAGTGATCAACGGTTTGTTTCGGTTCAAGTTGGTAAAGACGATCTAGAAAAAAGCTCCCTTGTGCAAGATAGAGAAGTCAGTACCGAACGCCGCTCGTGGGACCGCTCAGCTCCGGTGAGCAGTAAACCCATAGCAGCTACAACAAGGGCCGCCGCTCCATCCGGGCGTGCTGTTAGGTGGCCAGCCAGTACTTCACAGCGCTCGAACGAGTCACTTCAGTATTCACTTGTGGAGCCGCCGGCGAGCTACGCCTCGACAATAACACCCAAAGGTGAGAGTTGGTATGAGGCGCCTAATCGTCGAGTTTCTCAACAATCTAAGGCTGGAGAAGTTACTCGAGTTCAGAGATCCACAGGGGCAGAGTCCAATAGATACTTAGGGGCGACTAAGTTCTTAGGTGGGGTGTCGGGAGGATCTTCGGTAGGCTTTAGGGGCGGTGAATTAGGTGGTGAAACAACACCTGTTTCCGGCAGTAGGGAGTGGCGTGGTCAAAGAGTATCTCCAACATCAATTGTAGCTCGTGGCATTCAAGCCCAGGATCACCAAGCCTCTTTGATTGAAGATGATTTACCGCTGCAAGCGGGCGGTCAATATTCGAGAATTGGTCCAGGTCCAGCCGAAGAGCGTCCCTTAAAATTAGGTCAGAGACCCAACCGAACAAATAGAGCTCAACTGAACACATCTGCACCGAGTCTTTTACAGACATTGGGAGACGTATCTCGGGGAGACCAGTCACAGAGTGCACCACCGTGGGCAGAGCGCGCGTTGGGTGGTCCAGCAGTTAGAGGCACTGGTGATCTGATTCAATCCCTCGCGAGAGCCTCCTCTAGTGAGGACGTGGTTCGAATAATCATGGACCGTGGCGATACGCTCTCGAGCTCCGCGGAACTACCAAGTACAACTCTAGAGGTTGTGCGTCAGATTCGAAGCGAAGCCAAATCCGAGCTGCCACGTCAGCGCAAGTTAGAGCGGCGATCTATGGCGCCCAAAGATGCTCCTTCAATGAGTGGAATTTCTGGACCAGGTGCAGGGCGAGGTTATCGCCCAGCACGACGAGTATCCGGGTGGAATGGTAAGAAAGGTCAGTCTGTACATGGGTCGTCTGGAGTCGGCGATAACCGAATAATGAAGTTAGCAAAGCGACTACAAGGTCTGGTTTTGTTAGCTGAAAACAATCGCCGCGACGAGGCTAGAAATCAGGTTCGCCTGGCGGCTAATGAGGCCCCTAAAGCTTCTGCGCCAGCCTCAGGGCAGGGCGGCGGTGCAACCCCAGGGCAGCTTGATGCGCTTATTCAAGAGGTAGTACAGGCTGTGGGTCGAGAGTTAGAGATGCGCCGAGAGCGCACACAGGAGGAATCTGATGGGTGGTGGTAATAAAAAAATAAGGAGTCTGTCATGAGTAGTCAGCAGTCACCAACGAAGCTCTGTTTTATCGCTATGGATGATGGCGACAAGGAGTTCTACGTTCAGTTCAATCCAACCGAGCTAAAAATTGATAAGGGGGCTTCTTGGAAAGAGGCTGAAAACATGAGCACTGAGACTGGCTTGGAGTTCACAAAGGTAGAACCGCGAACGGTCTCAATGGAGCTCTTTTTCGACACTACACAGGCATCGCCAGGTAGCGAAAAGGCCGCTGATGATAGCAGTGAATACGACGATGTACGGGATAAGTGGGTAAACCACCTAATGTCTTTTACAAACGCCGACTTTGAGGCCAAAGATGTCACTATTGATACCGGAGAAGAGAAGTCCAGCAAGAGCGGTAATACAGGTCACCCATCACGAGTGAAGCTGCTCTGGAAGGGAATCGATATCGTCTGCGTAATGGAAAAGGTAAGCGTCAGTTACACTATGTTCGCCTCTGATGGTACTCCGTTGCGAGCCAAAGTAAGTGTCTCATTGAAAGAGTGGATGTTGTCTTCAGCATCTGCGGGTACAGCCTCTGCTTCAGATGTAGTGCCCGGTGGCGACAGAGTCCAGATAGTAGCCCCAGAAGCGGGTCAGAACCTTTTCGCAATAGCCGATATGTATGGCGTTGACTGGCAGGATTTAGCCGATTTTAACGGCATAGATGATCCCATGAATGTCTCAGTAGATGTAGAGATAGTAATCCCAAGCACCTAAAAGTAGAGAACTTAGATAAATGGCCCATCAAAGCGAAGCACCGACAACCAATTATGAGATCACAATAGGTGGTAAGGTCCTGACTCAGTCGGGTGCCGGCTCTATTATCTCTTTGGTGTTTGAAGATCACTTAGACATGATCGATATGGTGTCGGTTAGACTCGGTGGCTCCCTTTCAGATTCTGGCTGGAGTTGGGAGATAGGGCAAGAGGTCGTTCTTAAGCTTGGGGATAGTGGTACCGAGGTCTTTTCTGGAGAAATTGTAGCGTTAGAGCCACAGATCAGCACGGCAAGTGGCTCCTCTCTTCTCATTAGAGCTATGGACAAGATGCATAGACTTGGTCGAGGTCGAAAGACTCAGCCCTTTGAGGAGATGTCTGATTCAGATGTAGTCTCTAAAGTCGGGGGTGATGCGGGGTTGTCGGTAAAGGTCGATTCTACCTCCCCTACACACGCTTATATTCTCCAGCGAAACGAGAGCGATTTTACCTTTTTACGCCGCCTGGCAGCTCGTAATAACTACCTGCTAAGAATTGAAGATGGAGACATGATCTTCAAAAAGGCCCAGTTTTCGGGTACTGGGTTTGAGCTAGTCATAGGCAAGAACGTGCAGGCTTTTAGGCTATCCCTAAACAGCGTCGACCAGGTGCAAGAGGTCATAGTTCGTGGTTGGGACTCTGTAAATAAGAGCGAGATAGTGGGTACGGCCTCTACAAGCGACATAGATAAAATAGGGGACGGAGAGTTAGGTGCAGACATCGCGGGGAAGTTTGGCGATGCTACAATATATATCACCGACATTCCTATTTCGGATCAGTCCATGGCTGATGTGATTGCCAAGGCAGAGATAAACCGAGTGGCTCGTCAGTTCGCTAGAGGTGGCGCGACCATTAAGGGCAACCCGGCGGTTAGATCTGGAAAATTGGTGACATTTGAAGGACTGCACGATGGCTACAACGGCACTTTTTACGTGCTGTCCAGCAGGCACCTAATAAGTACAAAGTCTGGATATGTGACAGAGTTCACATTTTGCAGTAACTGTGCAGGGAGTTGATTTAGATGAGCCGCGCTAAAGAATTTTTAGGCAGAGGTTGGGGCTTTCCATTTGCCTTTAATGAGGCCTCTGGATCTGTCTCTTTCTCCGAGTACGAAGAGAACATTAGGCAGTGCATGTCTATAATTCTAGCCACTCGTCCTGGTGAGAGGCAGAGAATGCCTCAGTTTGGCTGTAAAGCCCATGACTTACTTTATGCCCCAGCTAGCGGTGCAACAGCAGCGCTTATCGCGAACCACGTAAGGGTGGCTCTCACGCGATGGGAGCCCCGTATAAACATTGATAATGTACGCACAGACATTGAAGGCAACGGCTCAGTGAGCATAAAAATAGATTACACAATAACCGCCACTAACAAATCCCATCAGCTTAACCAGACGATAGGGAGCAAGTAGACTATGCCAATAAGACCCCCAAATCTCGACGATCGACGCTTTGATGACATCCTGGAGGAGGCCAAGGCGCTGATTCCTCAGTATTGCCCAGAGTGGACAAACTTCGGTCCCGCAGACCCAGGAATGACACTGGTTCAGTTGTTTGCGTGGATGACTGAGATGACCTTGTATAGGTTAAACCGCGTCCCTGACAAGACATACGTCCACTTCTTGAATTTCATTGGCGAGGAGCGAAGAAACGGTCTCCCAAGCCACGTGGCAGCAACTTTTTCATCTAGATCGGGTGCCGCAGTTGAGCTTCCAGCATTCACCCAGGTCGCTACTAAGCAGCGAGAAGGGGCACCATCACAGGAGTTTATACTTTCAGAAGGTCTAACTGTTCACGACTCTAGTATTATTCGCGTCATGGCAGTTAGGGGTGGTTTAAACACCGCTGTTCGCGAGTTGATCTTCTCAAATGTAAACTACAATACATCCGCGATCACCTTTGGGCAGGGCCGAGGTGTGCCGCTATTTGATCTAAACTCAGAGGAGTACGGTCCTCAGGCATACACGTCGCACCAGTACCTATACGTGGGTCACGAGGACTTCCGCATAATGGGAGTGAACAGCGGTGAAGACGACGCCAGACCAGGGCGACTCCGCATCCGCAGACCAGCTTTGGGTCAAGATGAGCTATCTTTGGTCAATTTCTTTGATTGGGAGTACCCAACAAAAGAAGGCTGGCAGCCAGTAATTATGGACGTAGAGCCAGAAGAGATTCTGGGAATGACCGAGGAAATTATCCTTACTGAGCTACCGGGTATCGTAGAGATAAGTGAGTTTGGAGAGGATACAACCGCCTTTAATATCCCTGAGGGGCTCGAGAAGGAGAAGTACTGGATTAGAGGTAGAGTTGATTACGAGCGATGGTTGGCTGCGCGTATGGACGAAGATCTAGAGGTAGGTTGGAAAGATGATCGCGGCGGAAGATTGCGAAAGCTACATAACTGGCAGGTTAGATCTGCTGGTAGGGCGCTTGAGTTCTTCCTTCAAGATCTACCTCCTGTTAAGGCTGGCTGGACTGTGCGGTTTGCCATGGTTGATCGTGGCTTGCCAGCGGGTCACAACACCTACTTGCCAAAGTATCGTTGGTCTTATCGCAGGGGTGAGACATGGGAAGAGATCCCCACGGAACGCGCTCGTACTGAAGGCACCTTAGTGACCCTTACAGGTCCATTTGTTGAGATGGCTACTGATGGCTTCAACCTTAGGGCAGAGCGCCTAGAGACCGTCTTTTTGAGAGGGCTCGCACCTGACTTAGAGTTAGAAGTTAATTGGATTCGACCTGTAAAAATTTCAATATTCGCTGGTGAGGATGCCAAGCGTTCTGTGGAACTACCAATTGATGAAGGTCCATGGTCTCCATTCCAAGTAGTCCCACAGATGTCACCGTCGCTAGGGCGCAAATGGTACATTGGCTCCGACCTGTTTGAAAATCGTCGACAGTCGCCTGTACTTGTAGAGGTTGAAGTAGACTTTGAGATGAATGGGGAGTCTATTCTAGAGCCAGATAAGAAGTATCAGTTGCAGTTATCCTACCGAGCAGATGACAACTGGCGAGTAGTCTACTCAAAAGACAAGATGTTTGCTGGGTTCACCTTCTCATCTCTTGACTCAGATGGAGCTAAACAGGCTGGACGTCGAAAGGTAAGGTTTGTACTAGACCCAGCCAAGCAGCTGAAAGGATTAGCTCGACATACTATCGGTGGAGTGGAGTCAACATGGCTAAGGCTTGAACTTACCAAGGCGAATCTATCGGCGAAGGATGAAGATAAGAATGTGGTGCCGATTATTCCAAAGATTTACGGGATCAAATTGGGAGCAGATAAGTCAATAGGTAACGGAACTTATGACCAGCCACTGCCGAACCCCAGTATCGCCGAGATTAATCATCGCCAAGAGAACAAGCGTCTGACACGCTGTGTCTCAAGGAGCGCTGGTCGATTAAGCGAAGACTACCCGTTCTACCCGTTCATTGACATTGAAGATGAAGGGGTTGCGCTTTACCTAGAGTTCGACAAACCCCTACCAGCGGGGGCACGCCACGCTATTCAGTTTAAGTGTCGCGGAGAGAGCTTTTTACCAGATGGCATTCATGTAGACTGGGAGGTCTTGGAGGCAGGCAAGAAGCGTCGCTCCACTTGGAAGCGTATTGTCTCTGGTTTGGAGTCAGATGACGTTGAAAATATCTATCAGCTACAGGGAAGTGGTACCCTTAGGTTCCAGCTTCCCGTTGCGCCCGAGGTAGGTGAACACGGGTTCTGGATGCGTGCTGTGTTTCATCTTCCCGAGGGGCTGGATGCTAGTGACCTTCCTGGGCTTCCGCCGCTAACCCACGTTATGCTGAACACGATTGGTGCCATTAACTTGGTTCGTATAGAGCATGAACGGTACTCGGGATTAGGAGTTCCTAATCAAGTTATCACCCTGTCAAAGAACCCGATTTTCATTCACGCGCCTGATGCAGAGAAACAGATCTTCCCAAGAGCGGATCTTTTCGAGGACATTAGGTTGACCGTAGAGGGGGCAGACGGTGAGAGGGAGCAGTGGAGTGTATCCAGAGACGGAAACCTTTTGACTGCAGGAAAGGACGATGCAGTATTTGTTGTAGACCCTGTTGACGGTACAATCTCATTCGGTAACGGAATCCGCGGGAGGATGGCTCCTGTTGGAACACACAACATCATTGTTGAGCGTTATCATCAGATTCCAGGCAGTGTAGGTAATATTGGACCTAACAGCCTCTCTGTTGTTCAGGGTTTAGGCGACGCAGTACAGGTGACGAACCTTATTCCAGCGGTCGGTGGTAGAGATGCGGAGAGCGTTGATGAGATCATTAGGCGAGCCCCCAGTATTCTTACTTCAAGAGATAGAGCTGTTACCCGCCAGGACTTTGAGATCATAGCTGGAGAGGCCTCAGCAGAGGTCGCTCGAGCCTACTGTGAAGGGACAATGGGCGCTGACGGTACGGTCTCCGTGACGGTGTTGCCACATCGTCGAGAAGGCGAGTCAACCCCTGATCCCTATTTGGCATCTGGGTTGAAAGACCACGTTCAGAGTTACCTCTCTAAGAGGTGCTTAGTAAACGTTCAGCCAGAGGTAAGCCTCGCAAAATTTATGGAGATAGACGTCTCTATTGATCTAAAGCTAAGAAAAAACGCAAATCATCTCCAAGTGCGTGAAGATGCTGCTGAGTGGGTGAGAAACTTTGTAGACCCTTATGTTGGTGGTTTAGATTCGGATGGTTGGCCGTTCGGGGGCACCCTGTTCGCTCAGGACTTTGCGAGAATGGTCTCTGAGCTTGGGGGTGTACGTCACGTCGTGTCGGTGCAACTCTTTGACATGAGTGAAGGAGACTCCAAGCGTCGAAGCCCTGGTTGGGAAGAGGGAGAAGGTCTAGCAGAATTAGGCTTGAGTGGGCTAGATCTGTTTGTTGTTCGTCGAGTACGTGTTCTCACTGAAGAGGCGGGCTCATAGTGGCGTCAAAGACAAAGAACAAGAGCATCGACGAGGTCGTAAAGCGTGGCAGGTATTTACCTGATGCGCGGAGAAGCGGCACGGGTGGAGCTCTGGGCGATTTTCGCCATCTCCAGACAGTTGTGGAGGTTCAACACCCCGTTCAAGATGCACGGACATACCTAAAACGAAACCTCAGTAATCCTGTGGGCATAAAGCTTGTTGAAGCGGAGCGCGGCGAAGAGGTTGGAAGGGTTCGTGCTATTGAGGTCATACCCGAGCGGGGTGAGGATTGGGTCTTAGTAGACGCAGTGCTGACATTAAAAGATGGAAGCATAGCTGGACCGCTGGCTCGACGCGACGAGACCTCGAGAACAGCTAGGTTGGTTACGCCTGCTGGTAGAAAGCCTCGCACCCTCGGAAGAAACGATAAATTACTCCTTCATGTCCCAGTGAACAGCTACCTAAGATACCTGCCAGCTGTCTTTCGTGGCGGAGTCAGCGCCTCGATCACTCAGGGTCACACGGAGGCGAACAGTACGGGAGATATGGAGTGGCTTAATGAGGCACCTAGACCCCCAAAAAAGAATGAAGACGTAGACGCTTTACGCAGATTTCTGTTTGTATTTCAACACATGATGACGGGCGTTGTTGATCAGATCGATAGCCTGTCAATGCTGACCGACCCTATAATGTCCGATCCTAAGTTCTTGCCTTGGATTGCTAGTTGGGTGTCATTTATTCTGGACCAGTCTCTCCCAGTTCATCAACAGCGAGAGTTGATTAGGCGAGCAATACGTCTTTATCGTACTCGAGGAACTACATCTGGGATGGAGGAGATTGTTAGAGTTTTGACCTCAGCACCAGCCCGAATAGTCTCAAGAGCCCGCCCGAACCCGTTCATCGTTGGTGGTTCCCACATTGGTGGTGGTCGCAACGTCTCCGAGCGGTACCATGAGGAAGACTCATCAGGCTATTTTCTATACACAGAGAGCCGCCCTGATACCGCCTTTTTCACGCTAGAATTGGAGCGCAAAGAGCGGTTTAAGAAACGTTTTTCCGAGCGAGCGCCCGAAGTACTAAAAAGAATTTCTCAGGTGGTTACTCAAGAAAAACCAGCGCACACGACGTTTACTATAATATTTGACGAGAGCTAATACTTATGCAAAACGACCATAAACTAAGACGACTAAACCCATTTGAAGGGCTCTGTCTAACTTCAAAAGATCTTCTCGATGAGCAAGGCTATCATCGAGCAAGCCTACATCGGCACACTCTATACCTACATGGTTACGGTATTGTCCAAGGTCTACAAGTAGATCTGTCCGCCAAGAGCGGAAAGTACAGGGCGGTAGTCCAACAGGGCTATGGAATAACCAGTATGGGGCAAGGCGTGTTGCTACCCGAAGCGGTTGCTGTGCCACTTGAAGTTCCGAAATCTGAAGGCGAATACATGCTCTGGTTGTTTCACGTAGAAACAGCTGATGAGGATGCTAACAGACCTGTTTTTGATACTACGGATACCAGTTCTGCACGAGTTTTAGAATTTTGTGCACCTAGGCTTCACCCCGCTGATGAAGCACAGCAAGATGCAATAGCTCTGTGTCGAATAAATGTACGGCAAGGGCGGATGGTTCAGGTGATGTTGCCAGTACCTAGGGCTGGGCGTCAGGCAAGGGCGGCTGAGTCATACCTAAAGCCACGGCTAACAGAGTTTATTCACCTCTCAAAGAATGTGATGACACGCCTGTATCGCACTGCGCTTGTTCAAGATTTGGATCTGGCGGGACTTAACTTCTCATCTTCGCTGGTTTCGGCTGAGTTCTTATTGATCGAGGAGGGTACGCCAGACAGGGTGCTTTACAGGAGTGCTGGTGCGCTAATCGGTTACGCGTCTAGCTACTACGATGTACTGCCAGACACTACGGACAGGATTAAGAAATTCACGGATTTCGCGAGAAAGGCCAATGCCAGCGTACCAGGTGTTGATCAGTCTGACGAGGTATGGTTGAAATGGTTCGATAAGTTTGAGCGCCTTCTTGTTCCCTTGAAGAAGGTCAGCGAAGAACTCGACAAGAAGGCAGATGCTAGGCGATGAGTTCTAGCGTTGCCCAGACCCTGCTCCTGCGAGTTCAGGTTGTTGATGTTAAATCGGCTACCCTGAACCTGCAGTTACCAACTTTCCTTCCAGCGAAGGATCTGTCCCAGCGTATTGCTCGAGATGCGGGGCTTCAGGCACACTGGCCAGATGGTAGCCGCAGGCAGTATTGGCTGCGAGCCAGAGGTCGTATTTTGGAACCTAACGAGACCTTGGCGAGCCTCTCGATTGTTTCACACGAGCTGTTACATCTGCTGCCTGAGCCCCCCGCAGATACCGACGTCATTGAGCAAGAACACCTCATAGACGAGCCACCAGCGGCTATTGGTGGAAATACACAGCTTGGGATGGCGCTGGTAGGCACGCTGGTTTGGTCAGTGTTGTGGGGGATCTCGTTGACAACACCCCATGGGCTGCTTGTCTCACTTTTTGGAGGGTTTGCACTGGGCGCACTATCGTCGACCGTGGCTCACCACCTCATAGAATTAGAGAGCCGTTCAGTTAAGAAAGCACTTTCTGGTCTTGGAATAACGCTTATTACTCTACCACTTGTGTTCGTACCTGGACTTAGTCTTGGTTTCCCTGTCGGCGAGCTATTAGCTGGCAATTTGGTTGGTATGGTGGCTGCACCGGCTGGCGCATTGGTTGGTTGGATAGCTTGGTGGGAGGCTGTGGAGCCCCTGCCTGAATCTGTGCGAAATCAAGAGGGTATCTCAACAGCTACTGCCGCCCATGCTCTGCCTCCATGTTCACTGTGTGGAGGACTTGTAGAGGAGGCTGTAAAGGTAGGTTGCCCGTATGGCTGTGAGAAAGTTTTTCACACCGGATGTTTTCAGGCTCGCTCCTCTTTAAACAAAGAGGAAGACAATTGCGGTTTGTGTGGAGCTATGCTCGCGTAAAGTCATGGAGCTTAAGTCATTGAGCTAGTGAGCTTCGTAACTAGTCTTTGACCAACCTGAAACCCAAGTCATCGTCCCTGTACTCTGGTGACTCCAATTGACGAGCCTTGGCCCACGATGCCATAGAGGTTTGCTTCCATGAGCCAGGGTGAAGTGGGTGTTGCCCAGAAACATCATCAGCAAGCCATTCTCCTGCGTTTCCAGCTAAATCCCATATGCCGTCTGGTGTACAATCTGCTCGGAAAAGACCAATAGCGCATGGTCTCTGTACAACCTCTTCACTTGTGTTTGCGTTGTTTGAGCCAAAAGGCTCGCCCCAAGGGTACACTCTGTTCTCTTCTCCGCGAACTATAAACAATCTCTCTTGAACCGTTGGAAGACGAGCACCTACATATTTGGCGTAGGCTGAAGCCTCGAACCACGTTGTGCCTACTACAGGCTGATTGGCTACAACTAACGCCGAGTCCACTTTCTTTGCGAGATAGCCCCAAGTCCTAACACCACTGTCACGCCATGCGATCCCTTTCTCTGACCACCAAGTGTCGTTGTAGTATTCGCTGCTGTCTACAAATTCTTGATACTCGTGATGTGAGACGGGAAAGCGTCCGACTGAAAGGCTGTGTCCGCCTTCATTAATATAGCTCCAGTAATTTTTGTTCTCAGGTCCTATCAACCTAGGATCACCCAAGAGACCGAGTAGTTCACCTAAAATCACCCTTTCAGAGGCTTCGCCAATACCTGTAGTAATGATCGCGACTATCGCCTCTTTTAGGTTGTCTGTGTCTGGATCCACTACGCCGTTATTAGCCTCAATGATGGCTTTTCCGAAAACGGCCAAGGCATTCAGGCGTACCTCTGTTGGTTGAGCGAGTATCTCTTCCAGTTTGTTTGGTGTTTGAGTCACTGTCTGCCTCCCATATTTTAGCGTGTATGTAAAATGATTAACCTATGTGGCGCACTTTTGACTTGGTTTCTCGATCAATCTGTAAGAGAATGTTCTAAGTGACCTAAATCGTGGGGATAACAAATTTTGAATGGGCAGTCGGAATACCTAGTACATGTCTCAAAATCTGAACAAGATCTCTCATTTCGTCCAAACAAGAGGTTTGGTGGGGTTAGCTGTCGGATAACGACCGAGTCAGCTATGAATAGCCTGATCGGGACTTCGCCCAGTGTGTTGGGTCAGATTACCTCCTTGTCTCTATCTGGTATAGGACAGGACCGTATAACTTCGTGGCTGTCCCAACAGTTCAACGGTCTGTGTGAGCTTAGTGTAACAGGCGCTGGACTCTCGGCTCGTGGTAGTGCCTGGAGTCACGGCTGTAATGTGATTCAAATGTCCATGGACCATAGCGATGAATTTTTCTCCCACATAAGAAGTTATCCAAGCCTCCGTGTACTTAGGTTGGCGAACAACAGGCTTTCTAACCGCGGTCTGAGTTATTTACATGAGTTCGACAGATTAGAGGGATTAGACCTAAGTGGAAATGAGATATCAAGTCTCGCATGCCTTTCGGGGTTGTCATCGCTGAAACGATTGAACCTGTCTAATAATAAGCTTTCTAGTTCTGGTATTGGTAGTTTAAAGTCGTTTGGTGGTCTAGAGACACTAAACCTTAGCGGTAATCCTTTGTCTAAGAATTTAGGGTCGGTCGACGGTGTTAACATCGATGTGCTGCTCCCAAGGTTACTAAATCTTTCTGTGGCGAATTGTGGTCTGGAGACAGTAGGTTTTTTAGCTTCTCATCCAACGCTGGAGAAGTTGGTAGTCTCTAGAAATCCGAAGTTGCTGGGGCTTGGTCAGGTTGTAATGGGTTTAAACAAACTCACCTCATTGGAGGCGGTAGGGTTAAATCTGTCCAAAGAAAGTGCCGAACAGATATCGACCCAAAACGCTCTATTTAAACTAGACCTACGCAGGACAGCGGGTGCTTTGAGTGTGGTGGAAAGTATCGAAAACCTATCTCGGCTAGATACCCTGCGAGTAGACGGAGTGGGAACTTTAGGGGTGTCTAAAATCGGTCGGTTAGAACACTTACAGAGGCTCACCCTAAACAACGGAGGTATGGGCAATGACGGGGTGTCTGAACTATCTCACCTCAAAGAGCTGACTCATTTGTCATTGGCTAACCAACAATTGGATGACGGCGTTATCTCGCACTTTAGAGGATTAGAGAGGTTGAGATCTCTTACTCTCTCACACAATGCCTTGGTGGGTTCCGGCATAGGCGAGCTTGGTAGACTAAATGCGCTCACTAAACTATCTTTGATCTCAAACCCTCTGGAAATAAGGAGTTGGAAGAGTCTGCCAGGTAGAATTAGAGTTCTAGTTTGAGTCTGGGAGGGCTATTGCTGTCTATTTGGCCACTCGTATACTTCGGTCCAAGCACGGAAATAGTTCTCGCCTCGAACACCATCCACTTCTTCTGACAACCAGCCTGAGGCCCTAAATTTTCGCCAAAGAGATTGCATTCTGTCTGCGCTCTCAAGCCCTATGGCGGGGTTTATCATCCCATCAAAACCACTTCCTACAGCAACATGTTGCCTTCCTACTAGTCCTGCAATGTGGTCTGCGTGTTGTACGACCTGTTCCAGGTCGCCTTCACCACCCAGAAACTGCTGGTGAAGATTAAGCCCGATTACGCCGCCTGTTGCGGCGATACATCGGATCTCGTCGTCAGTGAGATTTCGGGGGTGGTCGTGAATGCTGCGAGCGTTTGAGTAACTGGCTATAACGGGCACCGGGGAGTTGGCGCATGCTTGCATGACGGTCTCGTGACTGGCGTTGGATACGTCTATCATCAACCCAATATCTCTTGCGTAGTTGATCAGTATCCGTCCATCTTCTGTTAGTCCGCCCCCGCCGTCTCCAAAGCTTCCAGCGAACTGGTTGGAGAAACTCCACGTTAGAGATAAGACAGAGACACCTCTCCTCTTTAGGTCGAACAGTGTGGATCTCCACTCATTGATACCTAGCCCGTGAGCGCCTTCTAAGCCTAGTAGCATGGCCACATTGCCATCTTCGATAACACGTCGCGCAGAATGAGGACTCAGGACCAATTGGAGCTCGTCATTCTCTGAGGCCTCCTCTAGAACTCGCTGAAGAATTCCGTAAATAGTGGCTCTAGGATCGCCTTCTTTGTTAGCCCATAAGTACTCTACTGCTAGATTCGTACCGCCCTCTTGTAGTTGGGGAAGACTAGCCTGCAGCCCCTCCGATGAGTTTATCGCTGTAGCTTGCCGCTGGAATTGGGAGGCAGTATTTATGTGACCGTCCACCTGCAAGCGAGTTGCGAAGGAGGTCGAGACCATAAATGCTATTAAGGTGCTTGCAATCATCAGTAGGCTGCCTGAGTTTGATGTCTAAGTAGAGCTGCTTTCCTTACCTTGTCGGATCAATTGCCTTATAATTTTAGCAAAGTGATTATGGAAAGGCGCGTTCTTGAGCTTCGCCATTTCGGCGGTCGCCTGACTTGCCATGTGTGTAGTGCTCTTGTCACTGGATCCAAAGAGTATAGCCAAGCGAAGGGTGCTAAGCAGTAGGTCCTGTTCTTTCGGTGCCTCAGTCTCCAATGTCTGGCGCTCTATGTTGTGTAGAGCCTCCTCCATGTTTCCCGTTTCAATAGAGGCTATAGCCCTTATCAAAGTGGTGTCCTTTTTGTCGTCGCCTACGGTTTCGTGAGATCTCGATGGATAAGCCGCAGCGATCTCAGCCAAATTTTGGATCTGTTCGGCTATTGCTAGTCGTAGCTCGCCCGATAGCCTTGATAAGGCACTGAAATGGATTTTGGCCGTATCAATGTCATCTTTTAAGTTTAGCTCAATCAAGTGGAGGTGGACTTGAGCGCCCCTTGCAATCACCTTTATTGGCGGCATAGCTGATTTTAGAGAGGCGTAGAGAGCGTCGTATGTTTCGTGACCACAGGCGATCCAGACAGCTGTAGCCAGCTTTGTGTATGCGAACCTAATTGATGATACGGTTTTTATGAAATTCAAGGTCTCGTTGACTAATAGACCTATTTCATATTGTTGTTTGTCTTTGGAGGTCGGTCCGGCTAAAATTGCATCTAATTCCGCCACGGCACCTGATACTTCAGCCCCCTTGTTTTTTGTCTCAATGGTCTTGAAAGGATCATTTATTTCTGGAATATGGATAACGCCGACAACCTCGTTCAGTGCAGCAGTAAGGATCTCAACATCACCGTTGAAGTCGAGTTCCCGGGGCTCAGTAGGAATAAAAGCAGTCTGCTTTGAGAGCTTCGGAAAGAGGTCGCACAGTTCTTCGATCTCCTTATTGAACATCGACTGAGCATCGCTGTTCCTGAGGACTCCCGTCCGCGCTGCTTTGGAGTGTTTTACCAGTGGGGCGCACAGAATAATTGATACTGCAGTGTCTGGGTGTGGTGATTTGTGGTTCGAGCAGGCAATCTCGATAGAACTACTAGCTAACGAAAGAGATATCGCCGTTTGTGCTGCAAGTGTTCTACACTCAGGAGTGCCTATTTCTATGAGCAGTGAGCTTGTTGAGGTTAGACTGGGAAAGGGTCCTGTAATTGTTGAAAGTCGCTGACATACTGGGTTTGAACTGTGCGCAGCGATAAACCTAGAAGCGGTGATAGACTGCTTTATTGGGTGGTACCACTTCAGGTTAATAGTCGACTCCAAAGTAAAGTGTTCCTTAGATTCAAACAGTGTGTCTGGAGACCAACGGTTTAGAGCAGATTTTCGGTATGAGGTATCGTTATCGAGAACCGCGCTGTCCATAGTTTCATTGTCGTAGCTTCCTTTGGAGGTCATCGTCCAGCCACCCAGCCAAGGTATTTTTCTGTGCTCGGCAATGTGTGTGTTGCCGTCTCTTGGCTCTGCGGGGGCTGGATCCCCACCGAAGAGTTGGCTCCAGAATTCCTCGTTTTCAAGTGAAGGAGCGTTGCCTGAAGCACTCGTTTGGCGTTGGTCTTGTGCTTTAGCGTAGCCCGCTTCATCCTCGACTGTTTGATCAGCAAAAGTCGCGGTCATAGATTCGAGTTGCCGGTTCCTCACCTGCTGGTTTCCCAGAAATTCTTGTGCGCCGAAGCTAGTGCTCGCCTGTAGTGTACTTGGTAAGAGGGTGTTTGATTCGCTTTCAGTCGAGAGGTGTTCTGCGCTCTCGGCAGCCCTTATGGTTGTTTTGTTTGGGTCAGTTTTTTGCGTCTTGGTGGAGGAGTCTTTTTTTGATGCGTCGTAGCCGGAGCCCATTTCTCATCCTTTGTTCGCACCCATAGGTATTTCAATTGTGTGTGAGTCTACCAGAGCTTTTTCAAGTATGTTAGATTCACCACCTTGAAAAGGTGTGTGTTTTATGGAGTCAGTCGCTGGATTTGAATCAACTGGTCGCGTTATTTACGGCCCAGCCTCTAATCTATTAGAATTGATTGATGATAATGGCTATCGCCATACAGCTGTGATGTTTCACGATGAATTTCAGGACCACCCGAGTATAGGTCCCGCGGTCGAGGTGGCTCGCGGGTTCTTGGAAGACCCGTATGTGCAAGGAGTGTGCGAATTAGTGGCTAGCGACTCCTCTCTTGGAGCGTTTGTCTACCCAACAGGCGAAGCTTGGTCGGTTGGCGAGATTATTCGAACCCTACATGATCTTGGACAAGAGGGTGGGCTTAGATCTGGACTTGAGCTTTTGTGTGCGGCTGGTGAAATATTGGTCGAGGCTTCTGGGGCTGGAGAATCACAAGGGGTCTACTCTCATGGCGGGCTCACCCCTTGGCGTCTAATGATAAAAAAAGACGGTCAGGTCATGGTGCTCGGGTATGCTCTTCCTCAGGTTGAGATCTTGCAGTTTAGAGTAGACCACAAACAGGTTCCCAAAGCCGATTCGTTTCGATATTGCCCGCCTGAGCGTTTAGAAGGTGGTGCAGAGGACGCAACTACGGATATTTTTGGGTTGGCATTGGTCGCATTTGAATTGATGACCGGTCGTCCAGTCTATGATGGTCTGATCTCAGATATTAGGACTAAGGCAGCTCGAGGGGAGACATCTCGACGTATCCACAAATTTAAAGACAGTATACCAAAGCCTATTCGACAATTGCTTACCGTCTGTTTGAAGCCATCTGTAGATGGCAGACACCCCAATCCAGGTGATTTTTTAGAAGAAGCTCGCCGCATTCTCTCAAGTGAAGCAGCTGAAGGGCCATCGCTTATAGAATTAATGTCGATCGTTACATCTGTTGAACGTAGACCAGAGGAGTCATTTGTTGCTACAAAAACCGTTGGTCTGTCGATAAAAGAGCTTCGAGCGATGGCGTTGGCTGAATTGAGCGAAGATGACGAGCCTATCAGGAAGAAATTTGTTCACAATTCCAATAAAGCTAAGAAGAACCCCAATGAAAGCGGTAACACCACTGATACTCGAGATGTCTCAGAGTTAAAGACTTTTTTGGACGAAGCCGAAATGCCAGAAGAACAGCCCCAGGCTGAGGTCGATGAGCCTATAGATGAGCCAGAGACTGTTTCTGATGGTGAAGATCTATTAAAGAAAGTGGGTTTGTCTAGTGACCGCTGGAAGAAGGTTTCTGGTCGAGGTCGCAGGAAAAAGGAGGTAGCGAAAAAGAGTGAGGAGAAAAGTGAGGAGGAGGAGGCAGCCGAGTTGGCTAAGTCGGGTGAGGAAAAAGGGAGATCTGACTCGAGCAAGGCAGCTGATTTATTAGGAGCGCTTCGCTCTTCGGGATCACGACCCGTTAGGAATCGTCCCGGGAGCGCTAAAGATTCTATTAGCTCTATCTTGGGAAAGTCTGCGGTCTTAAAGGCAAGGATATCTGCCGCAAAAGAGGAGGAACTCGAGACGGACAGTGTTTCTGCAGTAGTTGAGACGCCCGCGGTAGCGGAAGCGCCAGTTGTAGTTGAGACGCCCGCGGTAGAGGAAGCGCCTGTTGTAGTTGAGACGCCCGCGGTAGCGGAAGCGCCCGGGGTTGTTGAGGCAGCTGCTCCACCCGTTAAGTCGGGTCTACATAGACAAAGAAGGCGCCGACCGGTACGTCGGCGAAGAGAGGCTCCTCCACTAAAATCAACTGAACAAGAAGCTTCGCTGGTCGAAACAAATGCACCAGCGGTGCCTGAACCCGTGGTCGAAGTCAAGGCACCAGCGGCGCCTGAGCCCGTAGCTGTCGAAGTCAAGGCAC
>CAWVYO010000031.1:0-21225 GCA_963934385.1 uncultured bacterium
TACTATGAGCTGCCTGATGGCACACGCGACTATCCGTTTGGCAAGGGTGGCGGTGGGCTTATGGCAGAAAAGCACGGTGTAGATCTTCTTGCCCAGATCCCTCTTCGGACCGAGATCCGGGTTGGTGGGGATACCGGCTCACCGGTCGCACTAAATGGCTCTCAGGTGTTTGCCGGTGTGGCAGAAGCAGTGGTTAATAAACTACCAGTAGGAGCATAGGTCTTGGCATGAATTCCGTCCCCGCCAAATCTAATGATATTTTCGCCGACAAGTTTGGGCGTACTCACACTTATCTTAGAATTTCGGTGACTGATCGCTGTAATCTGGCCTGTGTGTACTGTATGCCAGCCGAGGGCTTTCCTTGGATTCCAAAGGAAGAAGTCCTCTCTTTCGAGGAGATTGTACGCCTTGTGAAAGTCTTCGCTAGGGGTGGTATCACCAACATTAGGCTCACGGGTGGTGAGCCCACAATAAGGCGAGACATCGTCGAGTTAGTGAGGCAGGTAGCTTCTGTAGAGGGCATCACAGACGTAGCCATGACCACCAACGGTTTGAGGCTGCCAAAGCTTGCTCAGGAGCTTGCAGATGCTGGTCTTACACGGGTTAATATTTCTGTAGATACTTTGAATCAAGAGCGATTCAACTCTGTGTCAGGCGGTGGGCGTATTAGCGATGTACTCGACGGGGTTGACGCCGCTCGTGCAGCTGGGTTGACACCCGTCAAGGTAAACACTGTACTCTTGAAGGGTGAGAACGATTCAGAAATCCGCGAGCTAGTTGAGAAATTTGAGGGTCATAACGGAGAGACCGAGCTTAGGTTTATTGAGTACATGCCATTTGGTGAGCGAAGGTGCGAAGGGGTCGTTGCCTCTGATGTGAGAGATATTATCTCCAAGTTCAGGACTGTGGTTCCTACAGATTATAAGCGTGGAGGGGGTCCCGCTGTGGGGTATGAGATCCTTGAGAGCGGTCTGAAGCTCGGGTTTATTTCTCCATTGTCAGAGAAGTTCTGTGAGGGGTGTAATCGCTTGAGATTGATGGCTGATGGGAACTTGCGGACCTGCCTGTCAGATGATGGCACGCCTTCCTTGCGCGACCTTATTCGCGGTTCAATCACCGATGAAGATCTTTTTAGAGCGGTGCAAGAAATGGTGATGGGTAAGCGCGAAGGACACGGCTGTACCGTCGAAGGTGGCGACGTGTTTGAGGGTGTGATGACCCGTATTGGCGGCTGATTTTATTAACCCTTTGTAGGTTGATTAGCCTACGCGAGAAATCGGGTTAAATGCCCCTGCGAATAGGGAAGCTAGCTGTAGGAGAGTGGCATGTCTGGAGATAAGCGAGTGGCGTTGGGTGTAGGGCTGTTGATATTGGCTCTAGGTCTATTTTGTGGAGTCGTTGCGTATGCGTGGCAGGGGCAATTGGGATTGGCGGCGATTGGGTTGCTTTTTGCCTCAGTCGTGGCTTACGGTCTCGGAAGAAAGCGCGTAGTCTCAGCTTCTCGTAAAAGGGTCGATCTTTTCGCCAAGGTCCTCTTTACTATAGCCGGAATACTTGCCCTTCTACGACACCCGATAGCAGTACCAGTTCTCGATGCCGATGGTAAGATTATTGAAGGAGCAACTGGAGAGATACTACCCATCTATTCCGCCATTTCAGAGTTCATAGGCAACGTTGACGGCAGCACGTTTGTAATGTTTGCATGTGTGGCAATGGCGGTAAAATTTGTCGGCGTAATCAGCTCGGCTTTTGCTTGGCACCTGCTCCTTATTGGTCAGGGTATTCGCTATAAGTTCTGGCACACAATTATGACCTCGTTCCTCATTGGTCGGTTCATTGGTACGTTCTTGCCAAGTACCATCGGATTAGATGGATACACGCTATACGAAGCCGGAACCTACTCAAATCAGTGGCCTCGCGCGATAACCGCTAAGGTTTTGGAAAAGTTTATTGGAATAACAGGGCTGTTTTTGGGCATGGTCCTAACACTACCGTTTGGCTACGGTGTGCTGGTTGATGTTTGCGAGAAGCTCGGTAAACCAGGTGCAGCACCTCTGCTTGCAGGTGCAATAATAACTGTTGCAGGGGGCGTGTCATTGGTTGTGACCGTAGGGCTTGTGTGGCCTGGTCTAATAATCTGGATCATGGGCATAGTCGGCAAGATCGCACCGGCTGCCGTAAAGGGGCACGTTGATAGCTTCACTGGCGCCGTTGGCGCATATAGAGGGCAGGTCAAACTCCTGATGCTAGTGCTGCTAAGTAAGTTTGTCACCCACTTCACAACGGCTGTAGTTTATTTCTTTACGGCTTTGGCTATTGGCGTAGTTGGCGCTCAATTTTGGCCGATTGTGTTTGGTTCGACTATCCAGATATTCGCTACAATCTTCTCCCCTACTATCGCTGGAGAGGGTGCACGTGAGGCGTTCCAGTCACTGTTGCTCTCCGAGCAATTGGGTGGAGCCGCTCCAGCAGTCTTGTCGGGAGCCCTCGGCTTTATCGCGGCAGAGGCGGCGACTATGTGGGGCGGAATTTTTCTCCTCTCACGCAAGGGCGGATGGAGACCGAAGGTCGCTCTTGTAGACGGGGTTCAGGTCGACTACTCCTGGATAAAAGAAGGTGACACAGGGTTTAGTTCTGAGAAGTTAGCTGATGCCAAGAGACAGGCAAAGGAAGGTTAGCCTGTAGCCTTGACCAGCTTGTGTGCTAAACAGTGTTGGGTCGAATAGTTCTATAGTCACTCGACTAATTACGTTTATTGATGTAGCATGGCGCCGAGGAATGTTGTGATGACGAATGGTTTTTTTGGTGTTGGTTTTTTAGGGCAAGTGACCTCGATAATTACGGGTTGTGTCCTGTGTGGATCCACCGCTTTCGCTGGTATTTCCGATATAGATCTAGAATCGATAGATGACTGGGGCGGAGATGTCGTCGTAGATTCCAGCATCATGACGGATGCATATTCAGAGCTAGTTAGGGAACTAGGAGTCTCAATAGCGAACCCCATGGTGTTAGGTGCCGATACGGTAGGCATTTATGGGTTCGAATTTGGTGTCACAACTACTGTAGGGTTTATTTCGTCTGATGGGACCGATTCAGAACCATCGTCTTGGGAGCGAGTTCACCCAGACGGTGAACCAGGTGCTGTTCTTGTGATCCCTCGTGTTTATGTACGGAAGGGGCTACCTGCCTCAATCGAAATTGGTGGTTCAATTGGTCCAGTAGTTGGCTCTAACCCATCAGTGGTTGGCGGTTACGTCCGCGCGGCTCCTCTGGAGGGCTATAGTGACGTGCCGGATATTGTCCTGCAGGCTGGATATTCTGGTTACATAGGGAACGAGCAGCTTGAGCTTGGAGCAATGGACTTATCTGGGACGATTGGTTTCACCATCCCATTTGGTCGAGTAACAGGCGTAAACAATGCCTCTTTCTCTCCGTGGTTTGGCGCTGGTCTTATTCAGGTGCACTCGCAGCCGAATATAGACCTAGATGACGCTTTGGCTCTAGGCATATCATCAGTGAGCGGTTTCCCTTCAGCTGCAAACTATGACCCTCAGTACAGATTTTGGCAGACATTTGGTGGGCTGAGGATCTCTAGCGGTAAAATGATCTTTAACGTAGCCGTGAACTGGGCACCCGAGGAGTTAGTGACCCTGACCGCCGGGATGGGTATTTCCTACTAAGGTCGTTCCCCGGCTTAGCTGCGGTTCTTCAGTTGCGCTAAAAATTTGAGATTGCCTGTAGTGTGGCAAAGTCAGCTACGGTGAGGCACTGCTCTTGGTCTGCTTGACTTTTTCTTGATATCTATATTAGTTTTGGTAGTCTTAACGGGCACACGGCGACAGGATGTAGATGGATGGCGACACCCAAAATGCGGTGAAGAGGCGTATTAAACTTCTACGCCCCCTTGGGAAGGGCGGTTTTGGTGGGGTTTTTTTGGCTGAGGTTCGATCGGCTGATGGGCTAGTTCACAGGATGGCGGTAAAATTAATGCACGCCGAATTCTCAAAGGATTCAGAGGTCGCCGCCCGATCTCGGGACGAGGCGAGGTTGATGTCTCAAATCAACCACGACAACGTCGTTCATGTCTATGGTCTTAGCATGCTCGGAGATAGAGCTGCGGTGTTGATGGAGTACGTCGAGGGCATCGATGGTGGGGAGATGATAAAAGACACCGTCGACCGTGGGACTCCTGGGATACCTCTGTCTGTTGTCTGTCGAATGATGGAGTGCGCAGCAGATGCACTAGATTGCGTCTTTCATTCAATATCTCCTCAGACGGGAGAGCCACTCCATGTGGTTCACAGGGACATAAAGCCATCAAACCTACTTGTTTCGCTAACTGGTGTTCTAAAGGTAATGGACTTCGGTGTTGCAAGAGCTGAATTCGAGCGTGAGGCGGTAACCAAGTCCATGCAGTTTGGTACCCAGCGATTTATGGCGCCTGAGCGGTGGCTTGAAGGTGAGGCCGGACCGAGATCAGATGTTTTCTCTCTGGCAGTTACATTTTGGGATCTTGTGATGGGCGATAAGCTACCTCAGATGCCTCTTAGCCCCAAGAAATACGCATCGAGATTGGACGCCGATATCGCCAGTCTTATTTCTCGCTGCGGCGTCGACAGTGCGGCAGCTGAGCTTCTGGAGTCACTGTTTAGGGGGATGATGAGTTACGACTCAAAGGAGCGCTTGTCGGCGGCAGAGGCCACTGAGGCCTTCTCCGAACTATCAGAGGTGGTGCGCGGTCCGTCACTAAGGAAATACGCCCGCAGGTGGATTCCCCCACTTATTGAAAAGCGAAAGCTCAAAATGGAGGCAGAGGGCCTTTTTTCTGAAATGGAGGGTACGCTCTATACTACCAAATACGATGAAGGAGATGACCAGAGAGAAGATGGCACCATTGGTGAGGAATTAAATAGCGAAAAATTTGAAGCAAACGAACTGTCTTCCCCTATAGAGGTCTCGTATGTTCGAGATGGTTTTGAGGCGGTCATTCGTACAGCGCCCAAAATTGAGGCTGCATTTTCCACGTGGAAGGGAATGGCTGCGATGCCAATTATCGGTGGGGCATTGGCGGGAGCATTCCTTTACTTCAGCCAACCAGGTGTAGAGACCCCAGCGGACACTCCTGTTCATTCGGTGGCAATATACGCGGAGCCTCCAGTCGGTCATGTGGAGGCAGCTGGAATGACCGCTGAGGTAGGCTCAGAGGTATCCGCTCCAGAGGGTGTACACGAATTTGTCTTTATCGGTGAGGACTGGGAAGCAGCCTGTGAGGTGGAGGTTACCGCGGGTCTCGCTTCGATTAAGTTCCATATGGAAGGAAGGAGCTGCTCTAAAACCTTTAGGTAGTCGCGGTGTATTTCCGCCCCCTGTATTTTTACTCTGTATAGGTGATGGTTATTGCCGCAAAATGTCTGAATGATCTGCGTACGTGACCGCGTCTAAAGGGTATGCACAGGTGGACATAGAGATCGTAATGCCAGCCTAGGGTAGCGTGGCTGTGTCTACAGTGGCCTTGGTGTCATATGGAGTTTGTTTGGTACAAGCGAATAGCTGTAAAAACATCAACCAATAATAACAGGCAGTCCCTACCCTAAACTAATTTCCTTTTAATCCGATCATATGTGATACTGGGTAAGTCTCTATTGTCACGTCAATAGTTTATGAGAGATGAATGATACAGAAGTTGTTTATATTGCTGCCATTTTTTGCGCTCACATTTGGGTGTGCGTCTCGTGGTATGAGTTATCCAGGTACTACTCGATATCTTCACGGTGTACCGACGACCAACCTGCCTTCGCTACCTAGCGACAGACCAGCGGCCAATAACTCAAGCAACTCTCGCAGAGCGGATCGCTTGGCTAACGATATTTCTCGCGCCGCGACAAATCATCTTGGTGACTCTAGGTTGAGGGTTGGCGGAACCACTTTTAGATACGACTGCTCTGGATTTGTGAACGCTGCTCACGCGAGGGCTGGGGCAGACTTGGCCAACAGAAATACGGCTGGCATGGTTGAATACGCAAGAAGTCTTGGGCTTTTTGAGCGTAGAGGTAATCCGTCTGTTGGCGACACAGTGTTCTTTTCTAACACCCACGATCGCAACAATAACAGGCGCCTTGATGATGAGTGGACTCACGTCGCAGTGGTAGAGAGGGTTGACTCCGACGATACGCTCCACCTAATACACCTAGGTAATCAAGGTGTAGTTCGCATGGTCATGAACATTACCCGCCCTAGTGAACATCAGGATTCGAGCGGTAAGGAGATTAATAGCTTCTTGAGGCGCCGTACGAGTCGAGATGCCAGTGGTACAGTCTATCTGTCGGGGCAACTATATAGCGGAACGGCGAGCTTCTCTCTCGTGCCTAGCTCAGTCCTTAGCGCTTACTATCCAATCTCCGATGGCCAATATGTCCAGCTTGCCATGGCAGAACGCACGAGTTGCGTCGCTAGGTGAGCAGACAATAGGCTCCTCGTGAATGTTGAAGCTGGTGTTGACTATAGCCGGCAATCCCGTGAGAGCTTTGAACTCACTGATGATTTTGTGAATTCGTGGGTTCTCTGACTCATGGATGATCTGAGGTCTGGCTGTTCCGTCTGTATGTACCACTCCGGGGCACAGATCTTTCATTTTGTCTGTGCAGTCAAAGCAGACAGTCATGAACTTGGCTGACTCAGCAGCTTTCTCAAGCCCTATAAAGAGATCTGGAGCGTCCTCGGCAAGCACCATTGGCGCGAACGGCATAAATTCTGTACGTCCCAAGCGCTTGTTTAGCCAGTCGTTGACGGAGGGGTCGTCGGGTCGAAACATGACAGACCTAGCACCTAAAGCGCGAGGTCCCCACTCCATTTTCCCATCAAAGTGAGCGACCACTTTTCCCTTGGCAAGGTACTTGGCGATTGTCTTCTCTATGTTTCGTGGTTGTGTTTTTGATAATTTGGCGCGGCCTATTGCGCGAGCGATGTCGCTGCTCGAATAGGAGTGCCCTAAAAGACGGGTTTTCGTATTAGCTGGGGGAGCCTTAGCACCAAACAGTGCTGCGCCAGTGGGAAGCCCGCCGTCACCCATGTGAGGGGTCACCCAGAGGCTCTGGACACTTTCGAGCTCCGCAATCCTTTGGTTGAGCTTGACGTTCGCAAAAATTCCTCCTGCTACGGCAATGTTGCGTACGCCGAGTCTCTTTACCCATCCGTCGATAAAGGCTGTCACCGCATTTTCTAGATTCTTTTGTAGAGCTGCTGCTACCTCTGCGCTCGAAAAGTTGTTTAGTTCTCTGTAAAAACTGTCATCCTTAGACTGGTTTTTCCAGTAAGGAAGTCGGTTGAACCCCATGTCTTTCACATGTAGTATCTTCGAGAAATGTTCTACTAGCGCCGGTGGTGGTGGTGCCGCTGCCGCCAGCCCTGTGATCTTGCCCTCGTGGCGATTAGGCGTGTATCCAAGCCACTCCGTCACTCGTGAGTAGTAGGTGTTTATTCCAGCAAAACCCGATTGAGAGAAGACCCGCTCCAAAGATCCTCCTCCCCCTTGTGATACGGTCACAGAGGTACCGTCACCCATAGCGTCAAGGGTAAATACTAGGACTCGATCTTGCCCTTGAGTCCTGTAGGCAGACTCGGCGTGTGCGGTGTGGTGATCCATCAGGATGAGCTCTGCCTCAGCGAAGTGCCTAGCCTTTAGTCGGTGCCTTAGTACAGCCCTGCAGGCAGCCACCTCTGCACCCGCCAAACCAGCCTTTTGTAGAATACTCTGATAGACGATGTATCCGTTTAGGCTAGGAGAGAATTGGGAGCTTCCTTCCTTCTTTGATTTGTGAAAGCCTGGGAGTAGTCGCAGTAAAAATGATGGCGTAAAGCTACTGCCAACCACAATACGCTCGATGTCAGCCTCTCTTACGTCTGCAATGTCCAATACGGCGTCTATAGCACCCCATGGGAATGCTCCGCTGTTTTTGATGCGGTCGATCCGCTCTTGACCCACGGCTGCAATTAAACCTTGTTCGTTAGCCAATGCGGCACCAGCATCATGGTTGTCTGCAATACCTAATGTCAGCATCGACCTATGCTATGACCTCCATACCCGTTTCGTCTTCACCTAGATCAGACTGGCGCACCATCGTCCATGCGGTCTGAGCAGTGCGTTTTAGCTCGGCAACAGATTTGATTCCGCGGAGTTGTCGAGCGATCATTTCTGGGCGGTAGTAGAATCTTAGATATGCCAACCGAGTGAGTTTTTGGATCTCAGAATCGGTCATGTTGCATCGAGGTCTAGGCACGAGTTTGTCGTGTGGTTTGAGCACGAAATCTCGCCAATAATCTATTCCAGTATCTTCAAGGAGCATCTCATAGAGCTCCGTGTCTGGCATTGGGGTGACCTTTGAGAACTGGGCGTAGTCAAGTTTCAAGTCGATTGCCAATCGAATCGACTGTCGCACAGTAGCTGGCGTCTCGTATGGGTTTCCCACCATGAAATAGCCAAAGGTGTCGATACCTTCTTCTTTTGTCTCGCGCACTACGCGTTTCATCTGATCAATAGAGGCGCTCTTTCGAAGCACCGTAAGGATTTCGCGGTTGCCCGATTCAATTCCGTAGTAAATACGGCTACAGCCCGCTGAACGCATGGCCTTCAAAACGTCGCGATTAATACAGTCGACTCTAGTTCTTGCGGCCCAAGTTAGGGGTAGTTTTCGCCGTTTTATCTCGTCGCAGATAGCAATTACTCGGTCTTTCCTGATAGTGAAAGACGAGTCAAAGAAGTCTAGTTCACGAATACCGAGTTCGTGATAGCAGATCTCCAATTCATCTACGACATTCTTGGGACTACGGGCTCGGAACTTCTTTGTACCCTGCTCACAGAAGATACATTTGTAAGGGCAGCCACGGCTGGTCATGAAACAGCTGAAGTTTTTGTATTTAGAGATAAACGAGTAGTAGATCGAATTGTCGATCAGGTGCCTAGCTGGGAATGGAGACTCGTCCACGTTTATGTTTTTCGGGTGACCAGTTACTATCACCTCACCGCTTTTGTCCCGGAAGGCAATACCGAGAACATCTCTAAGGTCTTTCTTACCGACTATTGCTTCAAGTAGCTCAGGGAGTGCGTTTTCGCCTTCGTGTGTGACTGCGTAGTCAATTTCCTGGTGTGTTAAAGTCTCTTTTGGATAAATGGAGAGATGAACTCCGCCAACAATCGTCGGGGCATCGACCCGCGCTTTGATTGCTCGTATCCAGTCAAGAGTCTGGAAGAACAGGTAAGTTGTTATCGTGTAACCAACAAAAGAGGGACCGAATGCGTCCAAGCGCGCCACGGTCTCGTCTATGGTAAGCCCCTCTGCATGCGAATCGACAAACAGAACTTCACAACCGGCACCTTCAAGTATGCCCGCTACATAAAGTAGCGAAAGCGAAGGGAATATGCCGTAGTTCTCTTTTACGGCCTTTATACCGGGCTCGTTCTTGACTGCCCCATATGGTGGATATACAAGGGCAACTTTTACGCCTTGTAACGATTGGTATGTTTTCTGTGTCATAGGCTGTGATAATAGCTTGAAATGGAGCGTATGTGCGAGAACAGTTGTTTATATTCATAAAAAACCTTCGTAGACACTCGGTGTTGATATTGGCGCTTAGCCTCATGTCACTGCTGTTTTTACTTGTTTTAGGGTGGCATAACAGCAACGGTATAATGGATGGTCGCCAGAACGAAATCTGGCACGTGGGGAACTCTCTCGACCTTTGGGGTGCACTCCAAGCGCGCGATACTTGGCACCTAGACTATTTTTTTTGGGGCAACTATTGGCCTCCGGGGTTTTACGTGTGGCCTTGGCCTGTGTTTGCCGTTTTGGGCGCAACACATTGGGCTATGGTTGTCTCTAACTTTGGGCATCTGGCTGTTTTGTTGTGGGCGACCTATGCTTTGGGGTTTGAAACCCGCGGAAGACGTGTTGGTGTGGTCGCTATGCTTTTCGTGGTCTGCTACCCAGGAGTGATTGGCAACATGGTTCGGTATGAACCGAGCGTCGCAGTGACCGCTTGGGTAACGGTGGCCGCTGTGGCACTAGTTCGAACACACGGGTTTCTTATTAGGCGATGGAGTCTGTTGTTTGCTGCAGCCTGTGCGGTTGGGTTGATGATGGACCGCCTCTCTCTAGCCCTGTTTATTGCTCTCCCTGCGATGATTGAGTGGATGGTAGGGCTTCGTGTGGGACAGCATCGCCGACGCAACACAAACATTGCCTTGTCTGTGGCGCTATTGCTAGTGATGGCCGGATACTGGCACTGGGAATTTGTGCACCTGCATTGGCAAGAGGTAGCCTCGCAAGGTGCTGGAGAGATAGATTCCTACGGTGACTACACGGAACTCCGAGACCCATCATCAATGTTTTCTCTGCTCTTCGTGTTCGGTGTTTTACTGGATGGGCAAGCAGGGCTCTTGTTGGGAGTGACGGGGCTCATGGCCCTTGGTTACACACTGTTTATTATGAGTCCGGCTGCCCCCAAAATGAGAGGACCACAAGCGGGGCTGCGAATAGCTGTAGCTGTGGTCGCCACTAGCTTTGTAGTCTTCTCCGTGATTCAGAAAAAACAGGTCTATTACACATTGCCAATGCTCGGTTGTCTCGCCGTTATCACTGCAGAATTTGTCTGTAGGTTTAGGCTCTACAAGGTGATTGTATTCAGCCTTTTGTTGTCAGGTGTTCATCAGATTGGCTACAGGATGTTTGGAGTGGGCTTGCCTCTACCTACATCGGTGGCGGATGCTTTAGGTGGTCACTCTGTTACCGGTCCCATAGGGGACGGTCGCTATCCGCAGGCACACGAGCCGCAACATCTAGTGTCGCCATTTGACGCCCTTGTTGCCGCCCTTCCAGAAGGCGACGTCATAACTTTTTCAGATGATCCTACATTGTTTGAGGGCTATCTGACGCTACAACTTCGCGAGAGAATGGAGGGCAGTCAGGTTCGTGGTGTTATTGGTGACCCTACTGGGAGTTGGGAGTGGTTTAGGACTGTCAGTTCGTTTGTCGTCGTGCGTTCTGGTCTCAGTACAGATTGGCCCAGTGCGGCTGAGATAGATTCTAACTTGGAGGAGCAGGGGTATGATCTAGCCGATCTTCCCAGTGTTGCAGAGCTTATCGGCGGGGATACGCCGGAGCGCCGTAGATTTGAGCTTATTGACTCGTGGGAGTGGAGCGGGGGAACTGTTACTGCGTGGCGGAACGGAGTGGCCGCGCGGTAGCTAACTGAAAATTAAACACGAGACTTTTCGTCTAAACGCTTCAGACCTTCCAACAATAAGAACCCAGTTTCGCTAGTGATCCTATTTTCTGGAAGCTCATCGCCCACGTTCACTCGAAATTCGCCACTTCGCAGAGCGATCATATCGAAGAGCGCGTCATCCCCAAATGTCTCGTCTATTTTGGCGTCGTAAACGCTTCCTTGCCTCATCCCTATAAAGCCTGAGTGCTCGTGTGATTCGACTGAGACCACGCAGGTTTTAGCTGACAGGTGTAAGGTCTGAAGAAGCTCAGCTATTGACACCTCTGCCAGATCTCCCGACAACGATGCCCGGCTAGCTGACGAGCTGTTTTTACCAATGAACTTTCTGATCCTTGTGACCATTACAGCGAGATTAACAGGCTTCTCGAGAACATCGTCGGCCCCGATCTCCAGACCTCTCTCAACGTCGATAGCGCTGCTCCTGTTGGTGAGCAGAATGACGGGAATATTTTGTGTCTCTGGTTGGCTCTTGAGTTCTAATACTAATGACAGACCATCCTTCTTCGGCATGCGCATATTGGCAACAACGGCCACTGGTTTTAGGGCTCTTATTTGATTGAGCGCCGCAACACCGTCGCCTACGACTATAGTCTCAAAGCCAGCCTGCCCCAGTCGGATCTCTAGACCCGTTATCAGAGCAGCCTCCCTCTCCGCTATTACGACTGTAGCCGTTGTCATTCTGTCCCCCGAACCAGCGGTAACTAGTAGACCTCGAATGCTTTCCTTTTTCAGTACTTTAGCAAGCGCTTGTACAACTAAATGAGTGTGTAAATGTGCCCGTTCTCCAATTGTTTTAGTGGGATCGAGATCGCCAGGTTGTTCGCTCTCTACAAAGGCTCGAACTGTAAACACTATTTCAGCAGCCATGTTTTTTGATGGAGTTTCTCGCCCGATTCTCCTTTCTTCTAGCTCACTAAATATTTTGTCAAAATCCCAAGGTCCTATAATGGGAGTAAGGATAGCTCTAGCGAGTTCATATCGGCGAGCGCCGCCCCTAGAGGTGGTGTCGTCTGCTACAATACCTTGCACAAGTGATAGCTTGTCTAGCTCTGTCATCATCCCAGCTGTGACCGCTGCGGTCGCTAAAAAGGGGCTTACACCAAGCTCCTTGGCGACAGAGTTTGTGAGCCTAGCAGTTCTTCGGGTTCTAGCTCTGGCGGTCATGTTTCTAGATTCTGATGAAAGCAGAATAAATTCGATCAGTTTGAGTAGGAAATCAAAACCAGGGCCAGAATTGTCTCCACCATGACTAGGAGAGAAGCCATCTACAGTGGATATCTGTAATCCCGGAGCAATACGGTGCCAGCCAGGAATGTACGGGCTCGCCAGCTCACTGAACTCTCGCCGGTAAACAATCCGCTCAACATCACCTACGGCCAAAAGTAGAGCCATCTGCTCTGGGTCGTGAATGTATACGGTGTTCCCTCCCTCCTTTTTTTCTATGATCCTAAGTGCGGCTAACCGTTCGGAATCGATCTCTAATACCACGGTCTTCATGGCGGTCGGTATGTTCATCTTTTTCTGAGCGCTGGATGTAGATGGGGTAGACCCCTCTTGCTTCAAGAGCCCAGAGATCATGCTTGATAGTGCTGGAGTTGGGGCAACGAAGAGCCGAAGCTGTTTAGCGCCCGTGGTCTTTTGCACAGTCGTAAGTGTGGGTAAGTCTGTGGGATCACCAGTTAATAGTGACAGCATCCCCGTTGATTCTTCAAAAAATGTGGGTACTACTAGTTTGTCCATCATTAGGTCGTGGGGGAGCAATGTTAGGACTTGCTCTGGTATTGAGAGTCTCCCAATTCGTTCTGCTGGTACGTGTCGTAGCTTGAATTGAGACGCTAAGGCTCGAGCTAAGCCCTCGTGGTCCAACAGTTCGAGCCCAATGGCTGTTTCACCGAATCGACCGCTCTTCGATTCCCGCATTTTTTTGAGTATGCGCTCAACCTCGGCAGGTGTGAGCAGTCTAAGGTCTAAAAGGATTTCTCCCAATGGGGGTCGTTGCATTATGTCTCCAGCCAACCTTTTTTACCACATTGATCATAAGTGGTGTTTGAAAAAGGGCCGAAAGCAATTCATTCTGATGTAGAATGAGCGCATTAAGCATGTGAGGGTCTTGTGTCGGGAGCTAAGATTGGCGGCGGTAGCGAGGTTCTCGATCAGATTGAACCTGACTTAGAACATCAGGATCAAATTGTCGCTCAGACTACTGTAAGAGAGTTGTTTCAGAGCTTGGTCAAGCACGGTAGAACTGCTCGCCTCTATGGTAGAAGCCATCACCATACACGCAGTTTTTTGGAACTGTTTATTAAGCAAGTTCAGGAATTTCTAACCTCAAACGATCTGATGTTGGTCACCATTGAGCCAGAACAAGTTTTGTTCCGAGGGCACCCAGTGTTGAGCGTGGATGCCCAAGGTGGTCACTTGATCTACGGTCTCTACGCCGAGGGAGCAAGAGCAATCGGTATAGAGCAGGGGGCGTCTCTAGAGGAGATAACAGCACTGGCCGATCTTTTAAGCAACGATTGGACTAAGCGCTCTGAGTTAGACGATGACTTGATCGCCGCCGCTTGGCGGTTGGAATTTGAGAATGTACATATTGACGTAGCCGACAGGTTCTCTGATGAGGATGAATTAGGCGACGCTACCAATCGTGAAGACGTCATGCTTGGAAGGTCTAGTGGCTCCGATCAGAATCACCTAAGGGGTGATTCTGTAATGGTCCCAGAGATTCAGGGTCTCTTGGCAGAATTAGAGGCTGACGCGAGTGAGTCAACTGTCTCAGTGAAGTTAAAGCAGGATGAAGCGGCGATGTTTTTGGCCCTTCAGGATGAGATCGGTGATTCTCTGAAAGAAGAGTGGGCGGGAGATGTTGAGCTGCTTCAGATGGATCCAGCAACCCGCGCGTCTATTGAGGAAGAGGTGAACTTAATTGACTCGGGTAGAGACATAGAACCAAGCATGTTTGGTCAGCTGCTTTTCGAGGTAATGAGGCAGGATATGACTGAGTCATCAGCGCTTTTGTTTGGAAAAAACTTGAGCCGACATCTGGTGATAATGATCGCTACAGGAGAGGTGTTGTTTGCTGCCTCGGTGGTAAGGAGGCTCAATTGCCTTTGTGATCCCGAGATGTTTCCAGACTTCAAGTATGCCGAATTATTGAAAAGTCAGATGGGTCAGATTGTGCTAGAAGGCAACCGCGTACGACTTCAGGACTCGCTGGGTAGGGTCTGTCGAGGGAGAGTAGAGCAAGCAGCTCTTTTTTCTGTGCTGTCGATAATTCCTCGAAGGAGAATACCTGAGTTGGTGTTGCTGGGTTCTAACTTATCTCGGGAGAGTATTAGGCAGGTCATATCGGACGTAGTTTTATTGACCACGGGTTTTGACGAAGAGGCAATCCTTACTCTTTTGGTGACTGGTGAAGATGATGAGGCATCTATACCGCTACTAGCCCTCTCTAGACTCGGCTCAAAGGCAGGCGTAGTGGAATATCTTCGTTTAGCGGAACACGAGCGCCCAGATGTGCGGTCGTCAGCGCTAAAGGCCCTGCGTAAGACAAAATCGACTCAGGTGAGAAACGTCATTAGAGCAGCCCTTAAAGATCCAGAGCAGGAAGTGCGTATTGAGGCTCTTCGCTATCTCTCGGTATACGCTAACAGGGTTGATTTACCTGTTATCGAGGACCAGCTCCTCTCTGATTCCTTTAGTCAACTGGAGCCGGATGAAGTGAAGGCTTGGATTATGGCTTACGGGCACATCGGGGGGCTAGAAGCAGTCTCCACGCTTCGGGCGATTGTGATGGGCAAATCCCGGCTGGCGGGGAGCCAGGGCTGGATTCGAGAAAATTCTATTAGAAGTTTGGCGATTATGGGGACACCCGAGGCTTTGGGGGCGCTCAGTTTGGCTGAGAGAAAGCACCCTGAGCTAAAGGATCAGATTAGGGCGCTTACAGCTAAGGGGACTCGACGATGACGACAGTTGACTCCAAAGCGATGGGCGGGATTGATCTCCGACGACTAAACACCACTGGAAAGAGGTTGTGTTACCGGATCGCGACTATAATTCGAACGGCAAAAATCCACGCTATGGATAACAAGGCTATGGATTATTCGTTAAAAGTGGCTGTCTCAGCATCTAATGAGATGATCGGTGACCTAGGTGAATTGACGTTCTACGGTGAGGACGAGACGGTTCATATTAACGACTTTCGCATTAGGTTTGAACTCTCTTTGGTAAGTCAAGTCTCCTATATGAATAGGTACCTTCACCAGCGAGGGGTAGGTGGGCTAAAAATTAATAGCGCTACCAACATGCATGATTGGCGTACCGTTGTGACGATCTTAGCTCGAGCTGAGGTTCTGCAGCGGGACGTTTCGGATGTGGAGTCCTTAATCGACGGCTCGGCAAAACTAAATACTGCTCTTGGCGACGATGGAGTAGACAGTATTCGCTTTTCTCAGGTCATGTTCTTGAGGCAAGGCACTCTAGGTGGGATGTATGGAGGCGAGGGCGAGTCTGTTCGCGTCGCAGCGACCCGGGCTCTTCAATTGTACTTAAGAGCCCTGCGAGTTGTAGAATCGATGCGCTCAGGTGTTGGTTCTAAGCGAATCCACTTAGGCGTCTCTAGAATCGTCCAATACCTGGTTGATCAATCATACGAAGACCCGCGCCAACACCTCGCATTAGTGAACCTCAAGAGTGACACTTCTTACGAGCTTCGACATCCAGTAAACACTCTGATTCTGTCTATTGGCCTTGGTCGAAGGTTCGGTCTAAGTCGAGCATCATTACTTGACCTTGGTCTGGCTGCGCTTACCTGCGACCTGGGGATGGACTCAGTCCCAGATGAGATTAAAACAAAGCCAGGGGCACTAGATTTAGAGGAGCTAGCAATCCTACACCGTCACCCTTCTGATTCGGTAGTGGCTCTGCTTGAAGGTGCGAGGGCGGACGTGTCAGCTAGGCGATGGATGACAGTGGCGTTTGAGCATCACAAGGGGTTCGATCAGGGGGGCTACCCTAAGACACTTAGGTGGCCAAGTCAGCACCTTTTCTCTAGGATTATTGCAACGGCAGAGACATATGATGCATTAACTACCTCTACCCCATGGAGAGATGGTTTACTCCCTGATGAAGCGCTGGAGATCATGATCCGAGATGCGGGTATGGACTTAGACCCTGGAATAGTCATCTCTCTTGTGAATATGCTGGGGCGCTTTCCTTTGGGGTCAGCGTTATTACTGTCAACGGGTGAAGTGGGAATCGTCTACTCATCTCCGTCTGAGCCCGAGCACGTGATGAGACCGATCGTTAGGCTGGTACTGGATTCTCATGGAGACAAGGTACAAGGGGTTGAAATCGTCGATTTGTGCCAGCAAACAGATGGAGAAACCTACAACCGGGATGTTGTCCGAACAGTCGATCCTCAGACCTTGGGGTTAGACTCAACTCGAGCCCTTTACCGCTGAGGGTTAGATTTTGGGTTATGGGGGCCTTATGACAACCAACACTTCCATAGATGTTCTGCAGCCTGCGCCATACAGTCAAAATTCGTCGCCAATTGAAAGGCTGAAAGCAATATTGATTGATGCAGGGGACGCCTTGGTGGTGTTTTCAGGTGGGGTTGATTCGGCTCTCTTACTTAAGGTGGCGGTCGAGACCTTGGGAGACAAGGTGGTGGCTTTGACCGCTGACTCCCCCACTTTTCCGCCAGAGGAGAAAGCAGAGGCTGTAAAGTTTGCCAAAGAATTAGGTGTCAGGCACCTGATAGTCGATGCTCATGAGCTGGAGCGTGATGGATATCGCGCTAACGCTGGAGACCGCTGTTATCACTGTAAGACTGAGCTGTTTGAGCTGGCTGAATTATGGGCGGATCGTGTCGGCATATCATGGGTAATGGACGGTACAATTGTTGACGACTTAGGCGAACACCGTCCAGGTCTTAAGGCTGCGGACGAACACAGGGTTCGACATCCGCTTGTGGAGGCTGGATTCACAAAACTAGAGGTGAGGAGTTGCGCACAGACACTGGGGGTGAGTGTGTGGAATAAACCAGCGTTTGCATGCTTAGGCAGTAGATTCCCAGTGGGAACTGAGGTCACCTTGGAGCGAGTAAAGAAGGTGCAACGTGTAGAGAGCATCTTGCGGATCTACGGCTTTGCAACTTTTAGAGTCCGCTACCACAAGATAGGTGAGCAAGAGATGGCGAGAATAGAGCTCGGGGAACACGAGCTAGCGGAGGTTTTTAGAGAGGGTATTCGCGAGGCTATTGTTGAGAGCTGTAGGCAAGAGGGGTTTGCTTGGGTAACTTTAGACCTCGCTGGATATAAGCTGGGTGGTGCTGGAGTTTCAGTTTGACGAGCGGTGCTCCCTCGAGTCCAGTTGATGCCAGCCGGCCTGAGAAACTCACGGCGGTCCTCTTTGAGTTAACGATCCTTTGGCTCCTTGCTAATCTAGCTATACGAGGCGTCGTTCACTTACATTCAGCGTTAGCGCTACCAGATGCCGTCCTAGCGGTGATCCCTTTTATTTTCATATACGCTCCAGTGGGGCTCTGCTGGCTGCGTGGTGTGGACTCTTACAAATACCCGCTGTACGTACCGGGATTTCGAGACACTACTGCCTGGCTCGGCGCCCTAAAATCAAGCATGAAGTGGTTCCTTATCTTGTTGGCACCATGGGTTTTAGGCTACCACCTTTGGATGGCCTTTGGCTGTGGTGTGGTCGAAGGAATGCTGGAGAGCACTGGTTGGTTTTCCTTCGTCAATATCTGTTCAGATGTTGACTTTGGCTTCAGGTTGACGAGTTCGATTTTCACTCTGATTGCGTTCCAGGTCTTCTTTGTAGCCATCCCAGAGGAGTTTTTCTACAGAGGGTATGTTCAGACTCGACTGAATGAAGTCTTGCCAAAAAAGAGCACAATCATGGGGGTTAGGTGCGGTATGGGGCTCTGGCTCACAGCTATTTTCTTCGCATTTGGGCATTCGCTAGTAGGCATTCAGTGGTGGCATTTCGCGATCTTTTTCCCAGGAATCTTGTTTGGATTACTTAGAGAAAAGACGGGCGGAGTGTTGGCACCCGCCTTCTTACATGCCGCCTGTAACGTGGGCGTTGTTGTTTTAGATGTCACCTATGGGGTGCGCAACGTGCTGTGATCATGAAGATGAGCCCTAAAGATTTTACTTCTCTAGTTTTTCAATCCTCTTCAGTATTTCCGCTTGGGCCTTTTCAATTCGACGCATACTCGCCGCGGCAGCACTTGCCTGAGCTCTCGCCTCCTGAACTGAATCCCTGAGCGCGTTGAATGCAGTCCTGTCCGGGATCTCTCGGCTGTTGAGTACTTCGTAAACAGTGTCTTCCAGACTGCTGTGGAAAATTGGTAAGAGCTTATCTGAAGTTATGCTCTTTAGATAATCTTGGATTGTGCTCATCTGGTATACTCCCTACTGGACTTATCATGTGTCACCTTTTCTGGAGTCACCGTCAACAAGTAAACAGGTCAAATCACCGTATTTTATGTAATCAAACTTTGCGCACATAGTTGTCGAACAATATCTAATGAGGCTAAATCACGCGCACATGCGATGGTTAATTCCCAAAATAGCACTTTTAACCCTTTCCCTAGTTTTTTAACACCATGGAAAATTGCCCATTCTGCGATGCTGAGGTCTCCGAGGAGCTGATACGGTTTGGAGGCGCTTGCCCCACCTGTTTTAATGCCATCCCTGGAGAAGAGGCGCCAACAGATCCGGGGTTGACTACCGATCCTGGGGTGGTGCAACAAGGCGAGTCAAGTCAGAAAATAGGTTCAAACCTTGTGCCAGCCGTGTTGGCGGCAATGTTGTTTGTGGCCTTCGCACTGTTTTTATTTGGGAACATGGAGCCAGATGACGGAGTCATGAGCTCTGTTGAAGATCTTACAGCCGATGTTTCGGGGGTCGAAGCGCGAGAACAAAACAACCGAGCGGTTGCCGAGAGTCAAGCGCTCGCTGCAGTCGCTGAGACTGAGCGTCTTGTTGAGGAGGCTCGCTTAATTGAGGAGGCGGCGCAGGCTGAGGTCACTAGGGTTGCTGAAGCTGCAGCGGCAGTTGTAGAGTCAGAGGCTGTGGAGCCGCAGGAGGTCTACGCTGATAGGGTCCCAAGCGTAGGGTTCATTACTGAGGCTAGCCCTGATGATTCCTATAGAGACCCGGCTACATATATTGCTAGCAATGATCCAGACGTGGTTACCGGCGCGTCCGCTATTAGAAGAGCCATACGGGGAGTAATATCCGATAACAGTGGCGCAGCTGAATTCTGTTATTCACAGCAAAACGACAGAGATCTGAGTGGTACCTGGAGTGTCAGTTTCGTTGTTAATGAAGATGGCTCTACAAGTGAAATAAACGTAGCGGCGCAAGACCTGTCCCACGAGGGCCTCGAGAGATGCCTTAGAGGCAAGATTACAAGGTGGTTGTTCCCAGCTATCGCAGAGGCGACCCCGTATTCTAAGGATTACAATTTCAGACCAGCATTCTAGTCTCTAGCTTAGTCTGGCGGAGTGTTTAGTTAGGGAACTGTGGTGGAGTCGTTCGTAGTTCTTGGTGCGACTCGTCGAATTGTGGTTTCGGATCTTCTCCCGTCTACCCAATCTGCCCATTGACCCTCTGAGAACCCACTAGTATTTCGCGAGACGTATCGCTCAATAGTAAGTCTGGTTCTAACGAGCTGATGAAGGTTGGTCTCATCTAACCCAAATTGCGTGATGAACCGCTCCCAAGATTCCCCCCACGCCATGCGCATCTGCGCTGTACGGTTAGCTATCTCCGCTTCAGTCGGCTGGTATGATCTCACGCCATTTGCGACCTGCATTACTAATCTCATCTCTTCTGTTCGCTCAATAAGTGAAGGTGTGGAGAACGGATGTGTAGATGATGGCATTACAATGTCAATCGCAGCCTCCAGCTGTGTGTCGCTATGTGTGATGACCATGTCTCCTACCACAGAGACTACTCTGTCGACATTTGTAGGGTTGGCCTCAGCATCGTGTGCCGCCATGACACTGATCAAAAGTAAACTAATAGTGATCAGTTTGGAGTTCATGGTTTGCGCTCCTCGATTGAGAGATTACATCTACGAAGACGATAATTGGGAGCGACATGGTTGAGGTAACAGGTGTAACCAAACGGTACGGTCCCCTTCTAGCTGTTGATGATATCAGTTTCTCAGTTGGTCGAGGCGAGGTTTTTGGTTTTATTGGCCCAAATGGAGCCGGTAAGACCACGACCATGCGTATACTTACAGGGTTTATACCGGCAACAGCTGGGGCGGCTAAAATCGACGGGTTTGACGTATTTAGCGATCCTCAAGAGGTTAAGCGTCGCGTTGGCTACCTCCCCGAGACCCCACCGCTCTACTTAGACTTGTCAGTCGGAGACTACCTTAGGTTTGTAGCAGAGATTAGAGGCATTTCTCGGTCAGATAGGCTCAGGCGCGTCGGTGAGGTCATGGACCAGGTTGGTCTCGATGGTTGGGAAGATCGAATATTGGGCTCTTTGTCCAAGGGGTATCGACAGCGTGTGGGGATTGCTCAGGCCATTATTCACAAACCTTCGCTACTCATTCTTGATGAGCCAACATCGGGTTTGGATCCCGTTCAGACAATGGGCGTAAGGGAGTTAATCAAAGGGCTAGATAGCACAGTGATTCTATCTACACACATCCTCTCAGAGGTCGAGGCGTTGTGCTCGTCGGTAGTGATGATTAATAAGGGCAAAATTGCTGCATCAGGAACAGTTGAAGAACTCTGCGAGATGGCGGGAACTCCGGAGTACCGGGTGGTTGTGGAGTCAGCGGCAGGGCCGTTTTCGGATCTGGGTATTATAGCTGCGAAGGTCGGCGCTTTGGGTAGTGTTGACGTGGTTACACAAGCTGGCGCAGCGCTGTTGCTATCAGCGTCTCGCGATCCTCGCT
>CAWVYO010000032.1:0-21100 GCA_963934385.1 uncultured bacterium
TCAAACAGTCCCGGGAACATCTCGTACGGACCTCTGGAACTCCCTCTGGTCTATTTGGTTTGTCCAGGACTCGATCATTAGTGGCGTCATCCCATTTGATGTCCCTTGGTTGGATTGGCCACATGTGGGGCAGCTCGTCGTTGCAGACCCTCTAAATGCTCTTTTGGGTCTGCCTTTTGTTACGGTGTTCGGTTTATCGGGGGGCTACACATTTATAGTCTTGGCTCACATCACTTTTACTGGTGTGTCTACTCACCTCTTGGCCAGGCATATCTATGGTTGCGACTCGTCGGGTTGGATCGGTGGTGTTGCCTTTGCCACAGCGCCAGTATTAATCTCTGGGATACAGAATGGGACATCGGAGTCTTTTGCCGGAGGATGGTTAGCTCTCTCCTTATACGCGGTGATTTTAGCTGTGGAGAACGGCGGAGTACGCAGGATCACCACCGCCGCCTTGGCTCTTTGTCTAGTTTGTCTTGGGGGCTGGTACACGGGGGTTGGAGCTTGGATTTTTTTAGTCGCGATCTCCGTCTTCGGGCTGGAGCGCACGTCGAGGCTAAAGAGTATTAAGAGGGGTCTAGTTATTGGTCTTTTAGCGCTTACAGTCGTGGGTCCAGTTGCCATCTTGACAACTACATCGGCCGAGACTGGCGGAGAGCTAGGTATAAAAAATGATAGGGAGTTGCAGTTGGTGCGGCGCACCACTGGCAGCGCAGATCCAGTGGGGTGGCTGATGCCAGGAGACTGGAGGTCGCCGGATTTTAGAAAAATATCTCGAGAGGGTGAGCAGTTTATTCACTGCCATTATTTGGGCTGGGTTTTGATTGGAATGGCCGTAGTTGGCGTTCGTCGTAAGAAGAAGGTCCATTGGCCCCTAATTGCGGCTGGTGCAGTAGGTGGAGTCTTGGCGATGGGGCCAGTGATTGTCAAAAATGGAAGCCCCTTTATTTTTGGTGACGGTTTGGTTTTTCCAATGCCCTACTTTTTGTTGGAGCAGTTGCAAGGTTTTGGCTCGCTTTCTCTCTTGTTTAGGTTGGCTGTAGTGCCGGGCTTAGCTCTTGCGTTGATTGCTGCGGGTGTGGCGGTGGGCCGTAGCAACAGGTTTGTTGCTGGGCTTTTGGGCGCATTGCTTATCGAGGCTTGGTTTGTGGCTCCCACAGCGGGTCTTCCCGATCTGCAAAGCAGTGAAATTGAGCAGCCTATTTGGGATTTAGCTGAGGCGCCATTCGGGGTAGTCATGAACTACCCTTTAGCGGGTGGTAGACCCTATCTCTACGAACAGACAGTGCACAGGAAACCTATAGCTGGGCAACTAAACTTCCCAAATAACCGGGAGTCTATGGGCATATGGCAAACACTCGTTAGCGCTACAGAGGCAGGTTTTGTTGGGGAGGAGCTGATGCGAGCAGTAAGGGACCGGGCTGTTACCTCGACACAAGTTCAGTGTGGTGAGCCCTCGGGTGAATCAAGCGCGTGTAACGGTCAATTGATACGAGAGGGTATTGATGGTGATTGCCGTTGTCTCACTGGAGTGCGTTATCTAGTGGTACACAAGGATGATAATGTGAGACCAGATATGCACGACCTCGCTGTTGAAAATGCCCTGGCTAGCTTTCCTATATTGAGCAGGAGTGACCTTGTTACTGTGTTGTCTCTATGGTGAACCTTTACGTGAAGGTGTGGGATAACAAGGTGGAAGGTCTCGACTCCCCTGGAGGTGATCTAACACTTTGGGGGATGAAATTAGGTGAGGTCGTTGGCTGGGCTGCTGCAAAGGCAGGATTAAAGCTAGTTGAAGAGATTGTACCTGGTATCGAGACATTGATAGTCGAAGGCGGCTTAGCTGTTCGTCCCGAGGCGCTAACCTTGTTGGTAAAAGCCGGAAGGAAGACAAATTCAGACTGTCGCCTTGCTATTGGTGGTGATGTAGGTGCTTTTGTCCAAAGCACCTTGTTTGATTTAGCTTCGGCGGATGTTTTCTATCTTACAGCATCCGGAACAGAAGACTTCGAGGCTCGTATGGATAATAGTGACGTTGTCACCGTTACTCCTAAAGAGCGTATAATGGAAGTCGCAAACGGTATTGATTGGATTGTCTCCGATCATATAGTCGCCCCCATACGCCACTGGAACACGCTTTTGTGGTTGAATCTACTTGGTCTAGGTCCGCGCCTGTGGGGTGAATGTGTTCAACGTCCGGCAATTTGGGGTGCAATGAGGTGTACTTGGGCGGGGTTGACCAAATTGAGCTGGAGTGTAGAGTCTCTTTCAGCAGCACTCACATCGAAAGGCTCAGGGGTAAGGATTCACAAGAGCGCCGTTGTTGAGGGTTGCATCCTCGGTACGGGCGTCTCGATAGGACCAAACGCCGTTGTCAGAGGCTCGATTATTGGTAGCGGCTCAGTGATTGAGGCTCAATCATTAGTTGAGGGGGCAATACTTGGCTCAAAAGTTTTAGTTCAACGGCAAGCCATGTTGAAATACTCTCTTGTTGAGGAGGGCGCTTGTGTCGCAGGTACTGCGCAACTGTCTGTCTTCGGAGCGAACTCATCTTTGAAGGCGGGCTCGTTTACAATGGATCAGGCGCTGGAAGGGGACGTTTATGTGCTCGTCGGAAACAGTAAGATAGCTGCTCCAAATAACATGGTTGGAGCCTGTTTAGGAGAGGGCACAACCGTAGGAAGCGGAGTATGGATCGCTCCCGGAAGGTCCGTTGGACCTGGACTGAATATTGTCCGGGGTCAGGTCTTGACAGACCCCAGTAACGAAGCGAATAATGGGGATGTTCATGTCGTTACTGATGGTAAGCTGGTGAAACGATGATGACTTGGGGTGAACCGGCCTTTTCACAGTTAATACTCGGGGCATTTCTATCTGTTTTGACCATTGGCTGGCTATTATTGGTGATCGGTGTCAAAAACTGGGGGCGAGGGTGGCGCTTGGATCTAAACGCCAAACCCACTGTTGAGCCGTTGGTGTCCATATGTATTCCAGCCAGGGATGAAGAGGGTAACATCGGAAAAGCTGTACTCAGCGCCTTGGCTCAAGAGTATCGCTATGTGGAAGTTATTGTTCTCAACGATTCCTCATCGGACAACACCGAAGCCGAAGCCATTGAGGCGGGAAGCGGGGACGATCGGTTTAGGTTGATAAATGGCAGTGAACCACCGGCTAACTGGGCGGGGAAACCTTGGGCTTGCCAGAGATTGGGGCTTGAGTCCCAAGGAGAATACCTATTATTCATTGATGCCGATGTTGTTCTGTCGCCAAAAGCTGTAGCCGCAGCTTTGAGTGTGACAATCGAACGGAAGTTAGATCTGATGTCCATTTTTGGGGATTGGACGCTAGATTCGTTCTGGGAAGGGGCTGTTATCCCTGTCGTCGGTTGGTTGATACGAGGTACCGTTGACTTTGATGCTGTAAATAATGAGTCGAACTCACAAGCCTTCGCTAACGGTCAGTTTATCATGGTAAAGAGGTCTGTTTGGAAGCAGGTACGCGGGCATGAGTTAGTAAAATCAGCTGTCTTAGAAGACGTGTGGTTAGCTCGAGCGTTTAAGCAGCGAGCATTAAGTACTGGTATGTACCACGGTAGGGGTGCCTTTAGCGTGCGCCTGTACAGGAGCCTCTCTGAGATAGTCGCTGGATATAGAAAGAACCTCTATGAAGGCATGGGTAGGAGCCCGTCGGTTGGGTGTGCGTCAGTGTTGTTCGTTTTCGTCGGCACCCTACTGCCGGTTACGGCGTTTCCTGTTCTTGTGTTTGCATCGCTGACGGGGTTGGTTTCGGTTTCCGCGATCTGGCTCTGGTGGAGCGGATTCTTGATGTGCTTAGTACCATTATTTAGGTACCGAGTAGAGCGCATGGACGGACGATCTGGATGGCATGCACTAACGCATCCGATAGGAAACCTAGTCTTGGCTTGGATCCTGATATCCTCAATGTTTTCGTACAGGGTCGAGTGGAAGGGGAGGAGTTTTAGTGACGGGCGCGCTGAGTAACGGCAGGATCGTTGACTATTAAATTAAAAAACGCGTCACCCAATAAAGTGACGCGTTTGATGGAGCGGGAGACGAGATTTGAACTCGCGACAGCCACGTTGGCAACGTGGGGCTCTACCACTGAGCTACTCCCGCACAGTCAGCGCACCGTAAATATCTTAGAAGTGACGCATGTCAAGACTGTTTTCGAATCAATTTTGAACTAGGTGATTCTAAAAGAGCTAAGAAGTTGCATTCAGCCCCTGTTTTCGGATAGATTATAAATGCATGGCCGCCGGTTGAATTGTTTTCGCCTATTTTGACGCCAATGGAGTTTTGGATGACCACCTATTTTGGAAGAGTATTGTTAACGGTGGGGTTGGTCGGAACAATGGGGTGTGGCGCTGAGAAAACCGATACATATGACACAAGTACTGTCGACACTCAGGGTGATGGGTTGGATGTTGATCAAGACGGTGTGTCCGAGGCTGACGGCGATTGCGACGATAACAATCCAGATGTTTACCCAGGCCGATTGGAGGACTGTAACGGGATCGACGATAACTGTAATGACATGTCGGACGAGGGTTACCCGGATTCGGATGGAGACCTAATAGCCGATTGTGTAGATGACGAGACCTGTGACGGAGTCGATAATGATGGCGACGGTGAGGTAGATGAAGGCTACGCCGACAGTGACGGTGACGGTATCGCGGACTGCGTCTCAGAAGAAGAGTGTGATGGTATCGATAACAACGGCGACGGTGAGATTGACGAGGGCTTTGATGTTGATGGCGATGGCGTAAAGAGTTGTGATGGAGATTGTGACGACTCGGACTCGACGGTATTTGAAGGGGCCACGGAGATTAGCGGTGACGGAAAGGATAACGACTGCGATGGCTTGGTTGACGAGAGCTTGGTTGAGGCGGGTGCTATACGCATAGTCGAAATTTTATGGAACCCAGGTCAGGTTTCAGATCCTAATGGCGAGTGGTTTGAAGTTCGAAATATGACCGAGGCTGTGATCAATATTAGTGGTTTGGTGATATCATCGACAGATGGTGACATTCACACAGTCACAGGAACAGATGTGATTGCGATAGACGCTGGTGCCGATTTTGTTTTCGCAAGTAACGGTGATACCTCGACAAATGGTGGCATTACTGTCGATTATGTCTACACTGGAATTACGCTTTCAAACGAAATCGATGATATTTCTATAACCCTAGATAGTGTTTTATTAGATTCCGTGTTTTGGGACGATGGTCTGACCATGCCCGACCCAGATGGCGCTAGCACATTGCTGGATCCTTGGGGTTACACCAACGGTGGCTCAGAGTCATCTTCAGAATACTGGTGTGAGGCTACAATCGCATGGGACGGTGGTGACTATGGTTCGCCAGGCGATGTTAATGAGTGGTGTGCCTCAATAGACCACGATGGTGATGGAATGACCATTGGCGAAGGAGACTGCGACGACACGGATCCAGATGTCTATCAGTCAGCTCCCGAGATCGATCCCTTGAAGGATAATGACTGCGACGGAGACATTGAGTTAATGCCGGTGGCAATCTCTACCTATGACACCACATCAAGCTCTTTAGAGCACTGTGATGTGATCTACCTAGACGCTTCAACCTCGTATGATCCAGATAACAGTCCTAATGGAGGAACTCTCACCTACTCGTGGGAGTTAGCTGCTGCGCCTAACGCTTCAGCGTTAACTACATCGGACATCTCTATGGCTACTGACATGAGCCCGATGTTTGTTCCTGATGTCTCAGGGGCGTACACGTTTGTATTGACCGTGAACGATGGCGGTACCGATTCGTACCCCGTAGTTTTAACGGTTTCAATAACAAGCAGGCAGACAAACAGCGCTCCAGTAGCGGATGCGGGCTCAGACCAGACATGGTCAGAGTCTGTTTCTTGCCAGAGTCAAGATTACGGTGCTACATATACCTGTGACGATTGCGCTGATAATGACTTCACCTTGGATTCAAGTGGAACCACCGACGCGGATTCCGATCAATACACATACAGTTGGACTATCACCAATGGTTCATCCGTAGGTGTGCTGGATGACTCGACGATTGCCTCACCCGTGCTCACTATTACCGGTCCATCTGCGACCTACGGTACTACGAACACGGAGTCTGTAGACGTAGAGTTGACTGTTGTAGACTGTTACGGGGCGTCATCAGTGGCTGATTCAGTAACGTTGAACATTGCGTGTACTGGTAATTAGAAGCGACTATTAGCCACTCTGGTAATCTTACAGTTCTGGGGCCTTGCTCCAGAATTCGTTCATTGCCAAAGGGTTAGCTATCGACCACTGTCTCCAGGAGTCGGCATTGGATAGGTTTAGTCCCTGTAGCCATAGGTATCCATCTAGTATTCCCGCATCTTCAAAACGCGATAGTCTCTCTAGGTCTGCCTTGGCTATTAGCGAGGGGTCGTCGTACTGTTCAGCTTGGTCCTCGTTTTGATTGCGCCAGGCTGCGACTAGGGCATTGTACTGCCCCTTCTTGGGTGGTGAGTGTGGGGTTTCGGAAGGTTTAGCCAGCAACCACGCCTTCCATGCTAGTAGAGCCCTACCGCTTAAGCTTGGATCTATCCGCATGTTGTTGGAGCTGTCTATAGTGGCTCGCTCGGGGAGTGGAAGTGGAGCTAATTGACGCCCTTGCTTAATAGCGGATTCCCAGAAAAGCATCATAGCTGAACCGTACAAAGGGTTCACGCTGAGGGCCTCCTTCGCCAGGTTGTGGGCGTCGTCTGCGAGGCCTTGCGAGTACTTCACCTGTCCCAATCTTAGAATAATGGGCGGGAGGTCTCCAAGGAGAGAGTTGGCATGCAGGAAAAAACTCTCAGCCTGTTTTGTCTTTCCGATTAGAAGTAGTAGGTCTCCGATTACTACCATTGCGCGACCTTGATTTACTAGACTGTTGCTGGTTGCCTCGATCGCCTTGAGTGCGGATTTGGCACTCTCTAGGGCGCCAATGAAGTCGCTCTTAGCAAATATTGAGGCTGCCTCTGATAAATGTTTTGAAGGGCGGGGTAAGCCGGTCTCCGGTAGGAACTGAAAAGCTCGAATGTTGAGTGATATTGGGTGTCGCGGAACCCTAGTCGACAACTCTAAAGAGAGTTGTAAGAGCCTGCCGTGGTCTGTTTTTAGCCCAAATTCTGATGCAAAACGGAGCCTCTCGACCTCAAGAGATAATGTGGAAATATCTGTTGTTGAGTATGTCATTATTCGAATGTATCGCGTTTATAAGGTTGGGGGTCAGTTCACTCTATTCCATATGCCGATTGCGAATGTATCGTAAGAGTGGTACATCGACTTGCCTTATGGCTATATAGATGAAGTTATACGCAGGAGCTTGGTTCAGTGAACATTTTACGAGATTCAACGATTGTTAGTGGCAACATCGACAACGCAGGTTCTAAAGCTAATAAACCAACACTACTTCTTCTCCATGGGATGGGGTTGGGTGCCTGGATTTGGGAGCGGGATCAGGCGATTTTTGCTGAGGCTGGTTACACCTCGTGGGCTATTGATCTGCCTGGTCACGGAAAATATGCAGATGAGGATCCATCGTTTTCTGACGTGGTCGATAGGGTTCGGCTTGTGGTCGATGCCATTGAGGGGCGAGTAGTAATTGTTGGGCACTCGGTTGGCGGTCTAGTCGCTCAGCGGCTGGCTTCAGAGATTGAGTTAGACGCTATCGTTATGCTCTGTCCAACTCCACCCAAAGAGGTGATAATTATCCCGACAAAGTATTCAGTTAAGGCTGCAATGGGAGCTCTTCCTGCTTTAGCAATGGGTCGTCGAATAAACTTCTCGAACAGTAATTATGAAGGGGCGGGCTTGTCGTCGCTTCCGCCAGGCGATGGACCCCAGGTATTGGGTAAGATAATGTCATGGCCCAATAAGCTTAGCCGAGAGTTGGCTTTTAGACGCCCATCTGTTCAGCCTGCGAACATACCGGTGTTGAGCTGTTTCGGTGGTCTAGATACCATTATCCCTCTCAAATCCAGTCGAATGATTGGTGAGTATCACAATTGCGCTATTACCTGGCGGTTTGATGATGTGGGGCACTTCCCACCCCTAGAGCCGGCTGGAGCGAGAATTGCTGAAGCGGTTGTTGAATGGCTCAAGCGACCAAGTGGTCGCAAGATCCTAGAAGTAGATGCGTTCAAGCCAGCCGAAGGCGTAGGGTACGATGCCCGAATGGCAGCGGCGCCAGTTGTACGCTCAGATTCAGCATTCGGTAAGAAGAAGAAGAAGAAGAAGAAGAAAATTAAGAGCTGACCTAATTAGTCCGCAGTCTACAGGTTTTTATTAATCTGGTGAACTAATCCAGGACCTTCGAAGATCATTCCCGAGAATAGTTGCACTGAGCTGCAGCCCATATTGAGTAGGGTCTTAGTCTGCTTGGGTCCAGAGACGCCTCCAACACCAATTACTTCAGCGCGACCAGCAACGCCTTGAATGATTGATTCTATTACGGGGCTGGAGATATCGAAGAGTGGGGCTCCAGACAGTCCGCCAGACTCAAAACTTCTAGATTCAATTGTTGGTCTTCTGGTGGTGGTGTTTGTCGCGACTATCCCTTTGACTCCGGCTGACATTGCTACGTTGATCGTCTGTAGCATCACTTCTGGATTGATATCGGGAGAGATTTTTAGTAGGACTGGCAAGCCATCAGCCACCTCAATTACCCCATCTAGTATCGGTCGTATTGCCTTAGGGTCTTGTAGTTTTCTAAGGTCAGGGGTGTTTGGGGATGAGACGTTCACCGTGAAAAAGTCTGCAAGTGCTCTTAGTCGATTAGCTGCGAGCTTATAATCGTCAGCAGCCTCGTCTAGGGGAGTCGACTTGTTCTTCCCAATATTGAAACCGACGGGAATATTGGGCCACAAACCTTGCTCTCGTTGGTCTAGTAATCGCTCTCGAACATTTTCAACTCCGCTGCTTGGAAAGCCCATCCAGTTTACAACGGTTTTGTCCTTTGGTATTCGAAAGATTCGAGGAGTCGGGTTGCCCTCTTGTGGTCTAGGGGTGACAGTCCCGACCTCAATGTGACCGAAACCGAGGCGTTCCCAAAGGAGTAATGCCTCGCCTTCTTTGTCCATGCCTGCCGCCAATCCCACTGGAGATGGAACGTCTAATCCCAGGAATGAACATGCAGCCGATTTAGGGGGGTGTCCGCCAAACCATAGTGAGTTTGCCAATTTCGGCCAGTTGTGTACAAAAGACAGGACCCTTTTATGAGCCGTCTCTGCGTCCATAGTGAAAAAAAGTGGTCGGGTTAATTTGTATGCTAGTCGTATCACATCTGCGAGGTAGTGCGGCAAATCAGGTTGTGCAAGGTTATCGTCTTATCATTAGTAGATAGAAAAGGGAGTAAACTTGCATGTTTTGGTAACAGGTGGAGCTGGGTTCATTGGTTCCCAGTTGGTGCGTAGGCTCATCGAGAGAGGAGATCGAGTGACGGTACTTGATAATTTCGATCCCTATTACTCGGTCGCCAAAAAACGAGAAAATCTTAAAGGTCTATCTGTTCGGTTAATAGAGGGTGACATAAGAGATCCGGAAGCCGTAAGAGAGGCGCTTATTGGTGTGGATTTGGTCGCGCACTTGGCCGCCAAAGCAGGGGTTCGGAACTCTATTGAGCGCCCAGCGGAGTACATAGACAACAACGTAGTGGGGACACAAGTCCTTATTGAAGGGATGGTTAGTGCTGGGGTAAAGCGGGCAGTATATGCCTCATCATCGTCAATATATGGTGCTAGGACTGACGGACCGTTTGCAGAGACTGACTGCGTGGACAACCCGGTGTCCCCATATGCGGCATCGAAGTTGTCGGGAGAATTGCTATTTAGAGCTGCTAGCAACACCTGGGGGATCAACGTCACCTGCCTTCGTTTGTTTACAGTGTACGGTCCTGGGCAGAGACCCGAGATGGCTATTCACTTGTTCGCAGAGCACGCTCTCGCTGGTAAAGCTATTCCTAGGTTTGGTAACGGCGAATCTCGCAGGGACTATACTTTCGTGTCAGACATTGTGGATGGATTCCTGTTGGCAATGAAAAGTCCACGCCCTTTTGCCATTTATAACCTTGGAAATGGAAACCCTGTCAGTCTAAACGAATTGATTTCCATGCTGGGAAAGGCTTTGGAGATCGACATAAAGATCGAGCAACTAGAGGACCAAGTGGGTGATGTACCGGTGACTTGGGCCGATGTAAGCCTCGCAAAACAGGAGCTAGGTTACAGTGCCTCTGTCTCTTTACTTGAAGGCATTAGGCTGTTTGTCGCCTGGAAGTACTCAGGCGGCTGATTGGCTGTTGCCTCGGGAAACGTGCGCGAAGAATTGTGACAGATAGAGCCAGCCGCTCCACAGAGAGAAGAACAGGGCTACATACATTAGGACGACTCCGCATGCATGCGCGTTAATATCGATAACCCAGAACAGCTTGGTTGGGTGGTGCCACAACAAGAACCCAAGGGATGTAGCTTGGCTAGCCGTTTTGTACTTTCCCCATAGGCTCGCTCTAAGCACGAGCCCCTCTGATACTGCGATAGTTCTAAGAGCGGTGATGGTAAGCTCTCTACAGATAAGAACAGCTACGATCCATCCTGGTAACCACCCTAGGGGTACCAACATGATGAGCGTCGCCGTGACCATAAGCTTGTCGGCTAGAGGGTCCAGAAATGCGCCTATTACAGACACTAGTCCCCATTTACGAGCCAAGTATCCATCTAAAATATCGGTCAGCATGGCGAGCGCAAAAATAGCCATTGTAATTATGCAAAGATTTTTACTTGGTATCTCGGTCGTTGCGGCAGGCTGCCACAAAAGCCATACCATTACAGGAACCGCCGCTATTCTTCCTACGGTGATGCTGTTTGGTATGTTCCAAAAACCAGTGTTGTCTCTTCTTTTCATCTATCCAAACCGTGTTGGGTTCTCAGGTAACGGAAGTGAGACCAAAGGTCCATCACCTTCTCTACATAGTGCTGGGTCTCCTCAAATGGAGGTATTCCGTTGTGCCTCATAACGTTGTGTGGTCCTGCGTTGTACGCAGCTAATGCCAGTCTGTGAGACCCGAAGCGGGCAAGTTGTGTGGCGAGGTACCTCGCTCCCCCATCTATGGACTGCTCTGGATCGAAAGGATCCTCGACCCCGAGTTCGACTGCAGTGCCAGGCATAATTTGCATGAGACCTTGAGCTCCCGCACTCGAAACGGCATTTGAGTTCATCCCAGACTCAGCTAGACATACGGCCTTGATGAACTCAACGGGTAAGCCAGTTGAGATACTCGCCCGTCGCATGAGATGATCAAAGCTGTTCAGCATTGGGTAGGTAGTTGTATTCACGTGACTTGGTTCGGGTGCCGGTCGATCCCCAATAAAAACTGTGAATTCCTCTGTCGTTGGCGAGTCAGTAAAAGAGATTGTGCCGTTTTCGTTCTCTCGCATGTAAATATCACCACTAAACGCTGTGGATAAGATAAGAAGAGAGAGTAATATTGTTACCATGGTGGCAATATAGCGCGGTCAACGATGTTTGTTCCATTTTCCGAGAGAGTAAAGTGCAGTCTGACTTTTTAGTTATTGGCTCAGGGTTGGCGGGACTATTGTTCGCGCTGAAGGCTTCTGCTCATGGTAGCGTAGTCCTTCTCACAAAGCGTGAACTCACTGAGTCAAACACCCGTTACGCCCAAGGTGGTGTAGCCGCGGTCTGGAGCGACTCTGACTCTATAGAGAGCCATGTCAGTGATACGTTGGTGGCTGGTGCTGGGCTGTGTCGACGAGATGCTGTCGAGCGAGTGGTTTCAGAGGGGCCGAAGAGAATCAGAGAGCTCATTGAGCTAGGGGTAGAGTTCTCAAGAGAGTCAGGAGACTCCACGCGGTACGATCTCGGTAAAGAGGGCGGTCACAGTGAACGTAGAATCCTACATTCAAAAGACAAAACTGGCTTTGAGATTGTCAGGGCGTTGACTGAGAAGGTACGAGCCTCCCCTAATATTGAAGTACACACCAATATGGTGGCTGTTGATCTGATAACGGGCTCTTGGTTGGCTAGGAGGGAAGAGGATTTAACACCATTCCCCGACACGGTTCACGGGGCCTACGCCCTCAACTGTAAGACAGGGGATGTTGAGGTTTTTGGGGCTAAGATCGTTGCGCTGTGTACCGGTGGAGCTGGTAAGAGCTATATATACACCTCCAATCCAGATGTTGCGACAGGTGATGGTATGGCAATGGCCTATCGGGCGGGCGCGTTGCTGCAAAATATGGAATTCGTACAGTTTCACCCCACTTGCTTGTTTCACCCTGATGCAAAACGCTTCTTAGTCTCAGAGGCGCTTCGGGGTGAAGGTGGGATTCTCAGGCGAGCCGATGGTACCGCCTTTATGAAAAAGTACGATAAGCGAGGTGATCTCGCTCCTCGAGATATTGTCGCTAGGGCGATTGACTCTGAGTTGAAGAAAACTGGTGGTGACTGCGTATATTTGGACATGACACACCACAGCGCCGAATCTTTGAAAGAGCGGTTCCCATCTATATATGACAAATGTGCCACATTGGGCATCATGATGGAATCGGATGGCATACCTGTTGTTCCAGCAGCTCATTATTATTGTGGAGGCGTCGCCACAGACGAGCATGGAGAGTCAACTTTGAGAGGTCTCTTTGTCGTAGGCGAGAGTTCGTGCACGGGTCTCCATGGCGCTAATCGCTTGGCTTCAAATTCTCTCTTGGAGGCGGCAGTATATGCCCATCGCGCCGCCAAGGAGTCTGCGTCGCGTCTGGCTACGCTCAAGAACAGAGAATTACCTGCATGGGACTCGGGAAGTTCTGTTAATTCCGACGAGTTGGTAGTTATTAAACACACCTGGGAGGAGATCCGCAGATTTATGTGGAACTATGTGGGGATCGTTAGGACAACACGTCGTTTAAAGCGGGCCAGACACAGGGTAGAACTCGTTCAAGAGGAGATTCGCAATTATTATTGGGACTTTAGGCTAACCGCGGATCTCATAGAGCTCAGAAATTTAGCTCAGGTGGCCTGGTTAGTGGTAGAGTCCGCACTGGCTAGGCGGGAGAGTCGAGGTCTACATTACACAACAGATTTTCCAGATCAAGATCCAAGGTGGCTTCGTGACACCGAAATGAGGAGAAGAGTATGAGACAGGGTAAAACGTTAGTATTTTTAGCACCGATTTGCGCGGTGCTTTTTGTTGGGTGTGGTCCAAAGCTTCACAACTATGTGAACAATATCGATAATGTGAGTGTTCATGCCGAAAGAACCGGAATCTACCCAGTGGTAGATTTTGGTGAGTTTGAGTCAGATGTTAATGACGACGGGGTCATTTCTGGAATGGAGTATATCGCTGAAGGTCAAAATTTGGCAGTCGATGCGGCCACTGATGCGTTCGCGTCGCGACTTGACAGTCAAGTTCAGCAGAGAGAACTCGCTGCGGATGTGGCTAGTAACGCTCGACAGGCTATGGCTGAAGGCAACCCTTTCCCACTGAGCCCGCAGAGTTCGTGGAATATGGCTGTTTCGATAATTGAGTGGGGTGTCTCGCCAGGATTTAATGGTTCAGCTGACGCCTTCATGCGTATCTTTGCTGAATTAATAGGTCCTACAGGGGATCAAGCATGGAGAGATAATGTCTCGTGCAGGAGAGATCTAGCTCCTGACACCTTTACCGCGGCGAGCCAGATAAACGCCAACGTTGCGGCTATGATGGCGCTTGGTGACCAAGCTATTATCCACACCTTCAACCAGTTGGCTCAAGAGTGTGGACGTGATTTGACCGAAGAGTTTCGGGGTGATGTGATCAGGGCTAGGGCGAAGGCCGAGTAGTTAGATATAACTACTGCGAACCCCCAACGGCGGACTCTATATCACTTGTCTCAATGGGTATCGCGCCGGTTAAGTTTTCTGGCTCGCTATTCGTTACGAGGATGTCATCCTCTAAACGGATACCACCAAAACCAGACCAACCATCAATAATATCGCGATTAAGACGACTTTCGTGCTGTCCAGTTAAGGACTTGGAGCGCAATATTGCGTCGACGACGTAGAAACCAGGCTCGATCGTAACGATATGTCCAGGCTCTAGATCTAAATCCAAGCGTAAGGCGCCGAGCCCAAATTGTTTGGAGCGCTCTCTGCCATCAGCATACGCCGCACGGTCACCGAAGGCTTCTAGGTCGTGTACATCTAGTCCCAATAGGTGACCTACGCCGTGTGGATAAAATAGAGCGGCAGTGCCAGTCTCTACAGCCTCTTGCAATCCGCAGGTGACGATATTTTCATCTATGAGCCACTGCGCTATCATCTCAACAGAGGCCATATGGATATCGCGATATCGGACTCCCTTCTTACACATTGAGACTGCCTTGTGATGTGCCTCTAGTACAGCCTCGTAAGCCGAGCGTTGCATCGGGGAGAATACTCCTGTCACGGGCCATGTTCGCGTGACGTCACAACAGTAGCCACTACTAACCTCGGCTCCGCCGTCCAATAGCAATAGGTCGCCATCAGCTAAGGTATTTTTATAGTATGGATTGTGGAGGATATCGCCTTTTACGGTCACTATTGCGGAGTAACCTTCTTTCGCACCTACCTTGAATAGTTCGTGCTTAAACACGGCGGCGATCTCTGCTTCATGAGCGCCTGGTCGTGTAGCTCCCATGGCAGCTACGTGGGCGTTGTATGTTAGTTTTGCAGCCACCCTCATCTGAGCAACCTCTTCGGGAGACTTTATTCGTCGTTGCGCAATCACCGCATCCATCAGCGAGGGTGTGCCCATATCTCGGCCAAAGGTCATAGAACGGCCGGATAACTGCTCCCCAATACTGTTGCTCTTGGGGTCCGATACAGCCAATGAGCTTGGGGTTAGTCCACTACAGCTGATCGCTAGCGCTGAACTGTCTTTAATCGCAAGACCGTAGTCGGACTCTAGCTCTTGTATTGACGGGTGCGGCCCGTGCCAAAGTTCGTCTCCCTCCCCAGGGATCGGTAGGAAAAGTGTCTCAGAGTTACCGTCTAACAGGAGGGCTGCACCAGGAGCTGAGCAGCCAGTGTAATAGAGAAAAGTCGAATCCTGCCTAAACGGGAGCTTGTTCATTAGGAGGTTGCGAGCTTGTGTGTTGTTTCCCATCAGTAAGACGGGGCCATCGACTCGTGACATTAAGGTGTGGCGCCGCGATGCGTGAATGGAAGCACCAAGAGAAGATCTCTCCATGATTACCCCTCTAGCTCTTCTCTAGTGACTAGAGCTTCCAGGCTGTAGCCACGAGCAGACATCATTTCCGCTGCGCCCTCTTGTCTATCTACGACAGTGATCGTTTGAATAACCCGTAGACCCTCTGCCTCGGCTAATTCTACAGCTTTCAGGAGTGACGACCCAGTTGTTGTTGTGTCCTCGACGATACAGACTGATGCTCCTTCCTCCAGGCTGTTACGACCTTCAACTGAGCGACCCGTACCGTGGCCCTTGGCCTCTTTTCGTATTAGAAATCCCTGTACAGGTGTGCCCCGCTCCCAAGAGATAGCAGCAACCGACGAAGCCACTGGGTCTGCTCCCATGGAGAGACCGCCGATACCTTTTACACCAGGAGCAAGCTGTTCTAGTATCAGTTTTGCAATGATATTTGAGCCTTCTGCATCCAGAGTAGTCTGCTTTCCATCGACGTAAAAGTCACTCTCGCGTCCCGATACCAAAACGAAGTGCCCAAATCGCACTGATTTTTCTTTTAAGATCTCAATGAGACGTCGTTTGTTACTCATCATTACTCCTTATTTTTAAATCTTCGAGTCTAACCAAGCGATGATGTCAGCCAACACCAGTTCCTTTTCAGGTTCGTTTAGTATCTCGTGATAAAGCCCTTCGTAGCACTTTGTTGTTTTATCTTGGCTGCCGAAGTTATTTACGATATCAGCAGCCGCTTCAACGCTGGTGATCTTGTCGCCAGACCCTTGAAGGAGCAGAGTAGGGTATTTGATGTTTTTTCCGTCTCTTTCAAGCCGACCCATAGCGCATAGCATCTCCGTATACCATCGAGGGCTCAGAGTCTTGGATACAAGTGGATCCGTCTTATAGGCGGTCTGTACCTCGGGGTCACGAGAGAGGTTTTCCACGACTACCTCATTACCCAGAGACAGAGCGGGGAGGATCTTAGACATGAGTTTGGCTGCTGTGGTCTTTACCACAGGTGGGGTGAAGGCCAGCCCAAACAAGGGGTTTGAAAGTATTAGTCCACGAACCTCAAATTGAGGATCTATGAGTGTGTCGGCGGCAACTAATCCACCCATAGAGTGACCTAGAACGAAAACAGGACAGCCAGCTTTTTTTGCACCAGCTCGCAAGTCATCCCTGTAGTCTCCCCAAGACATTGTGTGACCTCTCTTTCCGTAGGACCGACCATGTCCCCTGAGGTCGACTCCGGTGACGGTGTACCCAGCGGTGTTTAGAGCATCTATTACGTGAGAGTACCGCCCAATGTGCTCGTTAGCCCCGTGTACTAGTAAAACGTGAGCCTTTTCTGTGGTGTCGCACTTGTAGGTCTCGACATACAGTGTGGTACCGTCGCGGCTTTGGGTTGATTGTTCCATTTTAATCTCTGTGTTTTCGTACTTTGGTTTTACTTCTTAGAGCAGCACAGTTGAGAGCGCTGGCACCCAAGATATTATGATTAGAGCTACCAACATAATAAGTAAGAATGGGATCACCGATCGGATAACGCTGCCAAGCGGACGGTCAAACACCGTTGATGCAACAAATAGGTTTATTCCCATAGGAGGCGTTAGGTAGCCAAGCTCCAAGTTTACGATAAAAATGATTCCAAAGTGAACGGGATCTATTCCAAACGAGTAGGCGATTGGTGCCAAGAGTGGTGCCACAATAAGAATGGCCGACAAGATATCCATTATGCAGCCAATAGCGAGCAGGAACAGATTTACCAATATTAGGAACTGCCATTCATTATGAACGTGACCAGCGAGCCATTCAGCTGCTGCTTGCGGTATATATCTTTCCGCTAGGAACTTGTTGAAAGCGAGCGCCAAGACGATGATGAGGAAGAGGCTTCCCATCATGACTCCTGAATCGGAGATTATCTTTGGGAGCTTCTTTATCTTTAGTTCTCTGTGAACCACTAATTCAACAAAAAGAGCATAGACAACGGCTATAGCTGCCGCCTCTGTCACGTCAAATCGAAGTGGTCCTAAGAGCCCGTATATACCACCGAGAACCAATATAGGTAGGATCAGCGATGGTAGACTTATCCACAGTTCTTTTGCCAAATTTGCTCCATAGGAGCCCTCTATCTCTGGCATTAAAATTTGTGGTCCACCGACTCTTGGGCGGGTCTGGTAAAGAGTGTAGAATATCAATAGTCCAGCAATCAGTAGCCCCGGTAGAACCCCTGCAAGGAACAGGTCATTTGGGGACAAAGGGTAGTCTTTTGTGCTTACCATTATGGCATACACAATCATCGGCACTGATGGCGGTATGATGATTCCCAAGGAGCCAGCGGAGGTAAGTACGCCTAGCGAGTAGTTTTCAGGATAGCGATCCCGCACCAACATCGGGAACATTATCCCGCCTACTGCAATAACCGTAACCGGAGATGAACCCGATATAGCTGCGAAGATTACACAGGCGGCAATAGTGGCTATACCTAGACCTCCTGGGGTTCGCCCCACGAGAGCTTTGGCTACACCGATAAGCCGTTTAGCTATGGTGCCTTGAGTCATGATGTTACCGGCCAAGACAAAGAAGGGGATAGCAAGTAGCTCCTGCTTTTTCACCGCTTCGAACATGTCTTTCGCTACATGATCGGGGGAGAAGCCCTGAAGAAGGACAACACAAGATAAAGCTGCGACCCCGATAGCCAAAAAGAGCGGGGCACCCAGAAGGATCATTATTAGCCCAGAGGCGAATATTAGCCCACCCTTGCCGTAGATTAGAGAGGCTCCTAGCCCCAATAGTATTCCTGGTAATAGCCCAGCCCAAACAATGTCCTTCCCGTTTTTTCCCGTTGATGCGGGGGGATTTGGGGGGGGTGAATTCCCCTCCGATGTCGTTTTTTCACCAGCAAAGCTTCCGGCTATTGCTGCCAGTAGGTAACGTAGGGCCATAAGCCCGAAGGAAAGTGGTAGAACTATCTGAGCGAGCCATTGTGGGAACGGTTCAGCTGTTCGATTAGACTCTATTAGTTCGGATAGGTCCTCGGCTTGGGCGGCATCGGCGTCAGCTTCGATTCCGGTGTCTTGAAATAGTTCAGCTATTACTCCTTGTAGATTTTCTGCCTCAGATGCATCCATTTGAACTGTAGATTGCGTGTAAGACGGCCATTCAAGTGGTGCGCCTTCGCTGTCTGTGGGGTTCCAACTTCCAGCGAGCATAGCCCCGAGCAAGAACAAACAGCCAATGGCGTTTACGGTGTCGAGGGCGAATAGTTTTGTGCTCGTCGTACCTGACTTAAGTTGGCGGCTTCTTCTGCTAAATAGCATTGAAACAATCAACCCAATCGCGAGTGGAACACTCCATACAGGGGCGTCTGTTCCGGAGATTAGGCACACAACTCTATTTAGACCCGGAATGGCCCAGTCCCAGAGTGGTAACCCTTCTAATTCTCGACCGGTAGCGACGCTATTAGCAGTCAGGTCGGCCGAATATTTCATGAACTTCCAGCAGAACCCTACAGCCACAAGAGCGACAAATCTCTGTGTGAATTTTGCCGCTTTGGGGGTGAGGATACGTGACGTTACATTCACGGAGAGGTGCTTGTTCTGTCGTGTTGCTAAGGATGCTCCCAAGAAGCCAACCCAGACCATAAGTACGGTAGCCATTTTTGGTGCCCCATCTATACCTATAGAGAGAGCAGTCTCGCGTTGGAGGTAGTCAATAAAGCTGAGGGCCACCATGACTAGCATGGCTACTGTGATGAAGGCTTTCTCCAATTGTGAGATCAGCCTGTCTAACTCCGCGGCGAACTCTTCTACGATTACCCTAATTCCAGTCAATCCAATGATGATGAAAAATAGTAATGACTGGGCCGGTCCGCTGGTGAATACACCAAGTAGTCCCTTCCAGCCTCGTGAAACACCACCAGTTGCAGCCTCGATAACCGAGAATATTAAAGATAGAACGAAGCCAAAAAATCTCGGCAAAATTCCTACTATTTTAGAGAACAGGCTGGGCTGTTTCATTAATTTCAGCCCCTACTGTCTCATGCTGCGAAGACGACTCTGAACTTCACCAAATATCTCTGCGAGTTCAGGGTGATCTACGACAAAGTGTCTACGAACATCTCGTGATTGTCTGGCGAACACTCTACGTTGTTCTTCGGTTAGCGCAGTAACAACCTTACCAGAATCGGAGATGCTACTAACAAGCTCTCTCTGAAGATCGCGAACACCCACTCTGCCTTGGACCGATTCCGCACGCGGATCTCCGAGGACGATAGCCCTAAGTTCAGGAGTCAAACTCTCCAAGAAACTTTGGGAATATACAATGGCAGCGGGTTGGTAGATGTGCTCTGAGAGTGTGTAGTGGCTAACTGGCCCAATCCATCCTGCTGCAAGAGAGAATAGCGGGGTGTTGTCGAAACCGTCAACTATACCGGTGTTAAGTGCAGGGAGCACTTCAGACACAGGCTTTGCTACTGCTTGAACCCCAAACGCCTCGTACATCGCGAGGTGTACTGGCGACTCCTGTGAACGCATTTTGTACTGTGCCAACTCTTCAGGTGTCGAGGCGGGACCAGATGTGGCGAAGTTTCTCCAGCCGTTCTCGGCCCAAGCACCCATTACCAACCCATTGTTCATTAGGTGTTCAGAGACTGGATCCCAAAGGACCTCATCAAGCACCGCGTCTACCTCGTCGAAATTTCGGAACAGGTATGGTAGCTCTGGCATCATTAGTAAGGGAATATTAGCCCCTTGAGCAATCGCTGCTGTTGAGATTCCACCGCCCTGCAGGCGCTGCCCTGTGATGATGTCCTCAACCATCTCAACTTCGGAGCCCAGTGAGCCTCCCAAGAAGACGCGCACCATAATCTCTCCATTTGACTCTTGCTCAATACGAACCTTGGTCGCCTGAAGGTGGTCTGCCCATGGTGTACCCTCTGGAGCGACTGTACCGAAGTTGAGAGTGAATGTTCCTGTGGCTTCGCTTGTGCTATTGCCAATAACCAGTGTGGCTAGGCTAGCAGCGAGAAGGGCTGAGGCTAATTTTTTCATGTTGATCTCCTATTCGCCGTCTGTTGAATCTGAATCTTCACCGCCGAGCAATTCTTCAACCGCTGAATTCTCTTCTGTAGCCATCTCATCAGTAGCTGCTTCTTCGACCGCAGAGGCCTCATCAGTTGCTATCTCTTCAGCAGCTGCTTCTTCGACCGGTGCTGGTGTACAGTCTATTTCTGGAATCACAGGGGCAGCGACGCTGTCTGATTCGACAAAGAGTTCTTGTCGTTGGGCTAGAAGGCGAGTCGCTTTTCTATGCTCAGCCTCTTGTTCCGCGTGAACTCCCTCGAGAGTGTTAGGGCATTGGCTAAGAACTAGTGAGAGTTGCTCATCGAATACTGTGATGTCTTGAGCTTTAGTCGCCCAGTACTCAGCCAACGCTACGTGTGAACCCAAGTAATCTGGGAACGCGTCAATAGCGGTGTCAAACTCGATGCGACTGCGGTCTAGATCACGACCTGCGAAGGATGGAATAGCAGCGTAGTAGGCACCCCAGTACCGGCTGGTTGCTTGATAAAAATACTCAGGCGCTAAAGTGTCTAAGCGACCAATCCACTCTTTTACGGTAGGAATATTGGCGAGTGTTACGCTCAAACCTTGGGCTTTAGCCCATTTTCCAAGAGATGTGGCAGTCCAGTATACACAGGGAACATCGATCTCGGTGAACGCTATTGCCGCTGTACCGTCATCGTGTTCGCCTGATTCTATGAGGGCTCTGAAGTCACTGTTGAGTCCCATGCACTGCTTACCGAATGTGACTGAGCTGTTCCAAGCCTCGAGCTTTTGCTCCATCTCTACATAATGGCCATCGCCTAAGAAGAAGTAACCCCTGGTGAGGCGCTCT